>JAAELR010000399.1 GCA_024226455.1 Paracoccaceae bacterium
CCCGCCAAAAATGGGCAGCTCGACACCACAAACCCACTCAGAACCGCCGTTTCTGGCAACGTCGGAACCCTCAGGCTTGAAAACGACAGCAGATTCGATCAAACTCGCCTAAACACAACATCACTTGGGAAATATCGGTTAGATACAGCTCCCAGGAAGGTGCGCCCAGTGCCATTCCGTGTTCCTCTAGGTGCTGCATCATCAGTTCGTAGTCGTCGCGCAGGGTTGCATAGGCGCCAATATGGGTGAAATGCAGTGCGTGGCCTGCCGGTGTAACATCGCCTTTTACCTCGCCGCCCGTCTTGTCCAGGTCGGCCTGCGCCACGGTGAACCCGGCGCGGAATGCCATTTTTTCGGGGTCATAGCTGTAGTACACCGACAGCGCCGGGCCAGCAGGCGTCACACCGGCTCCCATCATATGAGCGTAAACTGCCCCGAAGGCCTCTCCCATTGCACAGCTGATATCGCCGGGGTCCATGCTGCAGCTGCGTTCGACATAAAGATAGGGCCGCTCCTCTACTTGCACGCGGCTAAAATCCGTCATCATCACCTCCATCGGGTTGCCATGCGCGATGTTGGAACAATGGTGCGTAGGCGGCTTTGTCCCCGATCAGAACCGCGGCCTATTTGGCGCCAAGAGCGCCCACGAACTGCAAAGACAGGCGCAGGCAGTCGCCCCTTGCGGTGTCATCGGCCATCGCATCGTCGGTCAGGTCAATCAAGCCTCCCATGCGGCGCCCGGTGAACTGCATCGGTCCGGCGCCGTCGATGGCCAGCGCTTTGGCCTCGTTACCCTTGCCGACCCGGAACATGCCACCGCCCTTGTGCACACCGCACAGCATGTTGCCGTTCAGCATGAAACAAAGCCCGCCGAACATTTTCCTTTCGCTGACCCCTGGTATCCCCGCCAGATCGTCCCGCAAAATCTCTGCCAGCCCCTTGTCATAGACCATGCGACACCTCCTTGCCCTTGGGTCAGCGCAAGCGTATCACCCCCGCGTTCAAAAGAAACAGACCTTGATGCAACCTTCCTTCGTCCTCATACGCCCGCAGATGGGCGAGAATATCGGTGCCACCGCCCGCGCGATGGCGAATTTCGGGCTTGAGCGAATGCGGATCGTCGACCCGCGCGACGGCTGGCCGAACCCGCGCGCAGCGGCCATGGCCAGCGGTGCCGGGCGGCTGCTGGATGCGGCACAAATCTTTGGCTCCACAGCCGAGGCGGTGGGCGACTGCACCGCGATCTATGCCACCACCGCACGCCCCCGCGGCCTGACCAAGCGTGTGGTGACGCCGCAGCAGGCCATGTGCGAGGCGGCGGAGAAGATCGCCGGAGGCGAGAAAGTGGCGGTGCTTTTCGGGCCCGAGCGTGCAGGGCTTGAAAACGACGACATCGCACGGGCGAGTGCTATCGTCTCGGTGCCTGTCGATCCGGCCTATGCCTCGCTCAACCTGGCGCAGTGCGCGTTGCTATTGGCCTATGAATGGCGCCGCCAAACGGTCGAGACCCTGCCCGAACGGATGGACTTTGCCAAGACAGAGGTGGCCCCGGCGCTTGAGGTGGACAAGCTGGCCGAACACTATGAGGCGCGGCTTGACGAGGCCGGGTACTTCTTTCCCGAAACCAAAGCCGAGGGGATGAAGCAGGTGCTGCGCAATCTTTGGGGCCGGATGCCGCTGACCCGGGCGGATGTGCAGATGCTGCACGGCATCATGCGGCAGATGGTGCGCTGGAAAGAGCGTGGCTGACCGGCACTGATCTTCTGTCTTTATGCTCAATTCCATATGCCCGCCAGCGCTGGAAAACACCGACCCCAGCATGGGTAAAAAAACTCCAGAGGTTTTTGACGGGCAATCCGGATCGAACGCGTTCTGATCGTAGTGGCGGCAGAAATATCTGCTGTCCCCCAATGCTCGGGTCGCCGATTGCAGGCAGTGCTGGCGTCTTCCATCCAAGCCCGGGCAGGCTTGGGGGTCTTGTCGAGCATGGCCAGTCTCGGCATGGGTGATGTCTCGGGCGCATCGGCATCCAAGGGTCACATCAGGCAGACCTGTTCCCCAGCCGAGAGCGGGATTGTGACACGGCGGACACAACAAACATACCCAAGATTGCGCAACTGGTGATCCCAAACGGTTGCCACCCCCGTTGAAACCGGGAATCGCGTTTGGCCAACTGGGGTGACATGGGGGCTGGACCCTGCCTTGGCCGCGGTGGTATTTCCCGCTAGCCGCGCCCCGGCGCGCACCCATCCGAAAGGCAGGTGATGAGCCAGAAACGATCCATATTCGAAGAGGTCGGCGCAGAGACCGCCGCGTCGGCGCCAAGCGCCACCGGCGTCATCGACCGGGGCCCACGCGGCGCGCGTGGCGCGGTCCGGGGCTGGCTGGCGCTGCTTTTTGCGCTGGTGGTGCTGATGATCGCGGTGGGCGGGTTGACCCGGCTGACTGACAGTGGGCTTTCGATCACCGAATGGAATGTGGTCAAGGGCGCGCTGCCGCCGATGAACGAAAATTCCTGGCAGACCGAATTCACTAAATATCAGGCCATTCCCGAATACCAGTTGCAGAACAAGGGCATGTCCCTGGCCGAGTTCAAGGCGATCTACTGGTGGGAATGGGGCCACCGGCAGCTTGGCCGAGTGATCGGTCTGGTCTGGGCCGCGGGCTTTGGGTTCTTCTGGCTCAGCAAGCGCATTCCCACCGGCTGGACCGGGCGGCTTTTGTCGCTGGGCGTGCTGGGCGGGTTGCAGGGGGCAATCGGCTGGTGGATGGTTGCATCTGGTTTGACCGGCTCCATGCTCGATGTCGCCAGCTACCGTCTGGCCACGCATCTTGGTCTGGCCTTTGTGATCCTCGGCCTGATCGCATGGTACATGTTGGGCCTTTCGCGGTCCGGTCGCGACCTGATGCAGGCCCGCCGCGCCCGCGAACCGCGGCTGCAGGCCCATTCCAGCGCGCTGATCGCGACAGCTTTGGTGCAAATTCTGCTGGGCGCCCTGGTGGCTGGCATCGACGCAGGCCGCAACTTCACCGATTGGCCGCTGATGGCCGGCGGCATCACCCCGCCCGATATGTGGCGGATCGAACCCGTCTGGCGCAATCTCTTCGAAAACGACGGCACGGTGCAGTTCATTCACCGTCTGTGGGGCTACCTGCTGTTTGCGGTGGGCCTACGGGTATGGTTCGTCTCGCGCCGCAGCAGCCATGCGATGACGAAGGCTGCGGCCAACTGGATGGCCGTAGTTCTTTTCGGTCAGGCCGTGCTGGGCATCGTGATGGTGACGTCGTCGGCGCCCTGGCATACGGCGTTGGCACATCTGTTGATGGCGGTGCTCTTATGGGCTCTGGCGTTGCGCCTGCGCCACCGTGCACAATACCCGATTGCGCAATCGATAAAGGGAGCATCGTGATGCTGGCATATGACGATCTGTTGGCGTTCGAGCGCCAGACTCAGGCTCTGGCGGCAATCGCCGGGCGGTTGGGCTGGGATCAGGAAACCATGATGCCGCAAGGCGCCGCGAACCAGCGGGGTGAGGAACTGGCGGCCATCGAGGCGGTGCTGCACGCACGCCGCACCGACCCGCAGGTCGGCGAATGGCTGGCGGCCATCGACGCGACGACACTTGACGACGTCCAGAAAGCCAGTATCCGCCTGATCCGGCGTGATTTCGACCGCAGCAGCAAGGTTCCGGCCGACCTCGCCACCGAACTGGCCCGGGTGACCAGCCTGTCCCACCGCAAATGGGCAGCCGCCCGCGCGGCGGACGATTTCGATGGGTTCGCGCCGACACTGGCTCATGTGCTGAAACTGAAACGCCAGGAAGCCCAGGCGCTGGCAGTGGGTGGCGATCTTTATGACGCGCTACTCGACACCTACGAGCCCGGTGCCAGGGCCGCTGATGTCGCCTCGATGTTCGACGCGCTGCGCCCGCGACTGGTGGCTCTTGCCGACCGTGTGCTGGGTGCCTCGCACCAACCCGCGGTGCTGAACAAGGATTTTGACGAAGACAAACAGATAGCCATTTCCCGCGAGATTGCCTCTGCCTTTGGCTATGACTTTGCCCATGGCCGCATCGACAAGGCGGTGCACCCGTTCAGTTCGGGCAGCGGCGCCGACGTGCGTATCACCACCCGCACATCCCTGAGTGACCCGTTCAACTGCATCTATTCGACGATCCACGAGACCGGTCATGGCTCCTACGAACAGCATGTCGACCCGGCCTATGCTCTGACCCCCCTCGGCGGGGGCGCCTCGATGGGTGTGCATGAAAGCCAGAGCCGGATCTACGAGAACCAGCTTGGCCGCTCGCGCGCCTTCACTTCGCATCTCCATGCCCGAATGCGGGCCTTATTCGGCGATTTCGGTGTCGCGGACGCCGAAAGCTTCTTTCACACGGTCAACCGCGTCAGCCCCGGCTTCATCCGAACCGAGGCGGATGAGTTGCACTACAACCTGCATATCATGCTGCGCTTCGATCTTGAACGCGCTCTGATCGCCGGAGACCTGGCGGTTTCGGATCTTCCAGAGGCCTGGAACAACCGGTTCGAGGCCGATTTCGGCGTCAAGGTCGACAGGCCCTCGAACGGTGTCCTGCAGGACGTGCACTGGTCGGCGGGCCTATTCGGCTATTTCCCGACCTACACGCTGGGCAATGTCTATGCTGGCTGCCTGAACCAGGTGATGCGTCGCGACCTGCCCGATCTCGATAGCCGACTGGCCGATGGCGATACCTCGGCAGCCACCGGCTGGCTACGCGAAAATCTGCAACGCCACGGCAGCCTGCGCGAACCCAAAGACACAATTACGCAAGCCTGCGGCACCCCGCCCACGGTCGAACCGCTGCTAAGCTATCTCGAGACGAAATTCACTGATCTCTACCGTCTTTGACCTTCTTGTCGGTCGCAAGCCGCGGGGCGGGGGTCTGGGGGCAGAGCCCCCAGCCGGTCGGATCGCGTCAGCGATCCGATAACGCCGTTCTTTACTTCTTCCAGTTCGGGGCGCGCTTTTCGATGAAGCCCTGAATGCCCTCGTCAGTATCCTTGTTGAGGATGTTGCGGACCATGGCCTGGCGCGCCAGATCATAGGCCGCGGCGGTATCGAGCCCGCGCTGCGCATAGAAAGTCTGCTTGCCCAGCGCCATGGCCGAGCGCAGCTTTGACGCCACCTCGCCGGCCAGTTCCATTGTCGCCTCGGCCAGCAGGTCGTCCGGCGCCACCCGGTTGACCAGCCCCAGCGCCTCGGCCTCATCTGCCGTCGCAAATCGCCCCGTCGTCAACAACTCGAAGGATTTCTTCGGCGTCACGTTGCGGGTCAGCGCCACCATCGGCGTCAGGCAGAAAAGCCCGATATTCACCCCGTTCACCCCGAACCGGGCACTCTGGGCGGCCACCGCCAGATCGCAGGTCGCCACCAACTGGCAGCCCGCCGCAGTGGCGATGCCGTGCACCTGGGCGATCACCGGCTGCGGCAGCTTGCCGATCTTCTGCATCACAACCGAACAGCGCGCAAAAAGATCGTCAAAATAGGTTTCTCCCCTGTCGGCTGCCTGCCGCCCGGCCTGTATTTCCTTCAGGTCATGGCCGGCACAAAACGCCTTGCCCGCACCCGAAATGACCACGGCGTTAATCGAGCCGTCATCCGCCAGCCGGTCGAATTCCTCTCCAAGTGCACCCAAAAGATCGTCCGACAGCGCGTTCAGCGCCCCGGGTCGGTTCAGGGTCAGGCGCGCGATCGCGCCATGATCTTCGCGTTCCAGCACATCCATCTTGTTCTCCGCCTCATTTTGGCATCATGTCTATGCATATTCGAAGGGCAGGGAAAGCATGACACTGAAGATGACCCGCGACGATCTGACCGCATTCATGGCGTCGCATTTTCCGCAGGTCGAAGGTGATTTCACCATCGAGGATCTGACCGCGACAGGTATCAAGGTGCGCATGCACGTTTCGGATCGCAACCTGCGCCCCGGCGGCACCGTGTCAGGCCCGTCGATGTTCGCGCTGGCCGATGTCTCGATCTATCTGGCGGTCCTGTCGATGGTCGGACCCGAGGCGCTGGCGGTGACCACGAACTGTTCTATCGACTTCATGCGCAAGCCAGAGGCCGGGGCCGACCTGATCTCTGAGGCGCGCATCCTGAAACTGGGCCGGGCGCTTGCCGTCGGCGACGTGCTGATCTTCTCGGAGGGCGAGGAGAAACCCGTGGCCCGCGCCGGGCTGACCTACTCGATCCCGTCGAAATAGCCGGTCAGATCACTTCGCGCCTGCCGGCGATGCCGCTCGACCTGCCGATGATATCCTCGTCCGCCGCCGCCGCTATGGCGGTGATCTCGCGGCAGGTGGTCTCGTCGGGCAGTCCCGGCGGCGGATCGGCGGCGATGAGCGTCAGCGCCCGGTCGCGCGCTGCCTCGAAGGCTCCGGCCCGGTTGGCCTTTTCATAGTCGTCGCGGCCCACGCGCTGAAACACCGACGGGCGGAACTGGCTGCGGCAGATCTCCAGCGTGTGCGGCGAGGCCAGGAAATGCGCACCTGTGCCGATCTCGCGTATCTCGTCCCAGTTCATCGATGCGTCATCCACCTCGGGTGCCCGGATCAGTGCCCTCATGAACCCGCCCAGTTCATCGTCCAGCACCGCCTGCACCGGCGAGAACACCGTCGCCGTTTCAAGCTGCCCGACACCGCCCAGGATATCGGCGCCGGCCATCGCCACCATCTGGCCCAACATGGCGCGTTCGGCCATCGACTGGCCCTCTACATCCGGTGTGTCCGATCCCATGCCGTAGGTATGTGTCACCAGCCCCACCGACTTCAGGACGCCCACCGCCAGCGCCTTGGCCTGCAGACTTTCCGGGCAGCTATGCAGCGCCCGCCCCGTGGCCATGTCGAGGGTGAACATCAGCGGAGTTGCGATCATCGGGGTACCCGGCGCCAGCACATGGCCGAGCGTCACCATGGCCAGTATCTCTGCCGCCGCCATCAGCGCATTGCCCGCAACCGACAAAGGCGCCGTGCCGCCCGCCGAGGGCAGCGAACAGGCATGCACAGGCAACCCCGCGTGCCCCGCCTGGATCAGCGCCTCGACATCCATCACCTTGAACTCCAGAGGCGAGAACGAACACATGATGATAGAGCCAAGCGGCCGGGCAGGGGTGCTGCCCGCGGTCTTCACGATGCGCAGCAGGTATTCGATGTTTTCCACGTTGTAGGGCTGCAGCCAGATATGTTTGTCGGTGCGGGTGATCAGTTCGGCGACGCTGTGAATGTCGCTGGTCAACTCATGCACTCCGTAACAAAAAGGATGCGCCACAAACCCCACCTGGTCGAGCCCGTTCGCCACCGCAGCGACGCTGGCGACATCGCCGATCTCCATGTTGCGATAGGTCCCGGTCGCGGGGTCGACGAACCCATGCGCCCCGGTACCGGTGCGCATGACAAAGCCATGGTCGGCGCGCGGCAAGGTGATGTCGCGCTCGGGCCGCTTGCCGCAAAGCGTTACCTGACGCGATGCCGCCGCCAGCGCCTCTTTCTGCAATTCCCGCGGCAGGCGGACCCGCGTGGCCTCGTGCCCGGGACGCGCACCTGCGCGCAGCAATGCCTCGTTCGCAGTCTCATGCACCACGGCGACCCCGTGTTCGGCCAGCAGATCCTGTGCCCGGCCCAGGATCGCCGCGTGATCCTCTTCGCTGCAAAGCGAAAAGGTCGGCCGGGGGTGGATTTTCCGTGCGTTTCGGAATGCGTTCGGGGGCGGGGGGGCCGCCGTGATAGTCTCAGTCGTGCCGCGTCTGGATCTGCGTGCCATGCTCGGTTCCTCTCAGACAATCAGATCGGCGCACACCGTTTTTGCTCACTGCGGGCCCACTTGAGCAAGTCGCAGCCTGCGGCAACACGCAAGCGGAATCAAGCCCCGCAGCCGATGGGCCCCGGGTTACCTGATTGGAGGTTTTCGCCGACGCAGCGGGCGAAGTAGGGCCGTCAAGGGCGACGGATTGTGGGGTAAAGTATTACCTTATTTATAACACTCTGTTTTAACACAACTAAAAGGCACTCGCCGAACTTGACTATGCATGGAAAACCCTAGATACCCGGGCCTCCGAATTCATCTCATGCAAGAGAGCGATATGAAAACCTATACCGCGACCCCTGCGGATATCGACAAGAAATGGATCCTGATCGACGCCGAAGGCGTGGTGCTGGGCCGTCTTGCCTCGATCATCGCAATGCGCCTGCGTGGCAAGCACAAGGCAACCTTCACCCCGCATATGGACATGGGCGACAATGTCATCGTCATCAATGCCGACAAGGTGCAGATGACCGGCAAGAAGCGTAGCGACAAGATCCATTACTGGCACACCGGCTATCCAGGCGGCATTAAGTCGCGCACCGCCGGCCAGATCCTGGAAGGCGACCACCCCGAGCGCGTGGTGACCATGGCCGTCAAGCGCATGTTGCCGGGCAACCGGCTGTCGCGCCGTCAGATGACCAACCTGCGCGTCTATGCAGGCGCCGAGCATCCGCATGAGGCCCAAAGCCCCGAAGTGCTCGACGTCAAAGCGATGAACAAGAAGAATACGAGGACCGCGTAATGGCCGATCAAGTGAACTCTCTGGAAGAGCTGGCCGCCGTTGCCGAGGGCACCGAAGCTGCCGCCGTTGTCGAGCAAACCGTCGCCCCGCGCGAGCCGGTCCGCGACGAACTAGGCCGGGCCTATGCCACCGGCAAGCGCAAGGACGCGGTCGCCCGTGTCTGGATCAAGCCGGGTTCCGGCAAGGTCACCGTGAATGGCCGGGAAATCGCCGTCTATTTCGCCCGCCCGGTGCTGCAGATGATCCTGCGCCAGCCGTTCAGCGTGGCCGGTGTCGAGGACCAGTTCGACGTGCAGGCCACCGTCAAGGGCGGCGGGCTTTCGGGTCAGGCCGGTGCGGTCAAGCACGGCATCTCGAAGGCGCTGCAGCTATACGACCCGGGCTTGCGCGGCGCGCTGAAGGCGGCGGGTTTTCTTACCCGTGACTCTCGTGTGGTGGAACGCAAGAAATATGGCAAGCGCAAGGCGCGCCGGAGCTTCCAGTTCTCCAAGCGCTGACCCAGGTTTCGACCCCTTTTGCGAAAGGCCGTCCCCCCCCCCCGGGGGGCGGCCTTTTGTCATGTCCGTCGTGCGGCCTCCCGGCGCCGGAAGATCCTGCCATCCAGAACCACCAGCCCCAGTGCCAGGATTGCGAAGCCGATGAATGCCTCGGGCCGCAGCGCTTCGCCCAGTACCAGCGCCCCCAGAACGATCGCCACCGGCGGGATCATCAGGGTGCAGAGCATCAGGTTGGCACTACCCGCCATCGCCAGCACCCGGTAATAGAGCAGATAGGCCAGCGCGGTTCCGGCAAGCGCGAAGTAGGCGATGGAGATCAGCGTGCCGGGCCGCAGCGACAGGTCCGGCGGCCCCTCCAGAATCAGGGCTGCCGGCAGCATCACCAGGCATGACCCGGTCAGCATGCCTGCGGCGGCGACCTGTGGCGCCAGCCCCGACAGGGTCGCCCGGGCCCAGGCGCTGGCAACGGCGTAGCTGAGCGCGCCGCCCAGCACCGCCAACTGTGCTAACGCGCGCGGGTCGAATTGCAGAAGATTCTGCAGCCCGATGGCGGTGGCGACGCCCAGGAACCCAAGCAGGGTGCCAGTCAACCGCCGCGCGGTCAGCCTCTCGTCGCGGAATACCATCGCGGCCACCACGACCCCGAATATCGCCGTGGCGGCGTTCAGGATAGAGGTCAGACCGGTTTCGATATGCAACTGCCCCCAGGTCATCAGGGAAAACGGGATCACGTTGTTCAACAGCCCCATCACCAGAAAGGCGGCCCAGATCCTCGGGCTGCGGGGCAGGGGCAGGCGTAAGACCAGCACCACTCCCCACAGGGCCAGCGCGGCCCAGAACACCCGATGGGCCACGATGCTGACAAAGCCGATCTCGTCCAGTGCGACACGGATCGACAGGAAAGATCCGCCCCAGATCAGCGACATCAGGATCAGTTCGGCCCAGGCCCGGGCAGTCAGGGTTCTTTGTTGGGTCATGTCACCGCATTATCCCGCAAGGCGCCCGCAAGCGACCCGTTTCCTGCGACAAAGCAAAACCCCGACCGAAGGCGGGGTTGCCAGCTTGCGCAAAGCCCAAAGCTTAGAAGTTGAAGGCGATCCTCATGCCAAAGGCCGTGGCCGAGTTGCCGGTCCAGGTGCCGGTGAAGGCTCCCCCTCCGCCGCTTGTATTGGCGTCGCCGATCCAGGTGTGGCTGACCCCGGCGGTGATCTTCATGGCGTCCTGGGTATAGGTTACGCCCACGCCCACCGTTGCCTTACCGTCGGCCGGTGAAAGGTTCGAGGAAACCCCGCCGAGGGTCTCTTCATAGCTGGCGGACCCGGCAACCGACCAATGCTCGTTCAGTCGACGCCCGACGCCAAGCGAATAGGTGATCCTGTCGTCGGCATAGGACACAATAGGTGAGCCGACATTCGTGATATATACCGGCGGCGAGATCGCGAATTTCGACCATTCGACCCAGCGCACGCCGCCAAACAGCAGCGTCTTTTTGTTTAGCCCGGTCTGAAACTCCAGATTTAGCGACTGTGGCGTGGTGATATCGGTTGTTGTCGATGTCGGGCCAAACCCAATATCCTCGACCGTGGCCACGTCGTGGCTGATCTCGGAATTGTAAGTCAGCGAGACCCGCAGCGCCATTTCTGGACGCTCGTATGCCGCACCGACGAGATATCCGAACCCGAGTTCCTGAGCCCCGGTGGCGGTATAGCCGGAGGGCGGAATGACCGTACCTGGTAACGTGATATCCGCCGACATGGTCTGTGCCCGCAGCCCCGCATAGGCGCTGAAATTCTTGTTGAACCGGTACTTCACGATGCCGGTATAGGCTGTGGAGTTCAGCGTCGCCGTGGACCCCGCCATGTAGTAGGCTGAAGCCGGATAGGTGATATCGGCGCCGAAGGGCTGGTCGAGGATGAACGCAGCATCGATGTTTTCGGTCAACGGCATCTTCAATGCCACCCCGAAGAGCGAATGGGACGGCACGACATCTCCGCTTGGGTCCGCTGTCCCGCCCTCCACGCCGGAAATCGAAGGCTTGACGCTGGCAAACGAGAACTCGACATATTTGCCGCGCTCGAAAAGCGGCGCGATGCTTTGCGTGGTTCGTTCTATTCCGCCGGCAAGAACCGAGTTTGCCGCCAGAATCACCGCGCCCGCAGCCGCAGATATCCGTATCATATGCCCATCCCTCCCAGATTGCGCCCGAGGTTCACCCTAAATGGGCGCGCCGCGCCAGGTCAAAGGCAAGACGCAAGATACCGGTTTGGTACAGCGCAACCGTTGCAATGCCGTCACCTATCGGCGGCGATCCGGGTCTCGGCGCGGATGTTGATGAAGTTTGCGGCAAAAATGACCAGCGCTCCGGCCAGCACCGGCCATTGCAACGGCTCGGCGTAAAAGGCCATGCCCACCAGCGCGATGATCGGAAGGCGTGCAAAGTCGATCGGCATCACCACCGCCGCCGGTGCCAGCGCCAGCGCCTTGGTCATGCAGAAATGCGCCAGAAGACCGGCACAACCGACCAGCAACAGCCAGGGGGCAGAGCCAAGCGTGGGCAGCGCGACCTCGCCGTCGTAACCGGCGGTGATCAGGCCGAATACCGCCTGAAACGTTGTCAGGTAGACCAGGATGCAGGTGATGGTCTCGGTCCGGGTCAGCATCCGGGTAAAGATCGCCGTGCCGGCAAACCCGATTGCCGCGATGCCCGCGGCCATGAGCCCCGGCGTCAACGTAAACCCCAAACCCGGCTGGGCCACCACCAGCACGCCGGCAAAGCCCATCGCCGCAGACAATATCCGGATGCGGGTCAGGCGTTCGCCCAAAAAGAATGGCGCCAGCAGCATCGCCCAGATCGGCGTGGTAAACTCCAGCGCGAAGACCTGCGCCAGAGGGGCGGCGGTTATCGCAAAAAACCAAAGGTTCTGGCCGGTGAAATGACATGCGTTGCGGGTCAGATGAACATGCAGCCGCCGCCGTGTGATCTGGTGCAACGTTCCGGCCCGGGCAGCCACGCCCAACACGATCACGACACCGATCAGCGAGCGGTAGGTCATGATCTCGAACGTGTCATGCGCAACTGCCAGTGCCCGCCCGGCGATCGCCATGGCAGTAAAGCTGACGATGGCCCCCAGCATCCATTTGGCCGCGTGCAGCGGATGCCCGTCGCTCATCGACGCATTTCACAGCATCCGGTCAACAGTATGGGGCGCTGCCCTCGCTGGGTGAAAACCCGGGTGCGATAGGGCAGATCCTGAGCCTCGCCGCCGGACGGGCAGATTTCGTTTTCCACCAGCACGATGGCCGTGTCGCGCTCTCCGACCAACGTGAAGGCGCGTGGCCAGTCGGCGCCTTCGGCCCGGGTTTCCAGCATGACCTCCATTTCGGTCACCCCAAGAAATGTGAACCGTGCCAGGCTTTCGTCGAAATCCAGGATCCAGCCTGGATCGCCCCGGCACAAGAATTGCGCCGCCGATGCGGGGCTCGCGGTGATGGCGCAGAACAAGAGCAGGGTAAGCCTCATTCGTTCTGCGCTACAGGCATGCGAGCGGCGCGGCAACACCCTTTGGGCCGGCCTCAGTGAAACCCGATCTCGAGCGGCAAGTGGCAGCAGCCAACCTGATACCTCGAAATCCCGCCCCCCGTCAGCAGCAGGTGTATCTGCCATGGATAGACCCGGTCGCTCATCCCGTCGCCGCAATTCAGTGCAGAGATGATCGCGTTGGCAGAGGCGCCCGAGCCGGCAAAACCGACCTGCACCGGCAGGATGTCGCGCCCGTCTGCCACCCGTGCACCCTGCAGGGACATGGCAAAGTGCAGGCCATCGAGATTGGAATAGGCGGCCGAACCGGATGCAAGCCGCAGCGACCAGAACGGTTCGGTGCCGCCGCAAAGCAGCCCAGCCGACAGCGCCGTTCCTGCCACCCTTTGCACTGGATCAGGAGCGAGAAAGCGCATCGATACCCAACCGTTGCTTTCTTGCCAGACGATCAGACCCCATTTGCCGCTCGGGTCGGTGCCGATGATTTCGACACCGCCGGTCCCGGGCGGCAAGTCTCCGATGTCGGCGCTACTTGCGGCGGGTGCCTCGCGCACATTCAGGGTGTCACCGGCGGCAACCCCGACGACGCGGTAGGTTTTGGGTTCGGCCTGGGCCAGTGCTGGCAGGATCAGGCAGAGAAATGCAGCAACGAGGTGTTTCATGACAGGTGTTTCCTTTCTCACGATAGACCGGGTCATAGCATGATTGCGGGCAAGTCGCTGATAGCGTATTGCTCTCAATCAGAATCCGGTCCGAACCGGATGTCGCGAGGCAGCGTTTGCAATGCGCAACGCGTTCGACCCTGAGGGGGCGGCTCAACTCAACACGCCCTAGTCGAGCAGAGGCATATACCGGTCCCTGGGCACTCCCAGTTCGTCGGCCAGACTCGCGCCCGACGCGCGCAAAGCGTTCAACCCGGTCTTCAGCACCTCGAAGAACAGGTGCCCAAAGCCAAGCCGCAACCAATGATCCGAGGCCGTGTCCGAGGGGTAGACCAATACCTTTTGGAACCCTGCCCAGCGGAAACTGGCCCAGGCGCGTGGCAGATGGAACCGGTTCGTGACCAAAACAACCGGGGTCCCGGTTGCCTCTGGCAGCAAGTCGCGCGTGAAGATGGCGTTCTGCAAGGTGGATTGTGACCGGGCTTCGACAACAATCTTGGCTCGCGGAACCCCGGCCATGCGCGCAGAGTCGGCCATAGCATGGGCCACTCCAGGCAAGCCCTCATGCATGTTCCCACCGGTGACGACGAACTGCGTCGCACCGTATCTTTGGAAAAGATCCACACCCGTCCACAATCGCTCGGCGGTGTAGGGCCCCATGGACCCGTCGCTGGACTGCCCGGCAGAGAGAACCACAATCACCGGGTTTTGGGGCAGCCCGGCATTGGGTTGAAACTTCTCAACGAACAAAGCGAGCCCAGCTACCGTTATTAGGTATAGTGCGACGCCGAGGACGCCCACACGCCTGATCCACCGCACAATCAAACCTCTCGTACCCGCATGCCGTTTCCCTCATCAAAACCACCGGGATCTTTCGCAGTTTGGCCGCTGGGTACCCGGTGAGCCCCGCCGGGGGAGGCGGGGTTTTCCCGAGCCCCACATGATCTATACCGAAGCAAACCGATCCAGGCGATCATTCTCCCGCAGCGTTTCGCAATACTTAACCGTCGGTCTGGTCGATCCCGGTCAGAACAACCCTGAGCTTTTCGGCCTTGCTTCCGTGGCAAACGACCGCGTCAAACGGCGCGCCCAATAATTTCACCATGGCGTTTGACAATCAGGTCTGGACCGGGCCGGTCACTCCCATTCGATGGTGCCAGGGGGTTTGGAGGTGATGTCGTAGGTTACCCGGTTGATACCCTTGACCTCGTTTATGATCCGCGTCGCGGTCTCGCCAAGAAACTCGTGGCTGAACGGGTAATAGTCCGCCGTCATGCCGTCGACCGAGGTCACCGCGCGTAGGGCGCAGGCATAATCGTAGGTGCGCCCGTCGCCCATGACGCCGACGGTGCGCACCGGCAGAATGGCGACGAATGCCTGCCAAATCTCGTCATACAGCCCATGCCTGCGGATCTGGTCGATATAGACCGCATCCGCCTTGCGCAGGATCTCCAGCTTTGCGCGGGTGATCTCGCCGGGACAGCGGATCGCCAGGCCGGGGCCGGGGAAGGGATGGCGGCCGATGAAACTCGGAGGCAGGCCCAGTTCACGCCCCAGAGCGCGGACCTCGTCCTTGAATAGCTCGCGCAGCGGTTCGACCAGCTTCAGCCCCATCTTCTCGGGCAGACCGCCCACATTATGGTGCGATTTGATGGTGACCGAGGGGCCGCCAGAGAAACTGACCGATTCGATAACGTCCGGGTAAAGCGTGCCTTGGGCGAGGAACTCAGCGCCCTCGATCCGGTCGGCGTATTTCTGGAATACGTCGATGAACAGCCGCCCGATGATCTTGCGCTTGGTCTCAGGGTCCCTTTGCCCATCCAGTTCGCCCAGAAACAGCTCTGCCTCGTCGGCGTGGATCAGCGGGATGTTGTAGTTGTCGCGGAACATCGCGACGACCTCTTTGGCCTCGTCCTGGCGCAACAGCCCGTGGTCAACGAATACGCAAGTAAGCCGGTCGCCGATCGCTTCGTGGATCAGGACCGCAGCGACAGAACTGTCGACCCCGCCCGAAAGCCCGCAGATTACCTGCGCGTCGCCCACCTCGGCACGGATCTTGGCGATGGCATCCTCGCGATACGCACCCATGGTCCAGTCGCCGGTAAAACCAGCCATCCGCACAAAGTTCTGATATAGCCGGGCACCGTTCGGCGTGTGGTGAACCTCCGGGTGAAACTGCACCCCCCAGCACTGCATCTTCGGGTTACCGATCACGGCGAAAGGCGCATTGGGAGAGGTTGCGACCGCCTCAAACCCCACCGGCAATTTCGACACATGATCGCCGTGGCTCATCCACACCTGCTCGTCGCCGGCATGGAACCAGCCCTCCAGCAGCGCCACGGCGGTCCGGGCAGAGACATAGGCCCGCCCGAACTCGGCGGTACCGTGGCCGCTCTCGACCTTGCCCTCCAGCATCTCGACCATGATCTGCTGGCCATAGCAGATGCCCAGTATCGGAACACCGAGGTCGAAGACGCCCTCGGGCGGGCGCGGCGCGCCGGGGTCGAGAACACTGGCCGGGCCGCCCGAAAAGATCACCGCCTTAGGGGCGAAGTTCCGCAGAAACTGCATGGTGACATTCTGGTAGGGGTGGATTTCGCAATAGACATTCAGCTCGCGCAAGCGCCGCGCGATCAGCTGGGTGACCTGGCTGCCGAAATCGATGATGAGAAGGCGTTGATGGATACTCATGCGCGCGGGTGTAGGCACGGCCCGCGGCGATGTCGAGAGGAACGCGGGCCGATAGCCGTTGAAATCCTCTGAAATCGGGCCACTATGCTCTGGATGAAAACTACCCTGGTTTTGATTTCGGCAATTGTGGTGGCGCTTGCACAGGCGGGTGCGGCGTTTTCCGCATGTGTGACCCTGCAAATGGCCATGCAGAGCGAGGATCTCCTGGCGCAGGGAAACGGTGACTGGCCCGCGTATTGGGCGTTGTTTCTGGCAGAGGAGGTGGGTTCGCGCTCAAGAAACAAGCTTTGGCATGGGTGCGACCTAAAGCCCGGTGCCGCCGACAAAGTCGCCTGCGTCTGGAAGTTCGATCTGGGAAACCCCGACGCTGCCCGGCTCTATCAAGAGATGGTTTCGACGCTCGGCCGGTGCCTTCCAAAGGGCGTGCGCAACTACCCCGACGTTCCGGTCAATCACCCCGACTTTTACAGTGCCCATCTGTTCGAAACCGGGCGGCATGTCATAGTCGTTTCCCTAAAGGACAAGTCCGCCCTGGGCGCCAGTTTCGTGTCGCTTCGCGTGCGCGATCCGGGATGAGGCGCACTCGGGCTGTTCTGGTATGGCACCGACGATTTGCGGTGGCGTATGTCGCTTTCTCCCCTGAACCGACGCTAACCGGTAACTGCGCTGCCCAAAGGACCGCTATCACCGGGACAACAGTTTATCAAAGGATCCGGCAAGATGGCGCAAGCAGGCACCAAGCGAAGGGCCCGGGGCGGTGGCGGCGCGGCGCGGCGGGCGGAACGCAGCGCGGTCCGGATCGACACCGCTCGGTTCATCACCCGCAACATCCCCAACCTCGAAATCCTGAACGACGAGGCGCTCGAGATCATCGAGCACAATGCCGAGACAGTGCTGGAAGAGATAGGCGTCAATTTCGTCGAAAACCCCACCGCGCTTGAACGCTGGAGAAACGCCGGGGCCGACGTGCGCGGCGAGCGGGTGCATATTCCGCGAGGTCTGGCGCGGCAGCTATGCGCCACGGCGCCGTCGCAATTCACTCAGCACGCCCGCAACCCGGCCCGCAATGTAGAAATCGGCGGCAAGGGATTGGTGCTGGCGCCGGTCTATGGCCCGCCTTTCGTGCGCGATCTGGCCGGCGGACGGCGCTATGCCACGATTGAGGATTTCCGCAATTTCGTGAAGCTCGGCTATATGTCGAAATGGCTGCACCATTCCGGCGGCACTGTCTGCGAGCCCACGGACGTAGCGGTGAACAAGCGCCATCTCGACATGCTGCATGCGCATATGACGCTTTCGGACAAACCGTTCATGGGCTCGGTGACAGAACCGGTGCGGGCGCGGGATTCGGTCGCGATGGCAGATATCCTGTTCGGTGGTCTGGATGGCCGCACCGTGATGACCTCGCTGACCAACATCAACTCGCCGCTGACTTTCGATGCGACAATGATGGGTGCGCTCGAGGTCTATGCGCAGGCCAACCAGGCATGCATCATTTCGCCCTTCATCGTCGGTGGCGCAATGGCGCCGGTATCGGTCGCGGGAACCCTGACCCAGGTGCTGGCCGAGGCGCTGGCGGGCGTCGCCTACAGCCAGTTGATCCGCCCCGGCGCGCCGGTGATCATGGGGGCTTTCGTCACCTCGATCGACATGAACTCCGGCGCACCGACATTCGGCACGCCCGAGGCAAGCCAGATAACCTATGGCGCCGGGCAACTCGCGCGGAGGCTGAAACTGCCATATCGCTCGGGCGGCTCTTTCTGCGGCTCGAAACTGCCCGACGCCCAGGCCGGCTATGAGACCGCGAATTCGCTCAACACCGCGCTTCTGGCGGGGGTGAACTTCATGCTGCATTCCTGCGGCTGGCTCGAAGGCGGGCTGGTCAGTTCCTACGAGAAATTCGTCATGGATGCCGACCAGTTGGGCGCGCTGCACAAGCTGGCCGAGGGCGTCAGCGTCGGGCCCGAAGCCCAGGCGATGGATGCGATAGCAGAGGTCGGCCCGGGCGGGCATTATCTTGGCTGTGCCCACACTCAGGCGAATTTCAAGGATGCCTACTGGCGCTCTGACCTGTTCGACTACAAACCTTTCGAGACCTGGGACGAGGAAGGCGCGCGGGACACCAAGATGCTCGCGGCAGAGCGGGTCGGGAAGCTGCTGAACGAGTATCAGCAACCGATGCTCGACCCTGGCAGGGCCGAGGCGCTGCGCGACTATGTGGCGCGCAAGAAGGCAGAGATCCCCGACAGCTATATCTGAGCCCCGGCGCGGCCGGAGACTTCCGACCGCCCTCTGACCGGTTCAGGCGCGCAACCCGGGCCCTGCCAGAAGCCGCGCCTCGGCAAGAAGCGCGATCAGTACCTCGACGTGGCGCGATGGCGTGTAGGATGCCTCGCCGGTCTGGCGCGCGTTCTCCAGCGATTCCTCTGCCGATAACAGCTTGCTGACGGCGGCGCGGGGGCTGGGCAACACGGCAGATTTGGTCAGCCGCTTCAGAACGCGGGCACGGTTGTAGTCGGCGAGCCCCAGTTTCGCGGCCCGGACCAGCAGGCGAGGGCGGCTCAGCGCGTTTACGAAGTTGATCAGATCGGACATCAGCAAGCTCCCGTTTCAAGTGCGTACTGGTATCCTGCAATCATTCCTGACCCTGTTGCGGAACCCCGGCTTATCCAGAGCGCTGCATTAAGGTATTGTTTACGCCTGCGAAAAAATATGGCGATATTGTGGAGACTTTTAACGGAATAGAAACTAAATCGCTCATAAGTTGTCGAGCGCGGAGCAATCACCGTTTGGTTCAGGGGACGGACCAGCCGGGGTATTCCGCCGCATAGAGATCACCAGCAGACAGGACGTCACAGCATGACGACTGGAGAGATCCTTCGCCATGGGCCACCGGCCTATCCAAACTGGGTGCCTCAGGATGTGCGCAATTATCTTGTGCATACCGAGGACGGTCAATCGATCAGGGCGCTGGCGCGAGCCGCGGGCTGCCATGCTTCGACGATCCTGCGGCAGGTCCGGCGGGTCGAGAACCGTCGCGACGATCCGCTGCTGGACAATGCCTTTGATCGTCTCGCTCAGGCCGCGCGTCGGACGCACCGCATACCCAGAAAGGATATTATTGAAATGATGGCACAGCCGCAAAGCGCGACCCTTCCCGATGACAGCAAGATCGAGGCCGAGGCGCGACGCATCCTTCGCCGGCTGGCGGAACCGGATGCCTGTCTGGCCATCGCGCCACAGATGAGCAAGGCCGTCGTGGTGCGCGAGACCTCGGACGGACGTACCGTCCGCACCGGAGTTCTCGACCGCTCCGTCGCCGAGGCTTTTTTGGTCAAGGATTGGATCGAACCCCAAAGCCACGGCAAGGTGGCGCGCTATGGCATCAGCCCCGCCGGCCGCGCCGCGCTGAAGCGCCTGTTGTCGGAGCGCGAGTCAGAGCGGCAAGGCTTTGCCGAGGCGCCAGCCGTCTTCGCCGAGCAGCACCGCGAATGGGGCGAACGCCAAATCCGCCAGGGTGACGCAGAAAGCTCCAAGCGGGTACGCTACAACGTGATCGAAAGCCCTCTGGCCGCCCTGGCTCGGCGGCGAAACAAGGACGGAATCCCCTTCTTGGACAACGACCTGGTGGCGGCCGGGGAACGGCTGCGCGAGGATTTCGAGTTGGCCCAGATGGGGCCACGCGTGGCGCAGAACTGGGACCGGTTCCTGACCGGTGGCGACCGGGGCGGGTTCGATTCGGGCGGTGGCAGCGGGTCGGAAGCGGCACGCGGCCGGGTGGCACGAGCACTGACAGATCTCGGCCCCGGGCTGGGCGACGTGGTGCTGCGGATCTGCTGCTTTCTCGAAGGTATGGAACAGGCCGAAAAGCGCATGGGCTGGTCGCAGCGGTCCGGCAAGATCGTTTTGCGGATCGCGCTGCAGCGGCTGCACCGGCACTATGCCGCACTCGGCAGCGGCAGCGGCCTGATCGGGTAGCGCCCGACTGGAGGGTGCGGATTTCCGCTATCGGGCGATCGGAGCCGCCGTAAGCAAAGCGCCCGACCGTTTCCGGTCGGGCGCTTGATCGCCGCAGCCCCGGCCAGGGTCAGCAGTTTTGTCGGTTCAGGCGGGCTTGTTGGCGCGCAGCCAGGCCAGCACCGTTTCCGGCGAGCTTTCCCCATAGGGATCGGCGCCGTGGTTGTCCTCGCGACCGGGCTCTTCGAACCAGGCTTCGACCACGCCGTCATTGACCACCGCCGCGTAACGCCAGGACCGCATGCCAAAGCCCAGGTTGTCCTTGACCACCAGCATGCCCAAAAGCCGGTTGAAAACGCCCGAACCGTCCGGGATCACCTTGACGTTTTCCAGATTCTGAGCCCGCGCCCAGGCATTCATCACAAAGGTGTCATTGACCGACATGCAATAGATCTCGTCGATGCCCTCGGCCCGGAAATCGCCGTGACCGTTCTCGTAGCCGGGCAACTGATAGGTCGAGCAGGTCGGGGTGAACGCGCCGGGCAGCGAGAACAGCACGACGCGTTTGCCGGCGAAATAATCCGCCGTGGTCATGTCTTGCCAGCGGAACGGGTTGTCGCCGCCGATGCTTTCATCGCGCACACGGGTGTGAAACGTCACATCGGGAAGTTGCACGCCTGGTTTCATGGTCGGACTCCTTTTGGCTTTCTGACTTCGGGCAACGCAAGACCGCGCTGTCTTGGGGGCAATTTATAACGATTCTAAACTGGCGGCAATCTCTTCGGGTAGCGGACATGCATAATTTGCACGACAAGCCGCTTGGCGCGCCGTTATAAGGCCTCAATCAAGAGGACGATATGCGCGATCTGAAAAACCCCGGCCAGCGCCACCCCGAAAAGGCGCACCGCGCCGACAATGCCCAACCCAAGAAGCCCAGTTGGATTCGCGTCAAGGCGCCCGGCGGCAAGGGCTATGCCGATACCCACCGGACTTTGCGTGAGAACGGGCTGGCCACGGTCTGCGAAGAGGCCGGATGTCCCAATGTGGGCGAATGCTGGAGCCAGGGACACGCCACCATGATGATCATGGGCGAGGTCTGCACCCGCGGCTGCACCTTTTGCAACGTCGCCACCGGTCGCCCGAATGCGCTGGATGCGTTCGAGCCGGGCCGGGTGGCGGATGCGGTCAGGAAACTGGGGCTGAAGCATGTGGTGATCACATCCGTGGACCGCGACGACGTTGCCGATGGCGGCGCCGAGCATTTCGCCCAGACCATCCGAGCGGTCCGGCAACAATCTCCGGGTACCACTATCGAAATTCTGACGCCTGACTTTTTAAAATGCGACCCCAGTGTGTTGGATGTCGTTGTTCAGGCAAGACCCGACGTCTTCAACCACAATCTTGAAACCGCCCCGGGGCTCTACCCCTCAGTCCGCCCGGGAGCGCGCTATTTCCACAGCCTGCGGCTGCTGCAGCGGGTCAAGGAACTTGATCCATCGATGTTCACCAAGTCGGGCATTATGGTGGGGCTGGGCGAGGACCGGCAGGGCGTGCTGCAAGTGATGGACGACATGCGTGCGGCGGATATCGATTTTCTGACCATCGGCCAGTATCTGCAGCCGACCCCGAAACATCACGTGGTCGACCGTTTCGTCACCCCCGAAGAGTTTGCCAGCTATGAAAAAGCGGCCTTTGGCAAGGGTTTCGGCATGGTTTCGGCCACACCTCTGACGCGTTCGAGCTACCACGCGGGCGCCGATTTCGCCCGGTTGCGCGCGGCGCGGCAGGCAAAGCTGAAAGCGGAGCGGTAGACGCCCCCCGGGGCTGACGGTTCCCGTCGAAAGCCCGCAGGCTCAGAACTGCCAGTCGAGGAACGCGTTCAGCATAGGCGCGGCACCTGCATCGGTGGCGATGCCGGTCGAGACGGCCAGGCTGTCGCCGATCTCGTACCGCGCCCTGACCCCGCCCGTGGCACTGCCGCCATCGACGGGTAGCTGCACCACGGCGCCGAGGGACAGTTGGTCGGATACCGCGAATGTGGCAAATGCTTCGGCCAGATGGCTGGCCCCGGCGGCCCCCGGCGCATAATAGCCGATCCCTGCCTCGACCGCGCCGAAACTGCGGACTGCCTGGGTTTTGGCGCTGAATTCGCCATCGGTCAGTTCCACCGCGCCGGAAAGCTGCCAATCGCCGATCTCGGTGCCTAGCCCCAGCCCAGCCACGGTGGCACCGGGTGCCGCGGCGCTGTGCACCGACACCGCATAGCGCAGCCGGTCGGTATCGCCGGCGAGGCTGACACCATATGGCAGCCAGTTGGCGAACATGGCGCCAAAGGTGGCGGCACTGCGGGTCTGGTTTGTGATGTCGATTGCGAGGGCCGGGAAACCCGCCTCCAGTGCCGAGACGGCGAAACCATCAAACGCAGGGCGGGGCACGCCGACCGACAGCCGCGCGGCGTCGCTGAAATCCCAAGTCAGGGTGCCGTAGGTTTCGTGTGGTGTGTCCAGCGCATCGGCGCGGCCATAGACCCCCAGTTCCGCCCCGACCGGTCCCAGCCAGTCCGGCGCAAACCGAAGCGTGGCGTCACCGGTCAGGAAGGCATCCGCGCCGCTTGCGCGCCCGGAATAGCCCGCCGAAAGCCGACCCTCGAAGGTGAATTTCAGCCAGTCGCCCCCCGCCGACGCGACAGTGGGCAGAGCGGCCAAAAGCCACGCGGTGCGGGGAGATGCCCACATATTGCGCTATATCCTGCGTTGCAATTGTGGATAACATACAGGATACTGGGGCAATTCAAAGAGCGCCCGGCGAAATCCCGCCCGCTCAGACGCCAGCACGGGCGTGAAAGATGAAGCCGAGGAAATTCAGCAACAGTTGCGCGGCCAGGACCGCGGTCGATCCGGACGCATCGTAGTCGGGCGCCACTTCTACAAGGTCGATGCCGACCACCTCGTTGTGGCTCGCGACGTGTTGTAACAACTCCAGCACCTCGTAATAGAGAAACCCTCCATGGCTGGGCGTGCCTGTGCCGGGCGCGATCGAGGGACAGAAGGCGTCAATGTCGATGGTAACATAGACCCGGGCGCCGGGCGGTAGAGAGGCCAGCGCCGCCTTGATCCCGGCGGCGCGGACCTGGCGCACGCTGAGGATGGCCGAGCCCATGGCGCGGGCGTCTGCATAGCCTTCTTTCGAAGTGGAAGAGACATTGCGGATGCCAAGCTGGGTCTGGCCTGTCACATAAGCTTTCTCGGCGGCGCGGCGCAGCGGGTTGCCGTGACCACAGCGCACCCCGTGGCGCTCGTCGACGAAATCGAGATGTGCGTCGATCTGCAGGACATGGATGTTGCCGCGCCCGTCAAAGGCATCGATGCAGGGGATGTTGACCGAGTGGTCACCGCCGATCACCACGGGCAGGGCGCCCGCGTCCAGAATGGCCTTTACGCCGGTTTTGATATTGGCGTGGCTGGCTGCGGTGTCGGTATGAACGATATCGGCGTCGCCGATATCGACGATGCGCACATCCTCGCCCAGATAGGTGGCGTCGTCCTCGTGGTCATAGGCGCCGGCGTGGCCGAAGGCGAAAAGGGTCGAGGCCTCGCGCACGGCGCGTGGGCCAAACCGGGCGCCGGGGCGCCATTGGGTGCCGAAATCGAACGGCGCACCCAGCACGGCCACGTCGGCATCGATCTTGCGCCAATCCTCGACATACGACCTTTTGCCGAAGGTGCAGATGCCGGTGAAGGGCAGGTTCAGCCGTCCGGTTTCATAGCCATGTCCGCTCATGCGCGCCTCCCGTTTCGGCGAAGATTGGGCCAAGGCGGACGCGCAGGCAAGCCCCCCTTGCGGCGTTCGTGACATTGCGGCAGCATGAGGCAATCGGCTATGTAGCCCCAACACCGCCGAAACCGGAGATTCCCAGATGCCCAATCCCGCGCAGGTTCCGTTCTGGCGGCGCACTCCGCCTGCGGTGTTTCCGCCTGTGATGGGGCTTTTCGGTCTGGGTCTGGCCTGGCGCCGGGCGGCGGAAGTATTTTCGGTCCCCACGGCGGTGGGCGACCTGATCCTTGGCGCCACCAGCGCCATCTTTCTGGTGCTCTTCACCGCGCACATGATCAAGTTCTTCATCCGGCCCGAAACCGTGGTCGAAGACCTGCAGATCCTGCCCGGCCGCGTCGGGCTGGCGGCGGCTTCGCTTTGCGTGATCCTGATGGCCGCGGCGGTAGTGCCTTTCTCGGAGCGGCTGGCCGCCTTCCTGCTGACCTCGGGGCTGATCTGGCATATCGCGCTGGCGACCATCATGGTGGTGATTCTGGTCCAGGGTCCGGCCGAACAGCGCCGCGCCACCCCGGCCTGGCACCTGTCATTCGTCGGTTTCATCATGGCGCCGCTATCTGCGGCACCACTCGGGATGACCGGGCTGGCGCAGGCGCTGCTGGTCGGCACCGTCACAGCCGCCGTTTTTGTCTACTCGATCAGCCTTAGCCAACTGATCCGCAAATCGCTGCCGCCGCCGCTGCGGCCACTGCTGGCGATCCATCTGGCACCGATCAGCCTGTTTGGCGCCGCCTCTGTCCTGCTGGGCTATACCACCGCCGCGGTCGTGTTCGCCTGCATCGCAAGCGTGGTTCTGCTGGCGCTGATCCTGCACGCGCGCTGGCTGACGGTGGCCGGGTTCAGCCCTCTTTGGGGTGCCTTCACCTTTCCGGCCGCGGCCTACGCGGGTCTCTGCCTGGCGCTGGCGCCCCAGGGGCAGGTGTTTGTTTGGGTCGGCGGGGCGGTGCTGGTGGCGGCGACGCTGATGATCCCGCCCATCGCTTTCCGCGTCCTGAGACTGTTCGCCAACGGCAAACTTGCCGCCGGCACCAATGCCGCCATTGCCTGAGCTTGCCTCTGGCCCCATTTGCCCACTTGCAGAACGGCTCTGCCTGCTGCCTATTCAAACACCATGACCGCACGGATTCTCTTACTTATTGTTGCCCTCTGGGGGCTACCCGCCGGGGCAGACCGAATTACCGTTGCGGTCGCGGCGAACTTTCTGACCACGGCCAGGGATATCTCTGCCGCCTATTCCGCCGAGACCGGGCACGAGGTGGCGCTGGTGCACGGCTCGACCGGCAAGCTTTTTGCCCAGATCGTCGCCGGGGCACCGTTTGACCTGTTCCTGTCTGCCGATGCTGCCCGCCCGGCGCGGCTGGCCGAAAGCGGTCGGCTGGCCGACGGCCTGCCACCTCGGACCTATGCCATCGGCCGCCTGTCGCTGGTGCATGGCGACAAGACCGAGCCGGGCACGCTGGAAGAGATCCTGTCGCGCCCGGACTTGCGCATCGCCGTGGCCGATCCTGCCGTCGCTCCCTACGGCGGGGCGGCGCGCGACGTGCTGCGAACCTTCCGGCAGGATGGTTGGGACCGTGGCCTGCTGCGCGGAGAAAGCGTCGGCCAGGCCTTCGCCTTTGTCGCCACAGGCAATGCCGATGCCGGGCTCGTCGCGCTGGCCCAGGCGCTGACATTCGACCGCGAGATCTGGGCGATGGAGGTGCCCGAAACCCTGCACGAACCGATTCTCCAGGACGCTGTGCTGCTGAAACGAGCCGGTGACAACGATGCGGCCCGCGCCTTCCTGGACTTCCTGGGGCGCCCGATCGCGACAGAGATCATGGCCGCGGCCGGCTATCGGATACCGCCATGACGCTCTGGGGTCCGATCTGGCTGACCCTGCAGCTTGCCGGGCTGACCATGGTGCTGCTGCTGGCGTTGGCGACGCCCATAGCATGGTGGCTGGCCAATACCCGCGCCCGCATAAAACCTGCCATTGAGGCGCTGACGGCGCTGCCGCTGGTGCTGCCGCCCACCGTGCTGGGGTTCTACCTGCTGATCCTGATGAGCCCCGAAAGCCCGGTCGGAGCCTTCTGGGTGACCCTGACCGGCGAGGCGCTGACATTCTCTTTCTCGGGGCTGGTGTTCGCCTCGATCTTCTATTCGCTGCCCTTTGCGGTGCAGCCGCTGCAAACTGCGTTCCAGTCCATCGGGCGCGGCATGATGGAGGCCGCGGCGACGCTGGGGGCAAGCCGCTGGGACGCGTTCCGCAGCGTGGCCCTGCCTCTTGCGCGGCGCGGCGTGCTGACCGCGGCGGTGTTGAGCTTCGCCCATACGGTCGGTGAGTTCGGCGTGGTGCTGATGGTCGGCGGCAATATCCCCGGCCGCACAAGAGTGATCTCCATCGAGATCTATTCGGCGGTAGAGACGCTGGACTATCGCACCGCGCATGTGCTGTCGGGGGGGTTGCTGGTGTTCAGCTTCGTGGTGCTGACGCTGGTCTACGTGATGAACCGGCGCGGGGTGCGGGCCGGTGTCTGACCAACTGGAATTCGATATCAGCCTGCGCTTTGCCGGCTTTGAACTGGAGGCCGCGGCAGAGGTGCCATTGAACGGCATCACCGCGCTATCGGGCCCCTCGGGCAGCGGCAAGACAACGCTGCTGCGCGCCATCGCGGGGCTGGAACCGCAGGCGCAGGGCCATGTGCGGTTCGCAGGCGAAGACTGGAACGGGCTGGCGCCCGAGGCCCGCGGCGTCGGCTATGTGTTTCAGGACGCGCGGCTTTTCCCGCATCTCGATGTCGCAGGCAATCTCGACTATGGCGCCCGGCGACGCGGCACTCCGCGCGGACTGGTCGACGCGGTGATCGACGCGCTGGACCTGGGCCCGCTGCTGCACCGCGCCCCGGCAACGTTGTCGGGGGGCGAAACAAGGCGGGTGGCGCTGGGGCGGGCACTGGCATCCGGCCCGCGCATCCTGCTGATGGACGAACCGCTCACCGGTCTCGACCGGGCCCGCAAGTCGCGGCTGATGCCCTATATCGCCCGCGCGGTCGCCGGGTTCGGGGTGCCGGCGCTCTATGTCACGCACTCGGCGGTCGAGATCGGCTTTCTCGCCGACCGCACGCTGTCGATCGCCGAGGGCAAACTTCAGGGCTGGTCCGGTGCCGGGCCGCGGCTGCTGGGGCAGGTGACCGATGCGGTGCCGGGACAGGTCTGCCTGGCCATCGGGCGCCGGGCGGTCTGGCTGCAGGGTCACGGAGAGGTCGGCGAGATCTGGGCGCTGCCGCTGGGGCAGGATTACCTGGCCGCCAGCGAACCTCCGGGGCTATGCAACGCCGCGTTGACCATCGAGGCGCTGGTGATGCAGGCGGAACACGGAACCGGCACCTGCGATCTCGATGTGGAGGGCCAGCAGATCAGCATCGGCTGGCATCGCGAGGACGGCGTTCTGCCGGAACCCGGGGCACGGCTGTGGCTGTCGCTGCCGCGGCTACTGGCCCGTCCGATCCAGGTAAACCGCGAGGCATACGAGTCGAACCTGACCTGACCTGGGGCCAGCATGGGCGGACAATCCGGTGTGATTGTTAAAGATTGATCTTTCAGTCAAGATAATTGGCCCACCGGGCTTTGCACCGGGCCGGGGGGCGGAAATAGGGATAGCGCGTAGTTTCCACATTGGAAACGGTCGAACCCGCAATAGCCCCGCAATTTACCTTGGATCGTAAGAATGCCGCCAGTCACCCCAAGATGCTCGGGACTACTGTTTCCGACTGCCTGATAGTGGGCCGCCAGTCGCCTCTGCCCATCTGGCGCAATACCAGCGAGAATACGGCGGATATGAGGCAAGAGCCCACTTTTTCGCCACATTTTCCTTCGCTCCCACGCGCTCTGCCGGTAGTTTCCCCGCATCGATTTGGACGACATGCATGTCTCGTTAGCGCACCGGTGAGGAAGGGTTCTTATGTCAGTGACGGCAGTAATACGGGGCAAGATCATGCCCGGCGGCGCCTCATCAATCGACATCACGCCCTGCTTCACTCCAGGCACAGTCATTGCTACGCCAGGTGGGCAGGCCGCCATCGAAGAGTTGAAAGTGGGTGATCGCGTTACGACACGCGATAACGGTCCACAGGAAATCCGCTGGATCGGGCAACGCCGCTTTGACGGGCGCCAGCTTGCCGCCAAGCCGCATCTCTACCCGATCCTGGTGCGCGCCGGCGCGTTCCGCAACGAATTGCCGGAACGCGACATGCGGCTCAGCCCGAACCACCGGGTGCTGGTCTCAAGCGACCAGACCGCGCTCTATTTCGAAGAGCGCGAGGTGCTGGTCGCCGCCAAGCATCTGGTCAACAACCGCGGCGTGTTCGAACTGGAAAGCCTTGGCGTGACCTATATCCACATCCTGTTCGACCGGCACGAGGTGGTGATGTCGAACGGCAGCTGGACCGAGAGCTTTCAACCTGCCGACAACTCGCTACGTGGCGTTGGCAATGCGCAGCGGCAAGATATCTACGAACTTTTTCCAGAGCTCAAGCGGTTGCGCGGGCGCAGCCCGTTCCGCCCGGCGCGCCGGATATTGTCGCGCCAAGAGGCAGAACGTCTGAGCGACTGAGGAATGCAGCAGGCCGCGCGTCGATGGACGCGCATGGCCGGAAGGGCCCGACCCCGTCGCCCCGGGGGCGGGCCCTTTTCTCAGCCCGGGAACATGGCAGAACTGGACAATGAAGGGGCATCGGGGCAGGGTTGTGGGGATTTTACGGCAAGGTGAAACGCGCATGTCCGCCACCACGACCACTATCCACCGCCTCATCGCTGTGGCTGCGCTCTTGTGGTATCTGGTCTGCGCCGCTGACTACTTGGCGTTCAGGCTGATGTACGTCCCCTACCTTTCCTACTTCACAGCCGACCAGATCGCGTATTTCACCGGGCTCCCGGCCTGGATCACAGCCGCGTGGGCGATCAGCGTCTGGTCGGGTCTTGCCGGCGCGGTGGTGCTCTGGTCGCGCGGCCATGCGGCGGCGGCGCTTTTCGCGCTCTCCTTTGCCGGGCTGATGGCCGCGACGGTCGGGCTGGTCTATGTGGTCTCGCCGCCGGTGTCGGCAGTGGCCGGTCAGAACTCGCTTTGGGTTCTGCTCGGTGCGTTGGCCGCGGCCTTCGTCTTGCTTGCCTATGCCCGCGAACAGAACCGGCGTCAGTACTGAGCCCGGGCCCGCCAGGCCGCCCAATCTTCGGGCGTGTCGAGATCGGTCAGCGCGTGACGCCCGGGCAGGGGGCAAAGCCGCACCTGCTCGCCCCGCAGCACGGATCGCGCGCCCTGGTCGCCCGATAGCTGCGCCAGGGCCCCAAACAGGCGGGCCGGAAACACCACCGGATGGCCGGGCGCGCCCTTCGGTCCGGCGCCGCGCACAACCGAGTGCGGGTGCCCGGCAGCAAAAACCAGAACCGCGGCGATATCTTCGCAAGTCAGTTCAGGCATGTCCGCAGGCAGAACCGCCAGCCAGCGGGTGCCGGAGGGCACCGCCAGGGCGCCGGCGCCAATCGAGACGCCCATTCCCTGATCGGCGTCAGCGACCTCAACGACACTGATCGCCGCCAGCCCCTCCAATGCCTCCCGGCGCTCAGGGTCGTCGCACCGCAGCGTCACCAGCACACGCGCACCGGTGCCAAGCGCGGCTCTGGCCTGACGCCGCAGCAGCGGCTCGCCCGATACATCCTCCAACAGCTTGTCGTGCCCCCGCATCCGCGAGGACGAACCGGCCGCCAGTAACAGGATTGCCACGCCATCCATCCCGATCAGACCTATCGCCGATGCACCGCTCCGGGCAAGGATCACCAATCCGACCGGCCGAGAGGCTGGTCACACAGAGCGCGGGCGTCAGCCCGCACATTGTGACTGAAGCTACCTCTCCGGTATCAACCCGCGTGGGGAAAACCGCAGCACCAGCACCAGGATCAGCCCCATTGTCAGCAGTCGCATATGGGCCGCGGACTCCAGCAGATGGTCTTTCAGCCAATAGCCGTCGCTCATGCCCGCAGTGATCCAATCCATCAACCACAGCCCCAGCGGTTCGACCTGAACCCACAGGAACCAGATCAGGAAACCGCCCAGTACAGCGCCGAAATTGTTACCCGAACCACCAACGATCACCATCACCCAGACCAGGAAAGTAAACCGCAGCGGCTGATAGCTCGCCGGCGTCAGCAGCCCCTCCAGCGAGGTCATCATGGCCCCCGCCAAGCCGCAGACCGCAGAGCCCAGAATGAAGATCTGCAGGTGCCGCGCGGTGACGTCCTTGCCCATCGCCTCGGCCGCCACCTCGTTGTCGCGGATCGCCCGCATCATGCGGCCCCAGGGCGATTTCAACGCCTTCTCCGCCAGCCAGATCAGAGCCAGCAGCACCACCACAAACAGCGCGCCATAGCAGAGCTTGACGTAAATGGTTGACGCGGTGACCGGGTCGAAACCCCAGTTGGTGACCCGCTCGACAAACCCCGGATCGGCACGCAGGTCCAGCTCGTATGGCACCGGACGCGGGATGCCGTTGACGTTCTTGACGCCGCGAGACAGCCATTCCTCGTTTTTCATCACCGCGATGATGATCTCGGCGATGCCCAGCGTGGCGATGGCCAGATAGTCCGACCGCAACCCCAGCGCCGTCTTGGCGATCAGCCAGGCGGCACCGGCGGCGATCAGCGCGCCAACCGGCCATGCGATCAGCACCGGCAGCCCCAGCCCGCCCAGATACCCGGTTCTGGCCGAATCCACCGCTTCGATGGCTTTGACCGCGGGGTCGAACAGGGATCGGAACACAAAAAAGCCGAGTACCAGCAGGGCAAAGACCGCAATCGCCCGCCTGCGCCCCGGACGCATGCGCCGGTAGACCAGGATCGGAACGAAAATCGCTGCGAAGCCCGCGAACAGTGCCAGCAACATGCCGGGCCCGACCGCCGCCCAGGCGCCCGGCGTATGCGGCATGCCAACCAGAACCGTGGCAAGACCTCCAAGTGCGACAAAGCCCATCACACCGATATTAAAGAGCCCCGCATAACCCCATTGCATGTTCACGCCCATCGCCATGATGGCGCTGATCAGCCCCATGTTGACGATACCAAGCGCCACGTTCCAGCTTTGCTGAAACCCGGTCGCCGCGATCAGGCCGAAGACCACGACAAAGAGCAGGGTATTTTTCATCGCGACGCTCATCCCGCTCTCCCCGAGAATATTCCAGTTGGCCTGAACAACAGCACGATCACCAGAATCATGAAGCTGACGGCGAATTTGTAGTCGGTGCTGAGCAGCTGCACGAGCCCCGACGGGTCAAGGCTGTCCGGCATCAGATATGTCAGCACTTTCTTCCAGGCATAGGTGATCGTGACCTCACTGAACGCGATCACGAAACCGCCGACAATGGCGCCCAGCGGGCTGCCCAGGCCGCCGACGATGGCGCTGGCGAAGATCGGCAGAAGCAGCTGGAAATAGGTGAACGGCTTGAAGGACTTGTCAAGCCCATAGAGCACACCGGCCACGGTAGCGAGTGCCGCGACGATGATCCAGGTGATCATCACCACGCGCTCGGGATTGATGCCGCTCAGCAGCGCCAGATCCTCGTTGTCGGAATAGGCGCGCATCGACTTGCCGGTGCGGGTGCGGTTCAGGAACCAAAACAGCAAGATGACAACCAGCACCGCGGCGACGATGGTGATACCCTGGCTGGTCTTGATCGCCAGCCCCTCACGCAGGCCGCTCCATTCCTTGAAATCGCGGGCCTTGACGATGAAACGCGCGCCATCGGCAAAGCGCTGGTCATCCGGCCCGATGATGAAACGCACCAACCCGTTCATCATGAACATGACACCCATGGACACGATCACCAGCACCACCGGCTTGGCCCGTTGCTCTCGATAGAAAGCGTAGATCGCCCGGTCCGTCCCAAGAACCAGCAGTGCCGTCCCCGCGATGCCCACCGGCAGCGCCAGCAGCGCGGTCGGCAGCACCCCCAAAGAGACGCCCGCGCCCTGCAAACCCCAGGTCGCCAGAATGGTGACCATGGCGCCGAAAGCCATGGTGTCGCCATGGGCGAAGTTGGAAAATCGCAGGATGCCATAGATCAGCGTCACCCCCAGCGCGCCAAGCGCAAGCTGCGCGCCATAGGCGGTGGCGGGGATCAGCACAAAGTTGGAAAACGCGACAATGGCGTTGAGAAAGTCCATCAGATCAGCTCACTTGTCCCGTTGGGTTGTTGGTTTTCATGTTCTCATCCAGTCTCATTGCGCTACCGCCTCGCAACTACCAAAGGCGCTGAGTGCCTCAGGGTGGTCAAACCGTGGACCGTGCATCGTCATGATGGCGGTGCGGCCATCGTAAAGTGACAGCAGAACTGTCATGTCCTCGACCCTTCCGATGTCGGTGCCGAGAAATCTCTGCGGATTGGCGCCGGCGGGCCCAATGCGATCAAAAGTGTCGGTCTCGCCCTCTATGGTCACCTCGGCGCTATCATCGCTGATGAGCAAGTCCAGGATCGCATCCCCGGGCGCGGCCTCGCAGGGGGTTGTATCGGAACAGATCGTTTGAAACACGCAAGTCAGCTTTGCCTCGTCGGCAAGTCCAGGTCCCGCAACGGCTCCGGGAAGGAAAAAGCAACCGCCCGCTATGACAAAGTTCCACGCGGCGATCTTCATGTGTCGGCCCCGATACAGGCCAGCCGCGGACCTGCCGCCGCGTTGACGAACTCGACACACCATAGCGTCGGCAGATACTCGTCGGCCACCTCTGTCGGGCGGTTTTCGTGCAGATAGTCAAGCTGCCGCTCCGCCTCGGCAAATTCCGCCGCCCACTCCTCGCTTGCCGCGTCGCGGTGGAACGCCAGGCTCTCTGCGGCGGGTTCCGGCACGAAGAAGCCCGGGCTGAGTTCGATCCAGAACCAGCGGTTGGTCGGAATCGTGCGGGCGCCTGTATCGGTGTGCAACAACCCAAAGAAGCCGCGCACCTCCTGCGCCGCCGCAGGCACTGACGCAAGGCACAATAGAAGAAGGGCCAGCCCCCGCATCATCCGCCCAGAAAGCTCTTGCGTACATCCGGGTCGGCCAGCAGCGCCTCTCCGGTGTCGGTATAGCGGTTGGCGCCCTGCACCAGCACATATCCCTTGTCGGCGATGGCCAGCGCCTGGCGGGCGTTCTGTTCGACCATCAAGATCGAGATTCCGGTGCGCGCCACCTCAATGATCCGGTCGAAAAGCTCGTCCATCACGATGGGCGACACACCGGCGGTCGGTTCGTCCAGCATCAGCACCTGAGGCTCTGTCATCAGCGCCCGGCCCACGGCCACCTGCTGGCGCTGGCCGCCAGACAATTCGCCCGCCATCTGGCTGCGCTTGTCGCGCAGGATGGGAAACAGGTCATAGACCTGCTCCATCGTGGGGCGGATGTCGTCGCGGCGCAGGAAGGCGCCCATCTCGAGATTTTCCTCGACCGTCATCGAGGTGAAGATGTTCGAGGTTTGCGGTACAAAGGCCATGCCCTTGGCGACGCGCGCCTGGGGCGAAAGCGCGGTGATATCCTCGCCGTCCAGCCGAACAGAGCCCTGCCGCACGTTGAGCATGCCAAAGACCGCCTTCATTGCGGTGGACTTGCCCGCACCGTTGGGGCCGACGATGACGGCGATCTGGCCCTTTTCCACGGCGATGGTGCATTCGTGCAAAATATCGGCGCCCATGCCATAACCGCCGGTCATGGCGTCGCCGATCAGGAACGGACCACCTTTTTCTACAGGCACTGCCACGCCGCCGCCCTTGACCGGCCGGGTCGTGCCCATGCCGTCGGGGTTGGTGATGGAACGGTCCTTGTTGCCGCGGTCGTCATGATAGGGGTTGCCAGTCATCGAATAGGGGCCTCTGTTTCGATCCGCAGATTCTCAAGGAAGTCCTCGTTCCACATGCGGTGCTTGTCCGTGAATTCCGTGCCAACGCCCCAAACCAGTGCTTGAACCGTCAGGTTCTCGGCTATGGAGATTGTATTGGCGTAGACGAACCCGACACCGTCAACCCTCGCGCCATACACGATAGTCTCCGCTTCCCGCCCGTCAACTTCTTGATGGAAGACATCCAAGACCGGTATGTATTCAACCGCAACACCCACCGCATCTGCAGCTGTTTCCAACACAGTGCCGCGCATGTATTCGTGGTTGATTCCGTCGTTGGTGCCGATGTCCTCGATAATCAACCCGCCATAGATCCTCGCGCTATGCGAGAAGATAGCGGAGAAATAGCCTGATTTCGCCTGTGGCCGCCAGTTAAGGATTGAGCCGCAAAAGCTAACGTCACTGTGAACCGGAACGCATTTCGATATTTCCGTTCTGGACTGGTATCGCCACGTCTGGTCGCTGAGGATTTCTATCTTTTTGCCGCCCACGACGGCAGAGCCGATGACATCCTGCGCTGTCGCCGCCGAACCTGAGTAGATCGTTGCTCCCGTGGACAAAGCGATCAACCATTTGACTAGTCTGCAACCATTCATGCGTTCACCGTCTTGTTCTTGAGCCCGGTGCCCAGATAGGCCTCGATGACGTGCTCGTTGGCCTTGATCTCGGCCAGGGTGCCTTCGGCCAGCACCTTGCCCTCGGCCATGCAGATCACCGGATCGCAAAGCTTGCCGATGAAATCCATGTCATGCTCGATGACGCAGAAGGTATAGCCGCGTTCCTTGTTCAGCCGCACGATGGCATCGCCGATGGTGTTCAGCAGCGTTCGGTTTACCCCGGCGCCGACCTCGTCGAGAAACACCATCTTGGCGTCGACCATCATCGTACGGCCCAGCTCCAGCAGCTTTTTCTGGCCGCCAGAGAGATTGCCGGCCTTTTCGTCCTTCAGGTGATCGATGGTCAGGAACTCCAGCACCTCGTCGGCCTTGCGCAGCAGTTCGCGCTCTTCCTGCGCCACCAGGGCGCGGTGGAACCAGGCGTTCCACAGGTTCTCGCCCAACTGCGTGCCGGGCACCATCATCAGGTTTTCGCGCACTGTCATCGAGTGGAACTCGTGCGCGATCTGGAAGGTGCGCAGCAGTCCCTTGCCGAACAGTTCATGCGGCGGCAGGCCGGTTATTTCCTGTCCGTCCATGAAAACCCGGCCCGAGGTTGGTTTAAGAACCCCAGCGACAACGTTGAACAGAGTAGTTTTTCCGGCGCCGTTAGGGCCGATCAGACCGGTGATCGAGCCTTCGGCGATCTCCAGTGTGGCGCCATCGACAGCGTGAAAGCCGCCAAAATGCTTGTGCAGGTCTTCTACGACGATCATATCGCGCGCTTGCCCCTCGGGGTAACAGAGAATGAAGCAACAGACGGCCCGGACCCGTGAGACCGGGCCGTCATGGTTTTGTCAGCTACCCGCGATCAGCGGAAGCGAACCGTTTCGTCCTTGCCATCCTTGATGAGGACTTCGCGGTAGTTGCCGGCGGCCTCGCCTGGGCCGACAAGTTCGACACCAGTCGCGCCGATATAGTCGATGTCACCGCCATTGGCGATAATCTCGAGCCCCTTGGCCAGTTCACCGGCCTGGATCGGCTCTCCCGGAGCGTTGGCAACCTCGGCGACCTTGTCCTTGTAGACATTCGAGTCCGACGTCCCGGCAGCCTGCATCGCCAGCAGGATCAGCGCGGCCGCGTCATAGGATTCGGGCGCAAAGGGCGAGGTCGGGTCGAACCCGGCATCCGCGGCAACCGAAGCGAAGAGCGCGGCAAGCTCTTCCGACGGGCTCGGGTGCTGACCGGCGGAGCCGTTGATTTCGGCGCCGAAATTCGCGACGAGCGCATCTGACATCATGCCGTCGGGGAAGTGGAATGTATCGAACGCGCCGGTGTCCAGTGACGCGCGCACGATGCCGGCGCCGCCCTGATCCACATAGCCGGCAACCACCAGCAACTCGCCGCCCGCGCTGGAAAGAGCGCCGACTTCAGCCGAATAGTCAGCCTTGCCGTCTTCGTGTGCCGTGTTGATCGTCACAGTACCGCCGGCGGCCTCAAATGCGGCCTGGAAAGCGTCGGCCAGACCCTTGCCATAGTCGTTGTTGGTATAGGTGACGGCCACTTCCTTGACGCTGCGGTCCATCAGGATCTCGGTCATCACCACGCCCTGGCGCGCATCCGACGGGGCGGTGCGGAAGAACAGGCCGTTATCTTCATTTTCCAAATGGCTCAGCGCCGGCGAGGTCGCCGACGGAGAGATCATCACCACACCGTTCGGCAGGGCGACGTTGGACAGCATCGCGCCGGTGACGCCGGAGCAGTCGCCGCCAACGATCCCCTTGACGCCGTCCGCCGTAACCAGGCGTTCGGTCGCGGCGATGGCTGCGCCGGAATCGATGCAGGTCGTATCGCCCATGACCGCGGTAACCGTCGCGCCGCCCAGCAGCTTGCCGCTGTCACTGACTTCCTTGATCGCGAGTTCTGCCGCCGGGCCCATATGGGCAACGGTGGTTTCGATCGGGCCGGTGAACCCCAGGATGACACCGATCTTGATGTCTTCTGCCGTCGCAGCCGTAGCCAGCCCGGCGACAGCCGCCGAGGTCAATAGTAGTTTTTTCATGTGAACCTCCCAGTTCGTACTCTTGTGTGACGTTGACGGTAATGCGCGTTTGCCGGTTTGGAAAGAGCAGTTTGCGGTCCGTTTCATCGCTTTGGCTCCAAAATCGCCAGCAAAGAGACGCCGAACCGTCTGCTCGGGTTTGAACTCGCCAATCCGTTACTGGCTCTATTCCCGGCCAGGGTCTAGGCTGGCGGCACCAGGGGGGATGCCCATGCGCCTGCTGATCTTGGTTCTGTTTCTTTGCAATCCGCCGCTGCTTTACGGCGCGTATTTGCCCGGTTCTGCCGGGCCGATGCGGGTCGAGGCGGTGATGACCGGGCTTGATGAGCCCTGGGCGGTGGCGTTTCTGCCCGGTGGCGGCCTGCTGGTGACGCAGCGCGGCGGGCGCTTGCTGCACCGGCGCGACGACGGGCGGGTGACCGGCGTGGACCACGGGCTTGATATTGTAGTGACGGGGCAGGGCGGCTTGCTCGACGTGATGATCCCGCGCGATTTCGCCGCCAGCCGCGAGGTGTTTCTCAGCTTTGCCATTCGCCAGGGCTGGCGCGGCAGCGGCACTGCGCTGGCCGTGGGGCGGCTCAACGCCGCTGGTGACAGGCTAGAGCGAACCCGCGTGATCTTCGAGATGAGCCCGGGCAGCCGCGGTGGCCGGCATTTCGGCTCGCGCATCGTCGAGGCGCCGGACCGCACGCTGTTTGTCACCATCGGCGAGCGCGGCGCGCGTCCCGCGGCCCAGGATCTGGCGCGCCACAACGGTTCGGTGATCCGGATCAACCGGGACGGTTCTGTACCGGACGACAATCCCTTTGCCGCAACCCCGGGGGCACTGCCCGAGATCTGGAGCTATGGCCACCGCAACCCGCAAGGCGCCGCGCTTGACGCGCGGGGGCGGCTTTGGGTGGTGGAACACGGCGCACGCGGCGGTGACGAGGTGAACCTGATCCAGCCCGGCGCCAATTATGGCTGGCCGGAGATCGCATATGGCCGGCACTACTCGGGCCAGAAGATCGGAGAAGGCACCCACAAGGACGGCATGCGGCAGCCCGAGCACTATTGGGACCCGTCCATCGCGCCCTCGGGCATGATGATCTATTCGGGCAAACTGTGGCCGCAATGGCGCGGTGACATATTCATTGGATCGTTGAAATTCGATTATATTTCAAGGCTCAGAGGAACGAAGTTGAACGAGGTTGAACAGATCGCGGGGCCTCAGACGGGACGGGTTCGCGACATACGCGAAGCCCCCGACGGAACGATCTGGTTTCTCAGCGTCGATAGTGGCGCGCTGTACCGGATATCGCGGCCCTAGGGTCGGACCGGCTCTGGCGCACGCAGTCGAGGCGGGATAGGTTGGGCGCGCGATGGGTGTAGTAACGGTCTTGTTCCTGGTGTTGCTCGCGGCTCTCACGCCCGCCCGGGCCGATGAGGCGCGGTTCGAGGCCGCCGTGGAGCTGTGGCTTTCAGGCGATGACCACACGGCGCTTCCCGAACTGGCAGCACTTGCCAGGCAGGGCCATCCGGATGCCCGCATCCTGCTGGGACGGCTTGAGGCTACCGATCGCGGTCCGTCGCCGTTTCGCCGGTCACTGTCGGCAACTCAGGCCCGAGCTTTGTTCCGGGCCGACGTCAGCGGGAAATTCCCCAGAACCTGGCTGTCGGTCGCGGCAGAGGCCGGCGACGCACGCGCCGTATTGATGCTGCGCGCCCGCCTGGCGGTGCCCGATCCCGCCCTTGTCGCGGCGCTGTTTGAGATTGGCGAACCGCAGGCCAGCGATCACTCGACGCGTATTGTGGCACTCTACGGAACTCCCGCTGAGCGGCAGCGCTGCTGCGCGACGGGCCGATGTTTGACGAACTTAGGCCATACCTCGCCTACCTGTCGGGCACACCGGAACCGGCCCGTGACGGACTGGCAGCACTGCGCCATATGGCCGACGTGCCGGTCGCAGCCGCCGAACCCGATGCACTCGGCATGGCACGCCTGCGGGCGCTTGGCTTCGGTTTCGGTTTCGGCGACGCCGGCCCCGGCAACGCCTGGCGCTGGGCGGTGGAAGACTGGTTGCTGAGCGCTCTGATGCGGCCCGGCCCATCGCAGGCCTTTGCCGCAGCGAATGCCCAGCGGCGCCCGGGCCCTGCGCCTTTGCCATGCTGGCGCTGAGCGGCGGATATTACGAGATCATCCGGCTCGATAGCCCCGCCGAGACGGTGATTTCGCAAGACAGATTTCTGACCAGCCCCCGGGCGCGGCTGATGACGCTGCGCCGGGCGGCGATGACGCGCGCCGAAACCGATGCCGAACTGGCCAGCCTGTCCCAGATCGGCGGGATCAGCGCATGCGCCGCGCGGCTGATAGCGACCGCGCGCGCGGACTAGGCAGCGTACCCACAAATTACTTTCCATGATCAATGGTTTGTGATCCATCTGTGGTGATTTGACAGTATGGAGCCGATGAATGTCCCGATCTGATATGAGCGACCTTGAATGGGAGTTCATCAAATAGACCTGTTTCACAATAGGGCCATTTCTGCGATTCTGGCCGCACTTTGGCCGTGGAGTTTGGGGAAATGGCGGTATTGAAGGTCTTGCGCGCACGTCCTGAGTTGTTTTTCCGCCTTTCGGGAATACGTCTGGCGGACTTTGACGCTCTGGTTTTCGAGCTTCG
>JAAELR010000400.1 GCA_024226455.1 Paracoccaceae bacterium
GGGGCTGAGCCATGGCTGAGCCCGCCGAGCTGGCCGTCAACGCGGCCTTCGAACATCTGGGGATCGATGCGACGCTCGATCCCGATGGGGCCGCGTTGCCGGTTCTGCTGATACCGGACCAGCGCAGCGATGAGGTCCGGTTTGGCGGGCTCAATGTCCAGGATGACCGGGGTCTGTATGAGATCCGCGCCAGCGAATGGGGGGCATATACCAGGCAAGCCGTCCTGCTGATCGCTGGCGAGCGGCGCGTTGTGCAGAGCGTTTCGACGCCGGACCGGCTGCGCCTCAAGCGGCTGCTGAACACGGTGGCGGAAACCTGATGTCAGCCACCCGCATCATAGCTGCCGCCAGGGGCAACCTTGAGCAATTCATGGCCGATGAGCTGGCGCTTGCCGCGGTAGTGGTAACGGCGGGGGTGCATCGCACCGGCGAGGATCTCAAGCAGGCGCAGCGCGACGGTGTGCGCCGCGGTGGTCTGGGCCGGAAACTGGCCAAAAGCTGGCGCCATGACAAGTACCCCAAGGGCGGGCGCAAGTCGCTGGGGGCTGCGTCTGTGGTGAAGACGAAAGCAAAAAAGCTCATTGAGGCTTTTGATCAAGGCACGGTCATCAGTTCGCGCGATGGGTTTTACCTGGCAATCCCGACCGATGCTGCGCCCAAGCAGGGTGTTGGGCGCAAGAGAATTGCGCCCTCAAACTGGCCTGAACATCGTTTCGGTCCGCTTCGATTGGTCCGCCGCAAGAAAGGCCCGTGGCTGCTGGTGGTGGACAATCAGCGCAAGCGAAAGGGCAAGCGCGGCGGGTTCACGTTGAGCCGCAGCAAGCGCGCCCTGGCGACGGGCAACGGCCTTGCCACGGTGGTCATGTTCGTTTTGCACAAGCAGGTCAGGCTGCGGCGGCGGCTCAACGTCAAGGCTGTGGCGGGCAAAGCCGCGCGCCGCCTGGCACCCAAC
>JAAELR010000401.1 GCA_024226455.1 Paracoccaceae bacterium
AAAACACCGATACCCTGACCATCAACGGGACCGCGATCACCGGGCTTGGCAGCGACAGCAGCGGCGCGATCACCGGTGGTCACAGCTACAGCTACACCCAGGCCACCGGCATGGTGACGATCACCTTCGTTGGCAGCACCAATGCGGCGGAGGCCGAGCTGGTACTGGAGAACATCACCTACGGCATCGATGCGTCCGATCAGGATCCATCCGCCACAGTCCGCACGGTGACCCTGAACACGGTGACCGACAACGGCGGTGGTGCCGACACAAACACCGACATCAGCGAGACGGCCACCATCAGCGTCGGTGCGGTCAACGATGCGCCGACCTTCTCGGTCGGCGATGGAATCGCGATCACGGCCGTTGGTCCGAGTTTTGATAACGGCCAGAGCGTCGCGGTGCAATCTGACGGCAAAATCCTGGTGGCCGGAGACAGTGACGCCGGAACGAGTTGGGACTTTGCGCTGACGCGTTACAACAGTGACGGAACACTGGACACGAGTTTCGGCGGCGGTGACGGCATCGTCACCACCGACATCGTTTCCTTGGAAGACCAGGGCCGGAGCGTCGCCCTGCAATCCGACGGCAAGATCCTGGTGGCGGGATACACTGATAACGGCGGCGACGCGGACTTTGCACTGATCCGCTACAACAGCGACGGCACGTTGGATGCCAGCTTCGGCGGCGGCGACGGCATCGTCACGACCGCCGTCGGCGGAAGTCATGAATATGGCCAGAGCGTCACGCTGCAAGCCGATGGCAAGATCCTGGTGGCGGGGCAAACCTCTAACGGCCTCAACTATGACTTCGCACTGACCCGCTACCACAGTGACGGCACGCTCGATACGAGCTTTGGCGGCGGCGACGGTATTGTCACCACGGGCGTCGGGGCGGGCGATGACAACGGCGAGAGCGTCGCCGTGCAGTCGGACGGCAAGATCGTGGTCGCCGGGTACAGTCATAACGGCAGCGATCGTGACTTTGCATTGACCCGCTACAACAGCGACGGGACATTGGATACGAGCTTCGGCGGCGGCGATGGCAGGGTCACCACGGACTTCGGTTCCGGGCATGATCGCGGCCACAGTGTCAGCGTGCAATCCGACGGCAAGATCGTGGTCGCGGGAGATAGCCATAATGGCAGCGACTATGACTTTGCACTGACCCGCTACAACAGCGACGGGACATTGGATACGAGCTTTGGCGGCGGTGATGGAATGCTCACTTCAGCCATCGGCGCAGGCCATGATTATGGCTGGAGCATCATCGCGCGATCCGACGGAAAACTTCTCGTCGCGGGGCACAGCCATAACGGCACCGATAATGACTTCACGGTGACCCGCTACGATAGCGACGGCACACTGGACGCCAGCTTCGGCGGCGGCGACGGCATTGTCACCGCGGACTCCGGGGGAGGTTTTGATTATGCCTTCAGTATGGCCTTGCAGCTCGATGGAAAGATCCTGGTTGCGGGGAGCAGCAGCATCGGTTTCAACTATGATTCCGCGCTGGTACGGTTTAACGCCGATGGCACGTTGGACACGAGCTTCGACCCAGTTAACACCCTCAACGGCACGCCCACTTTCACCGAAGGCGGCCCGGCGGTGGTGCTGGACGCTGATGTCGATGTCAGCGATAGCGAACTTGATGCCCTCAACAGCGGTAATGGCGATTACCATGGCGCCAGTGTCACACTGGGTCGCAACGGCGGCGTTTCAACCGAAGACGTCTTCTCGTTTTCTGACGGCAACGGCATTTCGCTGGTCGGCGGCACGGTCCTTCAGAAAGCCGGCGCCACCATCGCCAACTTCAACATCACCACCACACCCGGCCAACTGGTCATCACCTTTACCAATGCCAACGGGCAGACACCGACATCAAGCGACGTCGACAACATCCTACGTCAGATCACCTATTCCAACAGCTCCGATGATCCCCTGGCCAGCGCCCAGATCGACTGGAGCTTCGATGATGGCAACACGGGCAGCCAGGGCACCGGCGGGGCGTTACAGGCAACCGGTAGCATTACGGTGGCCATAACCCAGATCAACGACACCCCCACGCTCGCAGCCACTGCCGCAAATGACAGCTTAACCGAAAACACCGACACGACCTCGGCTGCGATTTTCAGCACGGTCACCATCGATCCGATTGAATCCGGCGATTATATGGCCTCGGCCCAACTGACCCTCGGCGGCGGCATTGAGAACACCGATACCTTGACCATCAACGGCACGGCCATTACCGCGCTCGGCAGTGACAGCAGTGGCGCGATCACCGGTGGTCACAGTTACAGCTACACCCAGGCCACCGGCGTGGTGACCATCACCTTTGCCGGCAGCACCAATGCGGC
>JAAELR010000402.1 GCA_024226455.1 Paracoccaceae bacterium
GTCAAACGTCTCATCAATGTCGAGGGTGATAGCCAGCGGGGCCGCGTCATAGCTCTCGCAGAAGACGTCAATCATGGTGTTCGCCATCCTGAGGGCGCAACGAAGATCGACGTTGTTCTCCCACCTCGACATCGTCGGTTGCGGCCATCACATCACTGCGGGCTTGTCGCTGTTCACCTTTGAGCTGCCGTACGGCTTGCGCCATGGGGCGGCGTTCCTTGTCGTGGGCTTTCTTCAGCTCCTCGATCTGTCGCTCGGCCTGCGCCGTCATACGGTCCTTCAGAAACGCCCGCGCCTGGTCAACCGTCTGAACGTGTTCAGGTTGACCAAGCCGCGCCCGCACATCCTTCTGCTTCACACCAAGGAAACGATGCAGGGGCAGGGCCTCGCCCGAATGATGCAGCACCACAAAGCCGCGTTTGTCACCTCTGGCAAGCTGCATGGCACTCTGTTCCAGCACGGCATTGAACGCCTTGGCGCTATCGGCAAACTCAAAGGCCTGCCCGATGATCTTTTTCAGATCGCGGGGGTCTTCGCCAATGCGCTGCGCCTGCTGCCATGTGGCCCGGTCAAAGTTGAGTGGATCGCGCTTGGCTCTGTCTTTCAGACCGTCGGGCATATCCAGCCCCATGTCGCGGTGCAGCTCTTGGCTGATCTCGCGCAACCGGGATTTGAAGAACGACAACTGCTTGGCCTTAAGAACGGGCAAGGTCGCGCCTTCGTTCTAAAACGGGTTATGCCTTGGAAAATCAGACGGTTTTCGAGCTGACTGGTGTGCGGAAGAAAGCGCCCTTATTTCCTGCCGCCGCCGCCGCCTTCCCAACTTTGCGGCACAGAACCAGGCGGGCAGGGCGTCCAGTGAGTCGGTCTAAATCCGCCTAATTTAGAAACGGCTTGAGAGGCGGTTCAGTAACTTTTGGTAGTCGGCCAGGGCGCAATTTGAGAGGGCGTCATGTTCGCGGCATAGGCGCTCATAGGTGCGCCAGTGCATTCCCTTGGGCTTGCCCCAGTCGCCGCCTTCCAGGATGCCACCGGGCCAGCCCATCTTGTCGCGGATACGATCCGCCCACCGTGCCGCTCGATCCCCCGGCTTTTCACGCTGAGAGGGATAGGCCAGCCGGTAGCAATGACGACACGCGAAGATTGCCCCGCCGTAGAGGATTGCGACGCGGCGACCGCAGCCCCGAGCTGGGCAGAGGAACCAATGCCGCTCGCCGCCCATGTGACAGGGTGTGTTATCGAGATAGACCGGATAGCGTTCGGCCTGCCATTCGTCGCTGCCGCGATCCTGGTGGCGATAGTCTAGGATCACGCGCCCCGGCTCAGACTGAACATTGATCGAACCTGTCCCGCCGGAAAGCAGATCATTGCCCGCACCACCTAAGAGGAGATCAGCTCCCACATCGCCGGACAGGATGTCGTTCCCGTCATCGCCATTCAGTGAAGTGGTCCGGCTTTTCTGAACAGGTTTGCGGCGAAGCTAAGGTGTATCGGGTTTGATAATCATGCCGCTTTCTTCATTTCCTTGCTGTCAAAGTATGCTGCGTCCGGCGTTCGTTTATCAA
>JAAELR010000403.1 GCA_024226455.1 Paracoccaceae bacterium
ACCGGTTCCTGTCACGAATTACGCCTCGACGATCAGACCGCTATTTTAGTCGATTGCGGGTTATTTCAAGGGGTGGAAACTTCGCCCGAGGGCGCTGGGGCCGAGCGCCTGGAGATCGACTTTCCGGTGCGCCCTATTCGGGCGCTGGTCGTCACCCACGTTCATATCGATCACGTCGGCCGCATTCCATACCTGTTGGCGGCCGGTTTTAAGGGACCGATCTACTGTAGCCCGCCTTCGGCGCTGTTGTTGCCGTTGGTGCTGGAGGATGCGCTCAAGATCGGATTTACCCGCGACCCGCGGCTGTTGGCCCGGGTCCTGAAGCTGCTGCGCGAGCGCATCGTGGCGCTGCCTTACGGGCGCTGGACCGAGATCGACGCCAAAGCGCCCCTGGCGGTGCGCCTGCAACCGGCCGGTCATATTCTGGGCTCGGCCTACGTCGAATGCCGGATAGGAACCGGCAAAAACAGCCGCAAGATACTCTTCTCCGGCGATCTGGGCGCGCCCTGGACCCCGCTATTGCCCGCGCCCCGCTCGCCCTACAGCGCCGATACCGTGGTCCTGGAAAGCACTTACGGGGACCGCGATCACGACCAGAGACGACAACGCCGCCGGCGGCTTCAGGCCATGATCGAGCAAGCCCTGGCCGATCGCGGGACCGTCCTGATTCCAGCCTTCAGCATCGGTCGCACGCAGGAATTGCTCTACGACTTAGAGGGCCTGATTCATCGCAACCGAAATCGCAACGCGGCCCGCCGATTGCCCTGGGCGGACCTGGAGATCGTGGTCGATTCGCCGCTGGCGAG
>JAAELR010000404.1 GCA_024226455.1 Paracoccaceae bacterium
GCAATCGCCTAGACCAAACCCCAAACGCCCTATGCCCGCTGAAAAGGCAGCGGGGTAAGCGGGATGGGCAGAACCGAGCCGGAAGAGAAATTCAGCCCATCACGCAGAGGTCTTCTTTTGGGATTTCAGGCTGCGTGTTGAGTTTGGTCTCGTGGCTAGGTTTTCGATTTTGGTGACACAGAATGAAGTTGCAAAAACGGCGGGGGGTTCGGGGGGCTGGCCCCCCGACCGGTCGAACCGGCGCAGCCGGTCCGATATCCCGCGAAACCTGCGGGCAGGTCCCTTGGGAGAGTTGCGCTAACGTTTCGGGCCGTAGGTCCGCCAGAGCCAGATCAGCAGCATGGCCCCCAGTACTGCTCCGACAAAGCCGGCGGCAAAACCGGTCAGAGCGATCATAAAGCGCAGCACCAGGCCGCCGACCAGCGCCCCGAAGATACCGATCACCACGGTGGTGATCAGGTCAGTCTCCAGCTTCATCAGCCTCGTGGCCAGAAACCCGGCGGCGGCACCAATGACGATCAGGGCGATGATGGGCATGAGAGGGCTCCTATCTGCGGTAATGGGTGGGCACGATTACCAGCGCGCCGATGGACGAAACGATGGCGTTCAGCCCGTGGCTGCCCAGAGAGAGGCCAAACATGATGCGCAGGAAGAAGAACAGGAAAGCCCCGCCGATGCAGATGATGATCGAGGGGACATAACCGTTGCGGGTGAACCCGGTCCGCTCGGCGGCATAACCGACGATGCCTGCGATCACCATGGTACCCATCAGTGCGAAATACATGACCCTATCCCTCCATCCGGTCGCCCGGCCCAATCTCCCAGCCGCGCAGCACCTCGGCCGCCTCCATCGCGCCCTTGCCGGCCCGTTGCGCCCGCGTCACGCGCAACGCTCCGTTGCCGCAGGCGACGGTCAGCGCATCGTCCAGCACCTCGCCGGGCGCGCCGGACCCCTCGGCCAGTTGCGAGGCCAGCAGTTTCACCCGTTCCCCCCGATATAGGGTCCAGGCGCCGGGAAAGGGAGACAGGCCGCGGATCTGCCGGTCGATTTCGCTCGCCGGGCGGGTCCAGTCGATGCGGGCCTCGGCCTTGTCGATCTTTGCGGCATAGGTGACGCCGGTTTCTGGCTGAGGCTCGGGCGTCAGCGCGTCCAGCCGCGCCAGCGCCTCGATGATCAGCGCTGCCCCCATTTCCGACAGCCGGTTGTGCAGGCTGGCGGTGGTATCATCGGTGCCGATGGGCGTGGCGCGGCGCAGCAATACCGGACCAGTGTCGAGCCCGGCCTCCATGGCCATGATGCAGACCCCGGTCTCGGCGTCGCCCGCCATGATCGCCCGGTGGATCGGCGCGGCGCCGCGCCAGCGCGGCAGCAAAGAGGCGTGGACATTCAGGCAGCCACGCATTGGCGCGTCCAGCACCGGCTGCCGCAGGATCAGCCCGTAGGCAACGACGACCGCGACGTCGGCGTTCAGGGCCGCGAACTCTGCCTGCGCCTGCTCGTTACGCAGGCTGGCGGGGTGGCGTACCAGAAGACCCAGCGCTTTGGCTCGGGCATGCACCGGGGACGGCCGCTCTTTCTTGCCGCGTCCGGCCCGGCGCGGCGGCTGGCAGTAGACGCAGGCAATATCATGCGCCGCCGCGACCAGTGCGTCGAGCACCGGCACCGAGAATTCCGGTGTTCCCATGAAAATGATGCGCATGGCGCTGCCCCCGGGGTCTGCCGACGGTCACGTATTGACGCCGGTCTCCAGCCGTTTGATGTCTCAATACCCAGCGTGGCCCCACCGATCAACCCGATCGCGGCGCTCATCGGCCCCTTGCGGGCCCTCCTCGCTGGGTGCCGCGCCAGCGAGAAAGGCCCGGACAGGGCCTGACGAGCGGCCCCGCAGAAGTGGCGGACCGGGCAAGTACGGGCAAGTACCGCAATAGTGTCATCTGACTGTGGAAGCGTAGGATTTCCCGTCGAGAAATCATGTGCCCGGCATGCCCCCCCCGGTCCGGCTATCCGCGTGGCAGTTTCAGCGTGATGTTGCGCCCGCCCTTGACGTAGCGCAGCTCGTCATCGCCGATTGCCGCGACCCGGCCGCCATCGACCCGGTCGCCGACCTCGACCTTGACGTAGCGGCCCGATTTCAGCCGGATCAGCGCGCGGCGATCCGACGCCGAGCCATAGACCCCGATCAGATTGACCTTGCCGAGGTTGATGGCGTTGCGTTGGGTCGCCTGCGCGGCCACCGATGCGGTGGTGGGGATGGTCGGAACCACGGCGGCGGCGACCTCGGTTTCGGTCCGGGTCCGGGTCCGGGGTTCGGGATCAGGGTTAGCCCTGGTTGCCTCTTCCACCGCGCGCTGCACGGTGGTGGCGAAATTCGCCGGTCGCCCCGAAGGCATCCGCGAGGCCGGCACCGCCAGTTCAGTTCCGCCGTCATCCTGTGGCGCGGCTTCCTCGACAGCGGTCTCCGCTGCGATCTCATCGTGAGCCGCGCCCGGCTGGACGGCCGGGCTGTTCTCTGCCAGTTCGGTGCCCGTGTCCGTTTGCGGATTGGACCGTAGGTTGGTTTCCTGCAGCGACGCGGGCCGCGGGCGCGGACGGATGTTGCGCAGTCTCTCCCGCTCGGGATCGAGTGCCGGTTCCGGGTCGGCGGCGGGTTCCGGGTCGGCGACCGGCTGAGGCTGTTCCGGCAGGGCGGTGCCCGGGCGCGGGCGCGGCACCACCGGCGGCGTGCCGGCAAAGACCCGCACCCCATCGGGCGAGAGCGCGCCCTCGGGCGTGGCGCGCACCAGGCCACGCTCGTCGAAATCGTATTGCGTGCCAAGCTGCTGCGGCGGCGTCAGCGACGGCGGCCGGGTGTCGTTCAGCAGTGGGCCGGCATCCGGAATTGCCACTGTGTCCTGCGACCGGATCACCGGGCCGATCGAGGCGACGTGGAGATCCTCGAGCCGATCACCGCCAGTGGCCTCGGGCAGCGGATCGGGGTCGAGCTGCCAGATGCCCGTCGCCGCATAGCTGGCCTCTGCCTGGGCGCGACTTGGTGGCGGCTCTGCGATGCGGTCGGGTGGTGGGCTGTCGGTGGCATCCGGTTCGGCCAGGTTCGGCGACGGCGCCAGGCCGGTATCGGTCTGCGGGTCGTCGCTGCTGCCGGGCAGCACGGTTTCCGGCCCTGCATCGGGGTCTGGCGTTTCGAGCAGCGCTGTCACCACTGCGGTGTCGATGGGGTTTTCCAGCGGCGTCACCGGGTCCGGTTCTGCGACGTCGGTCGCCGGCGGGGCGGTCTCGGCCAGGACGGTCTCATTCACCTCTGGTACTGCCCGGTCCACCGGTGTTTCGACGGCTGGCTCCCCAGGTCCGGTTGCGGCGACCTGCGGTTGTTCATCGCCCGGAAACAACTCTGTTCCGGGCTCGCCGAGAAACAGGGACGACCAGAGCGCCAGCACCGCCAGCGCCATCAGCAACAGCAGTGTCAGCAGCAGCCCCAGATAGCGCGGTTTGCCGCCGATGCGCGGCTTGCCGCGGGCGCCGAAAACGGTCATCGCGTCGGCTTCGCGGCCCGATTGAACCACCTCTTCCTGGCGCTGCCGCATCCGCCGCAGACCCGAGGCGGCACCGTGCCCCAGCTTGCCGATAGAACCCGCAAGTGCTGCACTGGCGGCCTTGGTCTTGGCCTTGTCGCGCGCCGGGTTGGTGGCGGGGCCGGGTTTCGGCATGTCGGCGGTATGTGCGGCGGTCACCGGCAGGGGCGTTATGTCGCTGATCTCTCGCCCGTTGACCGTTCGCCAGGCCGGCATTTCCGGCACGTCGTCGATATCCAGCGCCGAGCCGTCGTGGGAAAAGCCGGCCACGGGCGCCGCCGCCGCTGCTGCCCTGGCGGCGGCCAGGGCAGGGGCGGAGGTGTTTGTCGCCGCGGCGGGTTGCGCGGCGGTTGCCCGGGCCGGGGCCGCCACCGGGGCAAGATCGGCGCCAGAGGCGCTCAGCGGTGGTTCGGCTCGTGCCGGTGGTTGCGCCGGCGGCGCGGCGCGGCGCGAGGCGAAGGTGACCGGTTCCGCGTCAGTAGCCCCTCCGGTGGCGGCTGCCGGCACCACGGGCGCCTGCTTTTTCGGCTTTCTGGCCCGCTTTGCCGGTTTCGCCCGGGCGGGTGTCGGCGCCTTGCCGGGCGGTGCCGCGGCCCTTGGCGCGGCGCGGAACCCGGGGGCGGGCGCTGCTGCGACTGCGGGTTCCGGTTTGGGGCGTGACTTCCGGCCGGGCCTTGGTGCGGTTTTGCGAGGCTGTCCGGTGGCCAGCACCTGGATCATCTCGTCGTCGGGCTCGACCGTTTCGCCCGCGCCCAGCAGGTCGGCGGCGTGATTGGTCGGGCCGAAAAACGGCTCCCCGTCGAAACCATCAGAGGCGGGCAGGGCGATGAAAGAGACCGGGTTGAAGCGGTATTCCGAGGCGAAGGCCTCTGCCTCTTGCAGGGTTTCGCGCGCCACCACGGCGACCTGGGCCCGGGTTCCCTTTAGCTGCCAGTCGAACACCAGATCGCCAACGTCATAGGGCGTCAACCCCACCAGACCCTTGCGAATCTGCGCCTTGCGGGCGGCGGTGTCGGGGCCGGGCGCCTCTATTTCGGTATAGAGAACCTGGGAATTGGGAATCACCAGTTTGCTGGTCAATCCGCCGCTTTCGAGGTCGGCAGCGGTCTTGCGCAGCATCTTCAGCTGCTCGGACAGATCGGGATCGTCCAGCGCCACATCGCCGATGCGAAGCCACCCGGCGGTTGCCCGGTGCAAAAGGCTGATGCCTTCATGACTGAGATTCAGCGCAAAACTCGGCTTCATTCGCTTGATCTAACACAGGCTTCCCGGGGCCTTGGAGTCCCGCTCTCCACGGCGCTTATGTATAGCAGGTTTTTGCCGAGGCGGGAAAGTGCGAAACGGTTTCGCTTGCCTGAAATCGCGCTACGCGGGACAGTAGGGGCAGATTTGACGGAGGTGTCGGCATGAGATGGTTAATCGCGGCGATGGCGCTGGTCTGGCTGGGGGCCGCTGAGGCGCAGGAGGCGGGGCCGGGGCGACTGACGGTGACCGGCGAGGGCCGGGTTGACAGCGTGCCGGACATGGCGACGATCACGGTCGGTGTTACCCACGAGGCGCGCAGCGCGGCGCGGGCGCTGGCAGAGACCAGTGCGGCGACGGCAGAGGTGCTGCGGCGGCTGGCGGACGCCGGTATCGCACCGCGCGACATGCAGACACGGGACTTGTCGCTGCAGCCGCTTTGGGACAACCGGTCAAGCTCCGGGTCGGGGCCGCGGGTCACGGGCTATGAGGCTGGCAACACGGTGATGGTGCGGGTGCGGGCGCTGGAGGTTCTGGGCGCGGTGCTGGACGAGGTGGTCGAGAGCGGCGCCAACCGGTTTCACGGGCTTTCCTTCGGGCTGCAGGATCCCGGTCCGGCGCGGGACGAGGCGCGGCGCCGGGCGGTGGCAGAGGCCATGCGCAAGGCAGAGCTTTACGCCGTGGCGGCGGGGCTGGTGCTGGGACCGGTGCTGGAATTGAGCGAGGCCGGCGCCGCCGGACCGGCCCCCGAGATGATGGCGCGGGCAGCGATGGCCTCGCCGGTGCCGGTTGCAGCGGGCGAGGTGTCGGTGGCGGCCACGGTGACCATGGTGTTTGCGATCTCGGGTCCCTGAGTGGTGAGACGGGGCAACGGCGGAACGGCGTTCGCCGCTTGCGCGACGTCGCCCCGCCCGCCGTCCCCTTGGGTGGCACCTTGCGGCAGCCCTTGCGGGGGCTAGGGTTTGTTGTCGAGAAATCGTTTGTGTCTGCGACCGGGGGTGGCGGGTTTGCCGCCGTAGCCCCGCATGAAGGCGACGAGCCCATCGAAAGGCATCGGTTCGGCGACGCCGAAGCCCTGTGCCTCGGCACAGTTCATGTTGCGCAGAAGCGAGAACTGGGTGGCGGTTTCCACCCCTTCGGCGGTGACGCCAAGCTCCAGGTCGCGGGCCAGGGCGATGATCGCGCGCAGCACCTTTTCGGCCCGGGCCAGGGGCAGTTGCGCCGTCAGAGAACAGTCGACCTTGATCGCCGAGATAGGCAGCCGGGCGAGGTTGATCATCGCCGCATAGCCGGCGCCGAAATCGTCAAGCTCGACCCCAAATCCGGCCTCGGCCAGCGCCGAGACGCTGCGTTGTGCGGCATCCGCGCCGATGGCGATGAGGTCGGATTCACGGATCTCGACCACCAGATCCTGCGGGTCGAGCCCCTGGCCCAGCACCTCCCACATCAGGTCGCCGACCAGGTCGGGCTGAAGCAATGTGCCAGCCGAGGCGTTGAAAGACAGGCGCGGCATGGGCCAGCCGTCGGCACGCAGCCTGCGCAGCGCCGCCAGCCCCCTGGCGCGCACCACTTCGTCGATCTGCCTGGTCAGCCCGGCCTCGGCAGAAAGCGCGATGAATTCCTTTGGGTCGACCAGCCCCAGTTCCGGGTGCGGCCAGCGCGCCAGGACCTCGACGCCGGTGAATGCGCCGGTGGAAAGCGACACGCGGGGTTGGAACCAGGGTTCGAAAGCACGGGTTTCGACCGCATGGCGCAGGTCCGCGAGCATGCGGACGCGGCGTTCGGTGGCCGCGCGCATGGCGTCACAGAAGGCTCGCACGCCGCCACGACCGTTGCGCTTGACCTCATATAGCGCGATGTCGGCATTACCGATCAGCCGTTCAGCGCCTAATCCCTGGCGGTCAGCGATGGCGGTGCCGATACTGGCGCCGACGCCGACCTCGACATCGCCGATGCGCAGCGGTTCTGCCAACGCCTCGGCAATGCGCCGGGCCAGCCCGCCGATCTGGCGCCCGGCCGGGTCGGTTCTGGTGACCAGCACGAACTCGTCGCCGCCGACACGCGCCACCAGGTCCTTGGCGGCGGCGGTTTGGCACATGACCTTGGCCGCATGCCGCAGCACCGCGTCGCCGGCGGCGTGGCCGAGGGTGTCGTTGACCTCTTTGAAGCGGTCGAGATCGATATGCAGCACACCGATGACGCGACCGTCACAGCCCGGTTCGGACAATTCGCCGGGGCCGTCGAGTACCCGCATCAGCCTTGTGCGGTTGGCAAGCCCGGTCAGCGCGTCGGTTTCGGCCTGGCGCGCGGTGTTTCTCGCCTGCAGCATCAGCCCGGCCCGCGAAGCGACGAACTTGCCGATGCCGATCAGTATATCGATCTGGGCGTCACTGTAGGGGCCGGTCTCTGGTCCCGCGACAGAGAGCGTTCCCACCGTTTGCCTGCCGCCGAGCATCGGAGCGATCAGCATCCGGCGAATGCCGCCGCGGTGCAGCCGACGCAGAAGGTCGATGCCGGAGCCGGCCAGGCCGGCCTCTGCCAGGACCAGATGCTCGCCGCTGCGCAGCACCTGCCCGCGCGGGCCGTCGTCATGGATGGTGGACAGATCGAACCGCGGATCGACCCGGTCGTCGGTTCGCGCCACACGCGCGATCAGCCGTTCGCCGTCGATAAAGGTGATTGAGCCGCGCACACCCGGCAGCAATTGCGGCAGCCATTGCGCACCGACAGTCAGCACCGGTTCTACCCCGTCGGCCTGCGACAGGGCGTCGATGAAGGCCAGCGGCAGCTGGATGGAGGCATCGTGGCGGTTTTGCATAGTTTGCACTCGGTCCGTTGATCGGACCATTCAAGTGCTAACCGGTGCTTAACGGCGCCGGGCAGGGCCGGAACAATACAAGGATTCCGGGCCGAATTCTGGATAAAATCCGAGGTATTCCATGGCATCCGGGTGGATGCGGCCAAGGCGGGGTGAACCCCGACCCCGGGGGGTGGCGCCCGGCCCCGGGTCGGGTCCGGGGCAGGGAGCTTGATGGGTCAGGAATTGGCCTTGGTCAGCGCCTGGTCGAGATCGGCCATCAGGTCGTCGGCATCCTCGATGCCGATCGACAGCCGCACCACGTTCGGCGCGGCACCGGCTGCGACCTGCTGTTCGGCCGTGAGCTGGCGGTGGGTGGTCGAGGCCGAATGGATGATCAGCGAGCGGGTGTCGCCGAGATTGGCAACGTGGCTGAAAAGCTCCAGGCTGTCGACCATTCGGACGCAGGCGTCATAGCCCTTTTTCAGCCCAACGGTGAACAGCGCCCCGGCACCGCGCGGGCAGATCCGGGCGGCGCGGTCCTTGTAGGGTGAACTGGGCAGCCCGGCATAGGTGACCGCCTCGACCGCCGGGTGAGTTTCCAGCCACGCGGCGATCTTCATGGCGTTCTCTACATGGCGCTCCATGCGCAGGCTGAGCGTCTCGATTCCCATCAGCGTGTAATGCGCCGCCTGCGGGTTCATCGTCATGCCAAGATCGCGCAGCCCGATGGCGATAGAGTGGAAAGTGTAGGCCAGATGCCCGAAGGTCTCGTGAAACTTGAGCCCGTGATAGGCCGGTTCGGGCTGCGAGAACGAGGGAAACTTGTCGTTGGCCGACCAATTGAAATTGCCCGAATCCACCACCGCGCCGCCGGTGACGGTGCCGTTGCCGGTCAGGTATTTGGTGGTCGAATGCACCACCAGCGTGGCGCCATGTTCGATGGGGCGGCACAGGTACGGCGTGGCGGATGTGTTGTCGACGATCAGCGGAATGCCGGCGTCCTCGGCGATGCGCGCCAGGGCATCGAGATCGCTGACATAGCCGCCGGGGTTGGCGATCGATTCGCAGAAAATGGCGCGGGTGTCGTCGTCGACGGCGGCCTTGACCGCGTCGAGATCGTCGGTGTCGACGAATTTCGCCGACCAGCCAAAGCGCTTGATGGTGTGGCTGAACTGGGTGACCGTGCCGCCGTAAAGCCTTGTCGACGCGATGATATTGCGTCCGGGTCCCATCAGTGGGAACATCGCCATGATCTGGGCAGCATGCCCCGACGAGCAGCACACCGCCCCCTCGCCGGTTTCAAGCGCTGCGATGCGTTCGGCCAGCACTGCGACGGTGGGGTTGGTCAGCCGCGAGTAGATAAATCCGACTTCCTGCAGGTTGAACAGCGCCGCCGCGTGGTCGGCGTCTTTGAACACATAGGCCGTGGTCTGGTAGATCGGCGTCTGCCGCGCCCCGGTGGCGGGATCGGGGCGGCTGCCAGCGTGAATCTGCAGCGTGTCGAAGCCGTAGATATGCGGATCGTCGGTCATATGGGTTTCTCCGTGCGAAATGTTCGTTGCGCAGGGTTTATGGCAAAGCGGGATGCGGGACAATGGGTTGGCGGGGCACCATACGGCCCCGGATCAGCGGTTGCGCAGCCGCAGCACCACGCGCTGGCCGCGGCGGTCGAACTCGATCTGGTAGCCATTGCTGCGCCCCCCCGCCACCTGTTGCAGATCGCCGGTGTCGCGGATCGCCACGCCGTTGATCCGGCGCAACACGTCGCCGGGCCGCAGCCGGGCGCGGGTCGCCGGGCCCTCGACGCCCGCCACCACCACGCCCCGGGTTCCCGGGGCCAGGCCAAGCTCTGCCAGCACGGCCGGGTTGGCGTTGACAGCGATCAGCCCGTTCAGGATGCCGCGCGACCCGATCCGCACCGGGTTGCGCGGCGGGATTTCGGGCGCCGGGACCAGTGCAACGCTTGCAACATGCCGTTCGGCGCCGCGCAGATAGGTGACCTCGGTGCTGACGCCGATGCCCAGCGTCAGCAGGCGAAACTGCATCTCGGGGCCGTCATCCACCGGCAGCCTGCCGATGCGCGTGATCACGTCGCCGACCTGCAGCCCGGCGGTGGCAAAGGGGCTGGCCTCATGCAGTGCCCCGATCAGCACGCCCTGCGGTACGGCCATGCCCAGCGCCTCGGCCAGCGGACCGTCGATGGGCTGCACGGTCAGCCCGGCCCAGGGACGGCGCAGTTCGGTCTCGCCGGCCATGGCCTGGGCCACGTATTGCCGCACCAGATTGGCCGGAATGGCAAAGCCGATGCCGTTCGATCCGCCGGACCGGGTGACGATGGCGGTGTTGATGCCCACCAACCGTCCGGTCATGTCGACCAGCGCGCCGCCCGAATTGCCCGGGTTGATCGGCGCGTCGGTCTGGATGAAATATCCGGGGCGCCCGCCCACCTGGCCCGAGCGCGCGCTGGCAGAGATGATGCCGCTGGAAACCGTCTGGCCGACCCCGAACGGGTTGCCGACGGCCAGCACCAGGTCGCCCACCTCGACCGCGTCGCTGTCGGCAAATTCCAGCACCGGCAGTTCGGGGGCGCCGGTCAGCCGCAGCACCGCCAGGTCGGTCTGCTGATCGGCCAGCACCAGCTCGGCGTCGAATTCGCGCCGGTCGGCCAGCACCACTCGGATATCGGTGGCGTTGCCGACAACGTGGAAGTTCGACACCACAAAGCCGCCATCGCCCAGGATCACGCCGGAACCCAGCGAGTTCTGCAGCCGCGACCGGGTTTGCATGTCGAGGAACTGCGAAAAGAACGGGTCGTTGGCAAACGGAGAGGCATTGGCCTGCACGATGCGCTTGGCATAGATGTTGACCACCGAAGGCACCACGGATTTCACCACCGGCGCGTAGCTCAGCCTGACCTCAAGTTCACTGGCCGGAACCCGTGTCTCTGCCAGCGCCGTTGCGGCGAAGACTACCGCCAGGAATACTGCCAATACCCGCATCAATTCTCTCCTTGCGCGCCCCGGGATTGCCCCCCCGGATCGGCAAACCCGCCAGGCAAACCAACCCGTCGCACGCTAGATTGTCCCGGACCTCGCCGGTTTCAAGTGACAACTCCTGTCAAACCTGCCGGTTTGCCGTCTTGGTCCGGCCGGGAATACCTCAGCGCATCCACAGTTTCTCGCGCTTGATCCGGTTGCGGATCATCTGCTCGCGCCTTGGCAGGTTGTCGCGGTCAAACAGCGCCCGCACCGCGTGCCCCTTGCGATGAAAAATCATGCGTTTGATCGGCTGGTGTTGCTTCAGCACCCGCTTGACCGGATGCGGCGCGGTCACCGTCTCGAGCACGTCCACCACCCGGTCGGACTCTCGCGCGTAGAGCATCGGGAACACGCGGTAGTGACAGGTGACGTCGCCGTCCAGCAGCCCTTCGGGGATGGTCTGTCTCGCGCCGCCGAAGGAGTGGATCACCAGTGGCAGCACGATCTGGTCGAGCCATGGGTAGAGTGGCTGGCAGAACAGTTCCGGCGGCGGGTCGGCCTGCACCGCGACGGCGTATTCGGTGAACCGCTGCCCGAATTCGTGCGGGCAGCGGTAAAAGAACCAGCCGGCATTGAAATACATGTAGCGATGCCAGTAGTCCGCAGGCTCGCTCAGATCCAGTGTCGGGCCGATGTCGAGGCCGAACTTGTCGTATAGCGAGGCCCAGATCTCGTGGTAGCCCGGCCCGTAAAGCTCTGGCGTGGGCCAGGTGTCCTCGCGCCGCATGCTGGCGCAGGGCCGGTCGAAATCGAAGGGCACATCGCCTAGCGCACCGGTAACCAGCGTGTCGGTGTCGAAGAACACGAAGGGCTCGCCCTCTGGCAGCGCCTTCAGCCCCTCGATCTTGTTGCCGGGCGGATAGCTGTCGCCGAAATGAAGGCTGTCGAACGGCACGATCTCGGCGCCCAGACGGGCCAGCAGCGCCAGCACATCGGGGTCCTTGATGCGCGGGTCTTCTGACCAATTGGGCCCGGGCTGCGGCTCTGCCACGATCAGCCGGCCCGGAAAATCCGGGTCGCAGTGGCGCAGCGAGGCGGCAAAAAGTGCGGCCTCGTATTGCAGCCGGCCCGACTGGCCCACAATCATGATATTGAACGGTTGGTGTTTTTCGGGGTTTGCGGCCATAATCGTTCTGCTCGTGATTTGTTTTGGTGTCACTATAGGGCGAAAACCCGAAACCCAAAAGCGGCGAGTGCGGCTAATTGATAGGGAGAGTGCAATGAAAGCAGTGTTTACGGTGGTGCTGGGGCTGGCAATGGCGGGTCCCGTGGCGGCAGAGAATTTCACCACGGCTGCAGAGGTCAAGCCGATTCTGGAGATGACCAAGGCCAACTGGGTCGCAGTGCGCGAGTTCAACGGCCAGGATCTGCTGTATTTCACGCATCTGGAATCGTGGCGCTGCGGGCTTGACCAGATCCGCTATTTCGTCAACGAGGGCAAGCCGCGTGTGCGCGAGATGGAGCCCTGCCACGAGGACAGCAATACCCCCAATGCGCTGCTGCTCGAGGATCATCTGCCCTTTGATGTGCATCCTCTTGGATCGATAGATTCGGTGACCGTCGAGGTGACATTCGACGATGGTGAAGTCGCGCTCGAAACGTTCGAGCGTGCTGCGGTGAAGATGCACTGAAACCCCGTTCTGGCGTTACAAACAAAAGAGAACATCCATGACCCAAGCCCAGCGTATCGTACTCGCCAGCCGCCCGAAGGGCGCGCCGGTGCCTGATGATTTCCGCCTGGAAAACTTTGACATGCCAGAGCCGGGCGAGGGCGAGTTGCTGGTCAGAACCATCTGGCAGTCGCTGGATCCCTATATGCGCGGGCGCATGGACGATGTGAAGTCGTATGCCGCCCCGGTCCCCATCGGAGGCACCATGGAGGCCGGCGGCGTGGGCGAGGTGATGGTGTCGAATTCCGACCGGTTCGATGCCGGCGATATCGTGGTGGGCCGCACCGGCTGGGCCAGCCATGCGGCGCTGGACGCGCATCAATGCCTGAAGGTAGATCCCGATCTGGCGCCGATATCCACCGCGCTGGGCGTGCTGGGCATGCCCGGTCACACCGCCTGGGTGGGATTGAACGACATCCTGCGAGGCCAGCCGGACGAGACCATCGTTGTCTCGGCGGCCACCGGCGCGGTGGGTTCGCTGGTGGGCCAGCTGGCAAAGCGCAAGGGCATGAGGGTGATCGGCGTCGCTGGCGGCGCCGGGAAATGCGCCTTTGCGGTGGAAAACCTGGGCTATGACGCCTGCCTCGACCATCACCATCCGGATCTGGCCGGCGAACTGGCCGCGCTGACCCCGCACGGGGTCGACTGCTACTATGAAAATGTCGGCGGCAAGACGCTCGAGGCGGTGACGGGACGGATGAACGACCATGGCCGCATCGCGATCTGCGGTATGATTGCGTGGTATTCCGGCAAGGGGTTGCAAGACGCCATGTCTCTGCCGAAGATGTGGCGCGCCATTCTGGTCAAAAAGCTGCGGGTGCAGGGTTTCATAGTGTTTGAGCATATGGACCGGCTGGCGCCGTTCCTGGCCGAGGTCGGCCCTTTGGTGAAATCCGGCGAGATCCACTATCGTGAGAGCGTCGCCGAGGGGCTGGAAAACGCGCCCGTGGCCTTCCTCAGGCTGCTTGAGGGCGGCAATTTCGGCAAGCAACTGGTGCGGGTGGCTGAATAGCCGACCCCGGGCCAGGACCATGTGACGGCAACGGGATCTTCGCAAGATCCCTGCCTTTTCAGAACTTTCCGGATGATCCTGCCGAACTGCCTGCAGCCGCGTAACGGCTGCGGAAAGACCGGCCCGAAAAGAACCGCACAGGAGAAAGCTTTTGCACGGCTTGATGATGGACCGGCCGCTGCTGGTCGCCGATATCCTGACCTACGCCGAGGACATGCACAGGGCCTCGGGGGTCGTGTCGTCGACGGTCGAGGGTGGGCGGCACTACCAAAGCTACCCGGAAATGGCGGCTCGCTGCCGCAGGCTGGCCCGGGCGCTGCGGGCGTTGGGCCTGGGGCCGGGCGACCGCGTCGCCACGCTGGCCTGGAACGGTTATCGGCATATGGAGCTTTACTATGGCATCCCCGGCATCGGCGCCGTTTGCCACACCATCAACCCGCGGCTTTCGGGCGAGCAGATGGGATACATCGTCAACCACGCCGCCGACCGGGCGCTGTTTGTCGACCTGACCTTCGTGCCGCTGGTCGAAAAGCTGGCCAGCCAGTTCCCGGCGGACCTGACCTATGTCATTCTGACCGACGCCGCGCATATGCCCGATACCTCGCTGGCGAACGCGCTTTGCTATGAGGACCTGCTGGCGGCTCAGGATGACGATTTCGCCTGGCCCGACCTGGAAGAGACCACCGCCGCCGGGCTGTGCTATACGTCGGGCACCACCGGAAACCCCAAGGGCGCGCTCTATACCCATCGCTCGATGGTGCTGCATGCGCTGATGGTGGGCATCTCGATGCAAGGGTCCATGCGCCCCGGCCAGCGCGTGCTGCCCGTGGTGCCGCTGTTTCACGCCAACGCGTGGGGAACGGCGCATGCGGCGCCTCTGACCGGCGCCACGCTGGTAATGCCGGGGCCGCATCTCGACGGGGCCGCGGTCTTCGACCTTATGCATTCCGAACGGGTCTGTTCCGCCTGGGGCGTGCCGACGGTGTGGCTGGGGTTGATGCAAGAGATCCGTTCCCGCGGCAGCATACCACAAGGCTTTGCCGAGGTGGTGATCGGCGGTTCCGCCGCACCGACAGCGATGATCGCGGATTTCGAGGATCGCGGGGTTTCGGTGTGCCACGCCTGGGGCATGACAGAGATGTCACCGATCGGCACGCTTGGGCACCTGACGCCGGACTACGACGACACGCCCGCCGCCGAGCGCCTGGCGCTGAAGTCAAAACAGGGACGGCGGGCGTTTCTGGTCGAGCTGAAGATCGTCGACGAGGACGGCACGGCTCTGCCCCATGACGGCGAGGCTGCCGGTGAACTGTTCGTGCGCGGCCCAACGATCGCCTCGGCCTACTACAACGACGAGGCGGCCACCGCGGCGGCGTTCGACGCCGAGGGCTGGTTCGGAACCGGCGATGTGGCCACGATCTGTGCACAGGGGTTCCTGTCGATCACCGACCGGGCCAAGGACCTGATCAAGTCGGGCGGCGAGTGGATCAGTTCGCTGGACGTGGAAAACATGGCCATGGCGCATGGCCATGTCGCCAATTGCGCGGTGATCGCGGTGCCGCACCCGAAATGGGACGAGCGCCCGGTGCTGATCGTGGTGCCGTCGGTGGACGACCCCGACCCCGACAGTATCCGCGCCCACCTGGCCGGGCATCTGGCGAAATGGCAACTGCCCGACGACATCCTCTTCGTCGAGGCCCTGCCGCTGACGGCGACGGGCAAAGTGTCGAAGCTGACCCTGCGCCGGGCCTATGCCGACCACAGGCTGCCGCAAACGGATTGACCTGCGTCAGTCAGGCTGTTGCTAGATATCCGACGTTCCCCCGGTCGCATGGCGCGCTGCCATATTCTCAATCGATGGGTCGGTCCAATACTCTTGGATACCGGGCTCCGGGAGCTGGACAGAAACCGACATTGCTCCACGCCTGCGATCAGGCGGTTACCATATTCGTTCCTCTGAAGTAGTAGAAAAAGCTCTCATTACCCAGGCGGCAACAGCATCGCAGGTTCTGTCCGATGCCCGGAATTCCGAAGTATTCTTGCCTAGACGGTCAACACAATTTTCCCCTTCGCCTCGCGCGCCTCGATCCGTCGCAGTGCCTGTGGGGCCTCGCTCAACGGCATCCGTTCGCTGATCCGGGGGCGGACTTTTCCGGCCTCGAAGAGCGCAATCAGATCGCGCATCTCGCCGCGGTGCAGGTCGGGTTCACGCGCCGTATGGGCGCCCCAGAAAACGCCGACGATCTGGGCGTTCTTCAGCAGCGGCAGGTTCAGCGGGATCAAGGGGATGCCCGCCGGAAACCCGATGATCAGGAACCGCCCGTTCCAGGCGACCGCGCGCAGGGCCGGCTCGGCATAGTCGCCGCCGACCGGGTCATAGATCACATCGACCCCGCCGGGCGCCGCCGCCTTGATCGCCGCGCCAAAGGCCTTTTGCGCCGCAAGGTCCATGTGGCGGGGGTACACAAGCACCTGATCGGCACCCAGGTCACGGCAGAAATCGGCCTTTTGTGCCGATGACACGGCGGCGATCACCCGCGCGCCCAGAGCCTTGCCAAGCTCGATCGCCGAAGCGCCGATGCCGCCCGCCGCTCCCAGCACCAGCAGCGTCTCGCCCGGCGCCAGACCGCCGCGGTCCTTCAGCGCGTAATAGCTTGTGCCATAGGTGAACCCGAAACAGGCGGCCTCTTCAAAGCTCATGGCATCGGGGATCCTGCAGACCATATGCTCGGCCACGCAGACATGGGTCGCGAAACCGCCAAATAGCGGCAGGCCAAGCACGCGGTCGCCAACAGAGAAGCCCTCGACGCCGCCGCCCACCGCATCGACGCTACCGCCTACCTCGCCGCCCGGGGCAAAGGGACGCTCGGGGCGGTACTGATAGAGATCGCGGATGATGATGGTGTCGGGAAAGTTGACCCCGGCGGCCCGCACCGCGATGCGGATCTCGCCTGGGCCCGGCTCTGGCATCGGCAGTTCGGTCATTTCCAGCGTTTCCGGCCCGCCGGGTGTCACACTCAACAATGCGCGCATTCTCGATCCTTTCGCGATTGCCGTCACCATGCCGCCCCGCGCCCCCTTGTCAATGGCGCCGCCCGTTGCGATGGTCCGGCAAGGGAGACGGCCGATGACACCAGAGACACTCTTTTCGCTTGCGGGAAAAACCGCGCTGGTCACCGGTGGCGCAACCGGGATCGGGTATATGGCCGCCCACGGGCTGATCGGCGCCGGGGCGCATGTGATGATCGCCAGCCGCAAGGGCGAGGCCTGCACGGCGGCGGCCGGGGTGCTGAACGGGCTGGGGCTGCCGGGCCGCGCCGAGGGCTTCGCCGGCGACGTGGGTACCGAGGCAGGCGTGGCGGGGCTGGCCGCCGAGGTGACGGCGCGCACCGGCAAGCTGCACATCCTGATGAACAACGCCGGGCGCAGCTGGGGCCAGCCGCTTGGCGAGTTTCCCCATGGTGCCTGGGACAAGGTACTCAGCGTCAATGTCAGCGGGCTCTTTCACCTGACCCAGGCGCTGCTGCCGCAGCTTCGCGCCGCGGCCTGCGACGACGACCCGGCCCGTGTGGTCAATGTCGGCTCGGTAATGGGCGAGGTGCCGATGGGTGACGGGGCCTATTCCTATGCCGCGTCCAAGGCGGCGGTGCATCACATCACCCGGATCCTCGCCAAGGAACTCTGCCCCGACCGGATCACCGTCAACGCGCTGGCGCCGGGGCCGTTCGTGTCCAACATGACCGCCTTTGCCACCGCCGATCCAGACAGGTGTGACAAGGTCGGGCAGGGGGTGCCGCTGGGCCGGGTCGGGCGGCCCGAGGACATCGCCGCGGCCATGCAGTTTCTCTGCGGCCGGGGCGGGGCCTACCTGACCGGGGCGATCCTGCCTTTGTCGGGCGGCATCAACGTGATGACCGGGCCGTCGCTGTTCGAGCGGGCGCTTGATTGAATGAGTTACAACGCCGACCAGTTGCGCGCCATGACGGGCAGCCCCGCCGGCACGTCGCGCTGGTTCGAGATCACGCAACAGACGATTGACGCCTTCGCCGGGATCACCGAGGACCGTCAGTTCATCCACATCGATCCGCAGCGCGCCGCCGAAACACCCTTTGGCGGCACCATCGCGCATGGCTTTCTGACCCTGGCGATGCTGAGTGCCATGGCCTATGATGCCCAGCCCCAGGTCGCCGGCGCCAGGCTCAGCGTCAATTACGGTTTCAATCGGCTGCGTTTTCTGGCTCCGGTTCCGGCGGGCGGGCGCATCCGCGGTCACTTCACCTTGCGCGCCGTCGAAGAAACCGTTGTCGGCGAGATCACCCTGACATGGGGCGTCGAGGTAGAGATCGAGGGGCAGGCGAAACCCGCGCTGGCCGCCGAATGGATCAACCGGCACTACACCGGGCAGTCATGACCGGCCCAAAGGGCATGGCGAGGCTTCGGACGGATTTGACGCAAGGCCTGTCCAGGTGCGGTATCTCTGGCCTGCAACGCGTTGCCGCGATCTGAAGCCGTCGGTTGCCCTCCCTGGGGGGGGGGATGCGGTCAGGGGGCACGATAGCGGTCATCGCCAGTGCAGGATCTTCATTTCAAGTGTGAAACAGGGTTGCCGAGCGAATACCCAGGTTGGCGTCTGGAAGCCGAGGCGCTTTCGCAGAGTTGAGCATCCGGACGATGTCGTCGATGTCCTGGCCGCCCTAGAACAGACCGGCGAGGGATGCCATTATCCGCACCGGCAGATACAGTGCCAGCGCCGCGCTGAGCGGGGCCAGGACGGTCCAGACGCAAACCCTTGCAAGCCTGGCCGAAACCGGCTCTTTGCCGCTGTCGCCCAGAGCAACCGCATGTATCGCAGAGTGTTCCTGCCTTTGTCCGGCGAAGGTGGTCATTGGCCCGGCCTCCTTGTGCAGGACCCGGCACCGCGCCAGGCCAAATGGTCCGGCCTCGGTGGCTGCGGTGGCAGACCGGGCCGGTTCAGCCACAAGATAGTGTGCTCAGGTTAACAAATTACTAATAAGGCTCCCGGAAACTGGCAACAGGGCGGTTGACCGTTCCCCGTCAGTCCTCGTCTTGCTCGGGGAACAGCCGGGTGGCGATCTTCAGCGAGATGTCGCGGTAGATCTTTGCGTGCGGGCCTTGCGCTTGCGAGATCACCACCGGCGTGCCGGTGTCGGAATGCTCGCGGATGTCCATGTGCAGCGGAACCGCGCCCAGGAACGGCACCCCCAGACGGCGGGCGTCCTGCTCGGCGCCGCCATGGCCGAAAATGTCCGACCCCTTGCCGCAATGCGGGCAGATGAAGGTCGACATGTTCTCGATGATGCCAAGGATCGGTACATCTACATTCTTGAACATGTTCAGGCCCTTGCGCGCGTCGATCAGGGCCAGATCCTGCGGTGTCGAGACGATCACCGCCCCCGCCAGTGGCACCTGCTGGGCCATGGTCAACTGCGCATCGCCAGTGCCCGGCGGCATGTCCAGCACCAGCACATCCAATTCGCCCCAGGCCACTTCGCGGGTCATCTGCATCAGGGCAGAGACCACCATGGGCCCGCGCCAGATCACCGGGTTTTCCTCCTCCATCAAAAAGCCCATCGACATGTTTCTAAGCCCGTATTTGTCGATCGGCACCACCCGGTCGTCCTCGATCTCGGGCCGTTCGGTGATGTCGAGCAGGCGCGGCATCGAGGGGCCGTAGATGTCGGCGTCCAAAAGCCCCACCTTCAGCCCCAGAGCCCGCAGCCCCAGCGCCAGGTTCACCGCCGTAGTTGACTTGCCGACGCCGCCCTTTCCCGAGGCCACGGCGATGACGTTCTTCACCCCCGGAATCGGTGCCGAATGCGGGCGCATGTCGCGGCCCGTCGCCTCGGCGGGGCGGTCGTTTTTCAGTTTCGGTGGCTGGGCTACCGGGTCGGGCGCCTTTTCGGCGGTCATCACCACCAGCAGGTTCTCGACGCCTTCGAGGCTTTGCAGCTTGTCCTCGACCAGCGTTTTGACCTCGGCCACGTCGCCTGCAAACCCGGCGGGGATGTTGACCGGAACCAAGACCTTGCCGCCCTCGACCGCCACCTCGGGTTCGCGCACCATACCGCAGGACACCAGATCGGTGCGCATCGCCGGCACAAAGACCGACATCAACCGAGCCATCACTACTTTTTTCATCGGGTTCCCTTCCTGCGGACCGGGCCGCGCGGGCTGCGTGGCAATAGATGCAAAAAACAGCATGTGTAGGAGAAATGCAACCTCTGAGGTTGGAAGAGCGGTGGGCGGGGCATGGTTTTCCTTGGGGCAGTGCTGCGCCGCTCGGCCATGAGCGTACACCTGCGTGGAACACGACGAAGCCGCCGGCCCGGTACGCCTGGCCCAGAGGATAGGCGAGGCCGGCGCCGATCCGTTCCACTCGTACGCCGCGCACCACGGGTGGGCGGCGCTGCCGGTATCGTCACCTCGGGCGGGTTTGGACATAGAGCGGGCAGGCAACTGGCCCTAGCCTTGCTGCGCGACCCCGGCTTCACTCAGGGCCTGACGGGCGAAATTCTCGGTCGGCACCATGGTGCAACCATCATTGACGAGCCGCACTTCGACCCGATCAACGCCCGCATGAAAGGCTGACCGATGCAGACCGACTGGACCACCGCCGCCACCGCTGCCCGCCGCAACCGGTACTACGCCGCCAGCCAGAGCAAATTCGTGCCCTTCGCCGAACCCATCGTGTTCCGGCGCGGCCAGGGACAGTACCTGTGGGATGCCGAGGGCACCCGGTTCATCGACCTTCTGGCGATGAATGTCTGCGTCTCGGTCGGCCATTCGCATGCCAAAGTCGTGGCCGCCGCCGCCGAACAGGCCGCCGACCTTACCCATTGCACCACCATGTTCTACCACCCGGTCCCGGCGCACCTGGCCGAGGAACTGGCCGCCCAGATGCCCGCCGGTCACGACTGGGTGGTGCATTTCACCAATTCAGGCGCCGAGGCGATCGATCTGGCCATGACCATGGCGCGCACTTGCACCGGCAATCTCGACCTGCTGGCTCTGCGAACCGCCTATCACGGGCCCACGGCGGCGGCGCAGTCGGTGACGGGCATCTCGGGCTGGCGCCACCCCGGTATGCCCGGCAACGTGGCGTTCGTGGCCGAGCCGAACGCCTATCGCGGCATTTTCGGCCCCGGTGCCCAGCCCTATCTGGATGAGATCGACCGCACCATCGCAACCGCCACCACCGGGCAGATTGCCGGCATGCTGATCGAATCGATCCAAGGCTATGGCGGCGTCATCGAGATGCCCGAGGGATATCTGCAGGGTGCCGCCGAGCGGGTACGGGCCGCCGGGGGGCTCTATATCGCCGACGAGGTGCAGTCGGGCTTTGGCCGCACCGGCGATCACATGTGGGGCTTTCAGGCCCATGACGTCGTTCCGGATATAGTGGTGATGGCCAAGGGCATCGGCAACGGCTTTCCGCTGGGCGCGGTGGTGGCGCGGCGCCAGGTGGCGGCACCGATGGCCGAGAAATTCCTGTTCCACACCTATGGCGCCAACCCGACAAGCTGTGCGGCGGGGCGCGCCGTGCTGCAGGTCCTGCGCGACGAGGCGCTGCAGGATAATGCAAGGCTGGTGGGTGCGGCGCTGCTGGCGCGGCTGCAGGATCTGAAATCGCGCCACCAGGCTATCGGCGACGTGCGCGGACGCGGGCTGATGCTGGCCATCGAGATAGTGAAGGACCGCGCCAGCAAAGAGCCTGACCGCGAGACCACGGCTCGGGTGTTCGAGGAATGCCGCGCCGCGGGGTTGATCGTGTCGAAATCCGGGCCCGGCCAGTCGGTGCTGCGCATGGTGCCGCCGCTCTGCCTGTCGCTGCAGGATGTAGAGACAGTGGCAGAGGGGCTGGACCGGGCGTTCTCGCGGCTGTGAAGACCCCCCGCGCAAAACTCTCTGGAATAGCCCGCTGCGTCAGGAATTTCCGGAATGCTCTGATTGCCCCCTGCGCCCGGAAGTACCGGATTGTGGCCCCCCGCGGTATTGGTGGGCCACGGGGCGGGATCCGGTTTGGTTCTGGGTATCGGCCAGGCGTTGCGTCCGACCGTTGGATTGGCGGGCCCGCGCGGAAAAGCTGTCGACGCCAGGAGTTATCCTGTCGAGGTTCAAACGCCGTCAACCGCGCCTTGGGTGGCAACGCTATGGGTGTGGACCGAGCGCGAATCGCTGGATGCTTTGGAACCGGCCCTTGTCGTCCTCGCCCGCCAGGGTGACATCATTGATCCGCAGCCCGCCGGGCAACAGCCGTGCCAGAACCGGAGTCAATACGTGCTGCACCGTCGCGATCTCGCTGTCGCCCAACCGGCCGGTCAGTGTCATGTGAAAGCGAAACTGGTCCAGCACAAATGGATAACCCCAACGGGCCAGCAGGGCCTCTTGCGCCGGGTTTAGCCCGGCGGCGCGGCGGCGGGCCAGCCCGACCGGGCGGCAAGCGGCGCGGAAGCTGTCGAGCCGGCGCAGCAGCGCGGCGGCCAGCGCATCGGCGGCGGCGGTGTCGCCCTGCGGCACCAGGGCAAGCAACCGCCCAATCCGTCCGACCTTCAGCCCGGACAGCGGTACGGCGGGCAATTCGGCGCAAAGTGCGGCCAGCGCGGTGATCAGCCCGTCTTGTGTGGCGTGCCTCGCCAGCCGGAAGGGCGATTTCAGTGTGGCGTGAAACCCGTAGCGGCGCGGGGTCTCGGTTATCGCGGCCGGTGCACGCAGCAGGCCGGGGATCTGCGGATGCGCCCGGGGGCACCCGGTCTCGATATCCCAGCCAAGCCAGGCGGCGCCGAAACTTGCCAGCGCCCCCGGCGGAGGGGTGTAGAATACGCCGTAGCGGTTATAGGTCATAGGCTCCTCGGTGGTCGCGCCCGTGATGTCCAATGCCCCTAACCTGCCTCGTGTTTGACATATGGATCGGGCATTTTTGTGGCGAAGGGCAAACCGCTTGACCGCGCCATCCCCGGTCGGTGAAATAGAACCCGCCAACCCCGGGGGAGAAAAGATGACCCATATCCTTGCCGTCGATCAGGGCACCACGTCGAGCCGCGCCATCGTGTTTGACGCAAAACTGCGCGTTGTGGCCTCGGCGCAAGAGGAGTTCGCCCAGCATTTTCCCGCCTCGGGCTGGGTCGAGCATGACCCCGAGGATATCTGGACCAGCACCCTGTCGACCTGCCGGATCGCGCTGGACAAGGCCGGGCTGCAGGCCGGCCAGGTAGCCGGGATCGGCATCACCAATCAGCGCGAGACCACCGTGGTCTGGGACCGCGCCACCGGCAAACCTGTGCATAATGCCATCGTCTGGCAGGACCGGCGCACCTCGGATTTCTGCCAGCGGCTGAAATCGGACGGCCACGAGCCGATGGTCACCGCAGCCACGGGGCTGCTGCTGGACCCGTATTTCTCGGGCACCAAGCTGCGCTGGATTCTCGACCATGTGGACGGTGCGCGCGAACGGGCGGCGGGCGGAGAGCTGCTGTTCGGCACCATCGACAGCTATCTGATCTGGCGGCTGACCGGTGGCGCGCGCCATGTTACCGACGCCACCAATGCGGCACGCACGCTGCTTTATGACATCCACCGGGGAACCTGGAGCGATGCGATCTGCGGCATGCTCGATATCCCGATGCAGATGCTGCCCGAAGTGAGGGATTGCGCCGCCGAGTTCGGCGTGACCGATCCGGGCTTGCTGGGCGCTGCGGTGCCGATCCTGGGTGTGGCGGGCGACCAGCAGGCGGCGACGGTCGGGCAGGCCTGTTTCGGCAAGGGCATGCTGAAATCGACCTATGGCACCGGCTGCTTTGCCCTGATGAATACCGGCGACAGCCCGGTTGCCTCGCAAAACCGGCTGCTGACCACCATCGGATACCAGCTGGACGGCAAGCCGACCTATGCGCTGGAAGGCTCGATATTCATCGCCGGCGCCGTGGTGCAGTGGCTGCGCGACGGGTTGCGGATCATCGACCGCGCGCCCCAGACGCAGGCCATGGCCGAGGCGGCGGATGGCGGGCAGGGGGTGATTTTGGTGCCAGCCTTCGTGGGGCTGGGCGCGCCCTATTGGGATGCCGACTGCCGCGGCGCGATCTTCGGGCTGACGCGGAATTCGGGACCGAACGAACTGGCACGGGCGGCGCTGGAAAGCGTCGGTTTTCAGACCCGCGACCTGCTGGAGGCGATGCGGGGCGATATGGGCGGCACCGGCGAGGCGGTCCTGAGGGTGGACGGGGGAATGAGCGCCAGCGACTGGGCGATGCAATTCCTGTCCGACATCCTGGGCGCACCGGTGGACCGGCCGCAGGTGCTGGAAACCACTGCCTTGGGGGCGGCCTGGCTGGCGGGGATGCAGGCTGGGGTGTATCCCGGGCAGGAAGAATTCGCGGCCAGCTGGGCGCTTGAGCGGCGCTTTGAGCCGGCCATGCAGGCGGCGCCGAGAGAGGCGCGCTATGGCGCCTGGAAGGATGCGGTGCGACGGGTGCTGAGCTAGATGTCCCCGTGGGGACATCACGGCAAGACTATGAAAAATATAAAGATAGCGCTAACAAGTTCGGGCGCGTGGGACGGGGCGCTCGGCAAGCCCTGGGCGGGCTTTACTCGCTGAGCGAGGAGCGCCGGGCGCCAGCCCCGAGCGATGAGCGGCCGGCTGGCGCGATTGTGATGGCCGGGCGCTGGACCATGGCCTTGTCTGCCGCCTAACCTGGCCTTATGCGGCGTATTCTGATCATCATGGTCCTTTGCCTTGCGGCTTTGCCGCTGCGGGCCGAGCAATCGCGTTACGAGACCCTGATGGCCGCCCTTGCGCAGGCGCCGAACCGGGCCGAGGCGAACCGGCTGACCGGCGAGATCTGGCGGATCTGGCTAACGGCGCCAGACTCGGCGGCGCAGGAGGTGCTGGATGCGGCGATGATCCGGCGTCAGGCTTATGATTTCATCGGCGCCATCGAGCATCTCGACCGGCTGGTCGAGGGCTGGCCGGACTACGCCGAGGGCTGGAACCAGCGCGCCACGATCTATTTCCTGCGCGGTCAGTTCGAGGCCTCGCTGGCCGATGTCGAGCAAGTGCTGGCGCGTGAGCCGCGGCATTTCGGGGCGCTTTCCGGCCGGGCGGTGATCTATCTGCAGCAGGGCAAGCTGCCGCTGGCGCAGATCGCCATGCGCGAGGCGCTGGTATACCACCCTTTCCTGAGCGAGCGTTTTATCCTGCAGACCGATCCCGGCACGGATTTGTGACCCTTGCCGTGGAACGGTGCCAAAATGTGCGCTACCGCGCGCTTTTTATTCAGCAAGCAGCAAGGTGATGGCCGGCATCGGGGGCTGGGATGGGCCGTTTGCGACGCATTGGTTGCGCTATCTGTCGCAAATAGCTGCCAACCTGTCGCTTGAAATCGCTGGACATGGCCGCAGCTTTCGTTAGGCTCTCGTGAACAGGCCCCCCCCCCCCGGGGCTTTAAAAAACCAACGGTCGCCCGCCGCCGGACACTGGTGTCCGGGTTTCGCGCAGGGGATAGGGCACTCAATGCCCGACCGAAAGTCAGGGAGCTAAAGTTGGCATCGACCGACAGTAACGGCGCTTTTGTCGAATTCGACCGGGTGCAGAAAAGCTATGACGGCGAGACGCTGGTCGTCAAGGATCTCAACCTCAGCCTGCCCAGGGGCGAGTTTCTGACCATGCTGGGGCCCTCGGGGTCTGGCAAGACCACCTGTCTGATGATGCTGGCCGGGTTCGAGACGGCGACCCATGGCGATATCAGGCTGGGCGGGGTCAGCATCAACAACATCCCGCCGCACAAGCGCGGCATCGGCATGGTGTTTCAGAACTACGCCCTGTTTCCCCACATGACGGTGGCCGAGAACCTGTCGTTCCCGCTGGAAGTGCGCAAGATGGGCAAGTCCGAGCGCGAGGCCAAGGTCAAGCGGGCGCTGGAGATGGTTCAGATGGGCGAGTTCGGCGGCCGGCGCCCGGCGCAGTTGTCGGGTGGCCAGCAGCAGCGCATCGCGCTGGCCCGGGCGCTGGTGTTCGAGGCGGAACTGGTGCTGATGGACGAGCCGCTGGGGGCGCTGGACAAGCAGTTGCGCGAGCGTATGCAGTTCGAGATCAAGCATATCGCCGACAATCTGGGCATCACGGTGGTCTATGTCACCCATGACCAGACCGAGGCGCTGACCATGTCCGACCGGGTGGCGGTGTTCGAGGATGGCCGCATTCAGCAGCTTGCGCCGCCCGATGAGCTTTATGAGAAGCCGCAGAACAGTTTCGTGGCGCAGTTCATCGGCGAGAACAACACGCTGATGGGCACGGTGACCAAGATGGAAGGCGGCATTGCCGAGGTGACGCTGGACGATGGCGAGGTGATCGACACGGTGCCGGTCAACGTCAATGCCGTGGGCGAGCGCACGCTGGTTTCGATCCGGCCCGAGCGGGTCGAGTTCAACAAGGACCGGCTGCATCCCGACGCCCACACGATCAAGGCCGAAGTGCTGGAGTTCATCTATATGGGCGACATCTACCGCACCCGGCTGAGCGTGGCGGGCAATGACGATTTCGTCGTCAAGACCCGTAACGCCCCCGACCAGCCCAGGCTGAAGCCCGGAGAAATGCTGGAAATCGGCTGGCGGGCAGAGGATTGCCGGGCGCTCGACGCCTGAGGAGTTACCCCCCGTGGGAGGCCTGCCCGGGGCAGGGGGGGATGAAGAACGGGAAAGCAAGAAACACACGTAATCGACAACATGGAGAGTATACGCATGAAACTCAAATTTCTGATGGTGACGACTGCCGCGGCGATGATCGCTTCGCCGGTTCTGGCGGCCGACATGGCCGACGAACTGACCATCGTGTCCTGGGGCGGAGCCTATTCCAAGTCGCAGCTGCGCGCCTATCACGAGCCCTATTCGGAAATGAGCGGCACCACCATCATCAACGATGACAGCTCTGCCGAGGCCGTGGCCAAGCTGCGCGCGATGAACGAGGCCGGCAACGTGACCTGGGATGTGGTCGACGTGGTTGCCGCCGACGCCATGCGCTTGTGCGACGAAGGTCTGGCGCTGGAGATCGATCACGACACCATGCTGGCCGCCGCACCCGACGGCACCCTGGCCTCGGAGGATTTCGGCGATCTGATCGTGTCGGACTGCTTTATCCCGCAGATCGTCTATTCGACCGCCTTCGGCTATCGTACCGACCTGGTTGGCGACAACCCGCCCGATGACATCTGCGACGTGTTCGACCTCGAAGCCTATCCCGGCAAGCGTTCGCTGGAAAAACGCCCGATCAACAACATGGAGTGGGCGCTGCTGTGCGATGGCGTGGACAAGGCCGACGTCTATAGCGTTCTGGAGACCAGCGAAGGCCAGGACCGGGCGCTTGCCAAGCTCGGCACCATCAAGGACAGCGTGATCTGGTGGTCGGCCGGTGCCGACACGCCGCAGCTTCTGGCCGACGGCGAAATCGTCATGGGCTCTACCTATAACGGGCGTCTGTTCAGCGTGATCGAAGAGCAGCACCAGCCGGTTGGCATGCTGTGGGACGCGCAGGTTTTTGACCTTGACGGATGGATCATCCCCGCCGGTCTGTCGGCCGAGCGTCAGGCACGTGCGCTTGACTACATCATGTTCGCCACCGACACCCAGCGTCTGGCGGATCAGGCCAAGTTCATCAGCTACGGCCCGGCCCGCGCCTCTTCGGCGCCGATGGTCGGCAAACACGCCGATCTGGGTATCGACATGGCGCCGCATATGCCGACCGATCCCAACAACGCCAAGAACACGTTCCTCTACAACTACGAGTTCTGGGCCGACTATCGCGACGACATCGACGCCAAGTTCCAGGCCTGGCTGGCGCAATAAGCGTCTGAAATAACAAAGGGATGGGCCGCGCCAGGCCCATCCCGCCCAGAATGGGGAGGGGCCCATGCCCAAAGGTTACATCATCGGCCATATCAAGGTCACCGACCCAGAGGGCTATCCCGAATATGTGCGCCGCGACACACCGATACTGCAGAGCCTTGGGGCGAAGTTCATCGTCCGCGGCGGCCAGCATCAGGTGGCCGAGGGCGACAGCGGCGACCGCCATGTGGTGATCGAGTTTCCCAGCTACGCCGCGGCACTGGCCGCCTATAACGACCCCGAGTACCAGGAGGTCGCCGATATCCGCCGGCGCTGTGCCGAGAGCGTGATCATCGTAGTGGAGGGCCACGGAGAATGAGCGACACAAGCGCTACCGGGCCGGTTCTGGCCGCTGACGGCACGCCGCTGAAGCGCAGTCTGGCACGCGCGCTGCGGGTGCAGAAGACGCGGGCGCTGATGCTGATCGCGCCGCTGCTGGTCTTCGTGCTGATCTCTTTCATCGTGCCGATCCTCAACATGCTGCTGCGCTCGGTCGACAACGACATCGTCGCCGACACCCTGCCGCTGACTGTCGAGGCCGTCGCCGGCTGGGATGCCTCGACCGGGGAATTGCCCGGCGAGCCGGTCTTTGCCGCGCTGGCCCAGGACATGATCGTCGCCGTGGCCGCCAAGAATCATACCAAACTGGGCACGCGGCTGAACTACGAACAGACTGGCTTGTCATCGCTGTTTCGAAAGTCGGGCCGCGCCATCAAGAAATGGGACGCCGAAACGGTCGGACCTTTCAAGGAGCAATTCCTTGACCTGCATGATGGCTGGGGCAGGATCGAGGTCTGGGAGACGATCCAGACCCATTCACGCCGGGTGACGCCGGGCTATTTCCTCAACGCCGTCGACATGCAGCTGACGCCAGAGGGCGCCCAGTCGCAGCCGGAAAACAAGCAGATCCTGATCAAGCTGTTCTGGCGCACCATCTGGATGTCGTTGATGATCACCACGACCTGCATTCTGCTGGCCTATCCGGTGGCCTATCTCTTGGCCAACCTGCCCATGCGCAAGGCCAATGTCCTGATGATTCTGGTGCTCTTGCCGTTCTGGACCTCGCTGCTGGTGCGGACCTCGGCCTGGAAGGTGATGCTGCAGCAACAGGGCGTGATCAACGACGTGCTGGTCTGGATCGGGTTGGTCGCCGATGACGGGCGATTGGTGATGATCAACAATCAGACCGGCACCATCGTGGCGATGACGCATATCCTGCTGCCCTTCATGATCCTGCCGATGTATTCGGTGATGCAGACCATCCCGCAGACCTATGTGCGGGCCGCCAAGTCGCTGGGCGCCACCAACTGGACTGCCTTCTGGCGGGTCTATTTCCCGCAAAGCGTGCCGGGGATCGGGGCGGGCAGCATTCTCGTCTTCATCCTGTCCATCGGCTATTACATCACGCCCGAGATCGTCGGCGGCACCAAGGGCGTCTTCATATCGAACCGGATTGCCTATCACATCTCGTCAAGCCTGAACTGGGGGCTGGCGGCGGCGCTGGGCGCCATCCTGCTGGTGGTCGTTCTGGGGCTCTACTGGTGCTATGACAAGATCGTCGGCATCGACAACGTGAAGCTGGGGTAGGCGCGATGAGTTCGAAATTCACCGAAAACGCTGTTCCGGTCTCGCTGCCCTTCACCCTGTCGCTTGTGGGGTTGCTGGTGGCGGCGGTCAGTTTTGTTGCCGGGGTGTCGACCGCCTCGGTGTTTTCAGAGTTCCTGCTGACCGTGGTCGGCGGTGCGGTGGTGGCAATCGGCTTTGCCTATGCGCTGATCTCGGTCTTCGGGACGGCGCGGGCCGCCATGGTGGTCAGCGCCTTGCTGGGGGCGGTGGCGGGGGCGGCAATCGGACGGCTGGGCGGCGCGCTGGCGGGGCTGCTGCTGGGAACCGCCGTGGCGCGGTTCATCTTCTGGATCCACTACCGCGAATACCGCAGGCCGCTGGCGCCTTACCTCACCTCCGAGCAGGTGCTCTGGCACTACACGTTCCGCTTCATCTGCGGTGCGATCTTCGTGTTCCTGATCACGCCGATCCTGGTGGTGATGCCGCTGTCGTTCAACGCCCAGGATTTCTTTACCTTCACGCCCGAAATGCTGCGGTTCGAGGCGGATGGCTATTCGCTGAAGCACTACCGCGACTTTTTCACCAACAACGAATGGCAGCGCAGCTTCAAGAACTCGGTGATCATCGCGCCGATCGCCACGGTCCTGTCGGTGTCGCTGGGAACGCTGGCCGCCATCGGGCTGTCGCAGTCTCACGTGCCGGGCAGGCGCGCCATCATGGCGATCCTGATCTCGCCGATGATCGTGCCGCTGATCATCTCGGCCACCGGCATGTTCTTCTTCTACAGCTGGATAGGCAACTTTCTGGAGGGCACGCTGGGGCTGAACAAGACCTTCGTAGGCTATGTCAAAGTGATCCTGGCGCATGCGGTGCTGGGTATTCCCTTCGTGATCATCACGGTGACGGCCACTTTGGTGGGCTTCGACCGGTCGCTGACACGGGCGGCGGCCAATATGGGTGCCGATCCGGTGACCACCTTCTTTCGGGTGCAGATGCCGCTGATCCTGCCCGGCGTGATCTCGGGCGGTCTCTTTGCCTTCATAACCTCGTTTGACGAGGTGGTGGTGGTGCTGTTTGTCGGCTCGGCCAGCCAAAAGACGCTGCCCTGGCAGATGTTCACCGGTCTGCGCGAACAGATCTCCCCGACGATCCTTGCGGTGGCCACGATCCTGGTGGTGATCTCGATTGCGCTGCTGACCACGGTAGAACTGCTGCGCCGCAGGTCGGAACGGCTGCGCGGCCTGTCGCCGGGGTAAGGCGGGCAGGGGTCTTCTTCTCTTTGATAAGTACCTCGGGGGAGCGCGAGGGGGCAGCGCCCCCTCGCTCCGGTCGGATCGCGTCAGCGATCCGAAATGCCTCAGGGCAGAAGGCTCAGCCAGACCCAGGCGGTGACGATGCAGAGCGAGGTGGAGATTAGCACGGCCGATGCGGCCACGCGCCTTGCCACGCCGAACATGTTGGCGAAGACATAGGCGTTGACCCCGGGCGCCATGGCCGCGGTCAGCACCGCCGATCGGAACTGGCCGGTCGAGAGCCCCGCTGCACTGCCCAGGCCCCAGGTGATGGCCGGGTGCAGCACCAGTGACACACCGCAGATCCAGGCGATGGTGGCCATATCGCCCTCTGGCCGGTAGCGGTAGAGTACGCCGCCCAGGCCGAACAGGGCCGCCGGCAGTGCGGCGTGGGCCATCAGGCCGATGGCCTCGCCCAGCGTCCCGGGCAGGGTCAGTCCGGTCAGGTTGACGACAAAGCCCAGCCCGATACCGATCATCAGCGGGTTACGCAGGATCGACAGCAGTATGGATCGCCCCGCGCTGCGCAATCCGCCGCCGCTGGCGCGGACAATCTCCATCGCCGTGAAGCCGATGATGTAGCAAAACGGCGCGTGGATCGACACGATGGCATAGTTGGGGCCCATGGCATCGGCGCCGAAGGCGCGCTCGGTGATTGGCAGGCCCAGCAGGACAGAGTTGGAAAACAGGGTGCAAAAACCGATGGCGACGCTGTCCTCCCAGGGGCGCGAGAACAGAAACCGCGCGCCCAGCAACCCCGCCATAAACCCCGTCGTGGCGCCGGCATAGAAGCTGCCTAGCAGCGGCAGGTTGAAATCCTGGCCCAGATCGAGGCTCGAGATGGCCTGAAACAGCAGGCAGGGGATGGCGAAGTTCTGAGCGAATTTCATCAGCGCGTCGACACTGGTATCGCTGAAAAGCCCGCGCCAGACCGTCACATATCCAAAGCCGATGACCAGAAAGACCGGCAGGATGACCTCGATCAGGGCCTGCATCAGGAGCGCGCCGCCCTTCGGGCGGCGCGTGCCTCCGGCGGAGGTATTTTCAAAGAGAAGAAGCCCGGACCGGCGGTTTTACTGGTCATAGGTGATCACCATGCCGTCATAGGCTGGGGTGATGTGGTCTGGGGTCTCGGCCTCGACCTCGGCCCAGTCCATGTCAATATGCATGTTGGTCAGCACCGCCCGGCGTGGCGAGGCGCGGGCGATCCATTCCAGCGAGCGCTCCAAGTGGGCGTGCGTGGGGTGCGGTGCGCGGCGCAGGGCGTCGAGAATCCAGCAGTCGAGCCCTGCCACGGCCTCCCAGGCGTCATCATACATTTCCGCCACGTCGGGCAGATAGGCCAGATCGCAGATGCGAAAGCCCAGCGCGTCGATGGAGCCATGACCGACGCGGAACGGGCTGAGGGTGATGGCGCCGCCGGAACCCTCGATCACCACGTCGCCCTTGATCGTGTGCATGTCGAGAATTGGCGGGTAGGGCGAGCCCTCTGGCTGGCTGAAGGCGTAGCCGAAGCTGCCATAGAGCCGGTCTTGCGTTGCCCCGTCGGCCCAGGCGGCCAGGCGGCTTTTCATGTTGAAGACGATCATGCGCAGATCGTCGATGCCGTGCATATGGTCGGCGTGGCCGTGCGTGTAGACCACCGCATCAAGCTCACCGATGCCGACGTCCAGAAGCTGGGCGCGCAGGTCGGGTGAGCTGTCGATCAGTACGCGGGTGGTGCCGTCGCCGTCGACACGCTCGATCAGCATCGAGCAGCGGCGGCGGTGGTTTTTCGGATTGTCCGGATCGCAGGCGCCCCAGTTGCCGCCAAGGCGCGGAACCCCGCCTGACGAGCCGCTGCCGAGGATGGTAAAGCGCAGCGTGGCCATCAGGCGGCTGCCTGGTGCGAGGCGACCTTGGCAAAGAGCCGGTCGAAATTGGCCTGGGTCAGGGCGGCGAATTCGGCATAGTCGAGCCCGTAGAGATCGGCGGCCACCCTGGCGGTGTGCACCGTGTGGGCGGGCTCGTTGCGCTTGCCGCGATGGGGCGGCGGGGCGAGGTAGGGGGCGTCGGTTTCCAGCAATATCTGATCGACCGGGGCGGCGGCGAAGATCTCGCGCAGGGCGGTGGATTTGGGGAAGGCGGCGATGCCGGGCATGGACAGGTAAAAGCCCAGATCGAGTGCGGCCTCGGCCAGTGCGGGCCCAGAGCTGAAGCAATGCATGACGCAGGAGAAACCGCCGGCGCGGTGTTCGTCGGCGAGTATCCGGGCCATGTCGTCATCTGCATCGCGCGAATGGATGATCAGCGGCAGCCGTGTGCGCCGCGCGGCCTCTATATGCACCGCGAGGCTTTGTTGCTGGATGGTTTTGCTGTCGGCTGTGTAATGATAGTCGAGCCCGGTTTCCCCGATGCCGACGAACTTGGGATGCGCGGCCAGCGCGGCCAGATCTTCGACCGTGGCCAGCGGTTCTTTGGCGGCGCTCATCGGGTGGGTGCCGGCGGCGTAGAAGACAGGGGCGTAGGTCTCGGCGATGGCGCGAACCCGGGGTTCAGCGCCCAGGCGGGTGCAGATCGTCACCATGCGGGTCACCCCGGCCTCCAGCGCCCGGGCGATCACTGCGTCGCGGTCTTCGTCGAAGCTGGCGAAGTCCAGGTGGCAATGGCTGTCGGTGATTTCCGGGGGCTGCGGCATGGGCGACCTGTCTCTGGGGCGGTTGGCGTTCGCAATGAAAAGGTTGACTGCATCAGGCCGCCAACTGTGCCGCCGTTTCGTGGATTTTCAATACGATATCCAGCATCAGCGCGGCGGGGTCAAGATTGACCGCCCGACCATGGCGGGCGCGCTGGCCAAGCTCTTGTTGCAGTGTGGCCCAGCGGCGGGCGGTGGCAGGGCTGGGGCTGAGGCGGGCCAGAAGCGCTGCCTCGCCCGGTGTCGCCTCTGGCTGCAGTGGGCCCGAAAGGCCGGTGCGGGCGAGCCGGGCAATGAAAAGGTCGGTCAGATCGAGGCAGAGCGCGAAGCGCTCGGCATTGGCGCGACCCACCATGCTGGCGGCAAGTTTCAGGGCGCGGGGGCGGTCGGCATGGGCCGCGAAGATGGCGACGATCTCGGCATAGAGCGCCAGCCCGTCCAAGGTAATCAGCCGCAGCGCCGCCCCCGCAGAGCCGCCGGCGAGCGCGGCCAGCGCGTCGGCATTGCCGCCCGGGTCGACATGCGCCTGCGCCAGCACTTCGGCGATCTCGGGGGCGTCCAGCGTGCGGCAGCGCAACGCCCGGCAGCGGCTGAGGATGGTGGGCAACAGGCGCGAGGGCTGATGCGCCACCAGCAGCATCACGGTGTTCTCGGGCGGTTCTTCGAGCAGTTTCAGCAGCGCGTTGGCGGCGTTCACGTTCATCTCGTCGGCCGCGTCGACGATCACCACGCGGCGCCCGCCATCGGTGGCCGAGAGGGTGAAGAAACCTTTGAGTTTACGCACTTCGTCGACGGTAATCTCTTGCTTGAGCCGCTCTTTTTTCTCGTCCCATGGGCGGCGCAGCAGGAACAGACGAGGTTCGCTGAGCGCCAGCATGTGATGGGCGACGGGGTGGGTTTCGTCGATATCGAGCGTTTCGGGTGGTGGCGGGGCGCCCGGGAGCCCGTCTGTTTGCGCCACCGGGGTGGTCAGAAGGAAGCGGGCGATGCGCCAGGCCAGCGTCGCCTTGCCGACGCCGCGTGGGCCGGTGATCAGCCAGGCGTGGTGCAGGCGGCCGCAATTGCATGCCTCGAGAAAGTCGCGCTCGGCGGCCTGCTGCCCGATCAGCCGGGCGGTTTCGCGCGGGTGCGGCGCGCCGGAGGCGCGGTCGGCTTCGGGCGGGGTCTCAGTCATCGGCAAGTGCTGCCAGGGCCAGGGCCAGCACGTCGGCGGCCACCTCTGCGACGAGGCGGTTGCCGTCGACGACGCGGAAGCGTTCGGGGAACTCCTGTGCCAGCGCCAGGAAGCCCGCGCGCATCTGTGCCTGCAGATCCGGGCCGAAATCCTCGAACCGTTCCTCGTGGCCACCCCGCCCCCTGGCGCGGGCCAGGCCGGTTTCTGGGTCCATGTCGATCAGCAATGTCAGGTCGGGGTCGCGTCCGATCATCAGGTCATGCAGCGCATCGGCCCGGGCGCGCAAGTTGCCGCGGCTGAGGCCCTGATACATGCGCGTGCTGTCGGCGAAACGGTCGCAGACCACGGTCTGGCCGGCGGCAAGGGCGGGCTCGATCAGCCGTTCGAGATGGTCGCGACGGGCGGCGTTGAATAGCAGCAGTTCGGTTTCCGCCGACCAGCGGTTCGGGTCGCCTTCGAGCACCAGGCGGCGGATCTCGTCAGCGCCCGCTGAGCCGCCGGGCTCTCGGGTCAGCACCACGTTATGGCCGACCACGCGCAGGGCGTCGGCCAACAGCCGCGCCTGGGTGGACTTGCCCGAACCGTCGATGCCCTCGAATGTGATGAACAGACCCAAGCCGCTCTCCTGTCTCGACACGAGACCCGGTTTACGCGCTGTGAGACCGGGGCGTAAGGCGGCGCCTAAGATTATTCGACAATTCTTGGCGGGATTCGCAGAGGTTTTCTGGATCCGGCCTCTGGTTCACACCGCCGGGAAGAGCACTGCGGCGATACATGCCGTGATCGGGGCAAAGGTGTTTCGAGACGCCTTTGTGCGCGGGCTCAGAGCGCGTTTTGCAATTTGCCGATCAGGATGCGTGCGGCCAGCCGTACCCGAGGCATGAAGCCGCCGCGGGCAATGTCGCGGTCGGCGATCAGTTCGACAGTGGCCTCGGGCATGCCCTCGACCTCGATCGTCAGTTGGCCCAGAACCTGGCCCTCAATCACCGGCGCCTCGACCGGGGTGCGGTATTTCATCACCGCCGGGATGTTGCCCTGCACCAGCGCCGGGATCAGCATCGTGACGCTGTCGGCGGCGAGCAGCCCGACCCTGTCGACCTCGCCCAGCCAGACCGGCAGTTCCGCCATCCGCTTGTTCTTTTCGACCACCGTCTTTTCGACGAATTGCCGGAAAGCCCAGTTGACGATGCGCTCGGCCTCTTCGGCGCGCTGTTTTTCCGAATCGAGCCCGGTGATCACGAAGACGATGCGGCGTTTGCCCTGAAGCGCCGATCCGACGAGGCCATAGCCGGCCTCTGAGGTGTGCCCGGTCTTCAGCCCGTCGGCGCCGATGCCCAGCTTCAACAGCGGGTTGCGGTTGAACCGGTTCTGCGGCGCGCGGTTGTCCCAGGCAAACTCATCCAGTCCGAAAAAACCATAATACTCGGGGAAATCGACGATCAGCCGTGTGGCCAGCAGCCCCAGATCGCGCATCGACATTCGGTGGTTGGGATTGGGCCAGCCGCTGGCATTGGCGAATACCGATCCGGTCATGCCCAGAGCCTTGGCGCGCTCGTTCATCTGGCGGGCAAATGCATCCTCGGTGCCTGACAGCCCTTCGGCGACCGCGACGCAGGCGTCGTTGCCGGAAAGCACCACGATGCCGCGGATCAGTTCGTCGACCGTCGGCCGGTCCTGCTCGTTTAGGAACATGGTCGAGCCGCCCATGTTCTTGGCCCTGGACGAGACGGTGAACCGGGTATCCATCGTTACGCGCCCGTCACGCAGCGCCTCGAACAGAATGTTCAGGGTCATCAGTTTCGACATCGACGCGGGCGGCAGCGGGATATCCGCCTGTTTCTCCATCAGCACTGTGCCGGTGTTGAGGTCGACCACAAAGGCCGCCTCGGCAAGGGTCTCGAACGCCCTGGCTGGCAGGGCGGCGAGGCAGATCAGAGCCAGCGCGGCAAACAGGGAGGGCAGACGCATGAGCCTTTACCTGGTCCTTTCGAGTCGGGAGATCAGTTGGTCACATAATACGCGTCGGAATAGCCCAGCTCCTTCACCTTTTTCAGGATTGCTGCGCGTTCGGCGGAATTTGTCGCAGGACCGATCGTCACGCGGTAGTATTTCTTGCCCTTCGAGGCCTTCTCTTGGATCGTCGGCACGATCCCGGCATTGCGCAGCGCCACCCCGGTGTTCGAGGCGTTCTGCTCGACGCTGAACAGGCCGATCTGGATAAAGGGCTTGGCTAGTCGCGACGGCATAGGCGTTCGTGCCGGCGCGGCAATGGCGGTTTCGGCCTCGACCTTGTCGAGCGCGGCACCGGCGGCGGCGATCGGATCATCGAGCGATGCGGTCTGGATCTCGCCCGGGGCGGGCAGGGTCTCTGTGGCGGCATCGACGCTCTCGTCGGCGATCGGCACCTCCTGGCGGCGCAGTGCCGTGACGTTCAGCGCATCCGGCGCCCCGGCCAGCATGCCCAGTGCCGCGGCGGCATCCGAAGAGATCTGCAGTTTCGGCCCGGGGTTGTCGCGTTCGCGTTTGAAAAGCGCGCCGATGACAAACTTTCCGTTCTCTTCGTTGCGGATGATCACCCGCTCCGGTTCCTTCACATCCGGGTGCGCCACCCAGACGCCACCCAGCGACGGACGCCCGTCCCAGAGCCCCTGATCGGTGGTTTGGAACACCTCGGGCGCCTCGATGTCTCGCTCGACAAGCCTCACCGAGGCGGTGCTGGGCGCATTGTCGAGACTGACCTCGGCGGTCGGGTCTTTTTTCTTGAAGATGTTGAAATCCGTGCCCTTTTCGCAAGCCGTCACCAGACTCGCGCTGCACAGAAGAAGGGCTATCCGCCCTGTCCGCGTTCTTGCCATACCATGCCCCCTATGCGCGATCATTGCCGCGCTTTTTGCTCGATCACCACGCGCGGGCCTGCACGCAGTGAACCGACCATAGCGCGCAGAAAGCTTTTTGGAAAGAGTCTCTGGGGATTTTGAAGAAAATCTCCGCTAGGTCCCGTGGTTTTGCTCGTGGCTTTCGCACATGCCTTGCAACCTACCCGGCTACGTGGCTATGTCTTCGCGGACTGGAGAAGTGGCAGAGTGGTCGAATGCGGCGGTCTTGAAAACCGTTGAGGGTTAGCGCCCTCCGGGGGTTCGAATCCCTCCTTCTCCGCCACAATAACCAAATAAGCCATTGATTTACTTGGCAAAACATAGACCTCTGCCGCTGCGTTCCCACATCCGTTCCCACACCGTGCATCTGTTTGAATACCCGCATGGTACGCCTATCTGCCCTCCAGTACGTCGTCCTCTGACTCGCCTGTTATCAGTGCGCGCTGCCGTTCGCGGCTGATTTGACCGTAGTTGCGCAGGGTGGTCAGAACGTCGGTGTGGCCAAGGTTTTGTGATGTTGCCACCAGTTCCGCCACAGAAGAGCAGGTCTTCGCGGCGTGACGGGCGAGCATGTGTCGGAAGGCGTGCGGCCCGAAAACCGGCAGATTCGCAGCGGAGAAGGCCTGGTTTATGATTTTGCGCACCGGTTCGGTGGTAGTCCAGGGGCGGCGTTCAAATCCATCCGCTTTGAAGCCGGTGTTTGCGATGGTGGCAAGGGCCGTTGCGGGAAACAGCGGGTCGTCGGGTCCATAGAGTTCCACCTCGTCCAGATGCGCGATCCATGTGCCCAGCGCGGCTTCGGCTTCGTCAAAACCTTTGGCAAAGAAGGTGTCGATGCTCTTGCCGAGTTTCGTCGCCACCTCGCGCGGGTTCTGCGTGACGGATTTCTCTGCTAGGTCGACATGCTTGATCCGCAGCGAGACCAAAGCTGCCACGCGGATGCCCGTCAGGCACAAGAGCGCGAATACCGCGCGGTCGCGCAGGTCGCGCGGGGATTTTGACGGCATCATGGCCAAGGCGCGCTTGGCTTGGTTGATGCTGGGCGCCGGTCGGGCCGGGGCGGCGCGGGCTTCCGCTTCGTCCCGGCGGGAAAGTTTGAAGTAGTCCGCATCCGCTGCCTTGATCCGGCTGCGAAAACCGTCTTGCTGAGAGAGCCAAAGCACAAACTCGCGCAACGTCGCCAGAATGGCGCGCGCGGTGGATTTGCCCAGAGGTTTACCGGTCGCGCCCTTGGCCTGTTCCAGATGCGCGCGAAAGCCCATCGCCTGTTCAATGTGGAACTGCGCGAAATCCTTGCGCCCGTTCCAGACGTCGAACCGCTCCAGCGCGGCGATTTCGCGGTCGAGGGACTTCTCCGAAAGCTGGCGCGCGTGCTTGCGATAATCCAGAAACCGGCGCTTGAGCCGCTCGTTTGCCTCGTTGGGTCGCTTGGTCATGTTTGCGTCCTTTGTGCTGCGAATTTCAGGTGCCGTGATCCTGCCGGGCGGCTGTGTCTTGAAGCGGAAAAACAAGGGGGCGCGTGTCCGCCACTACAATGTCGTTTCATGCCGCGTAATTGTGAGGTCGAGGGTCCGGCCAATCTCGGGGATGCACGCCTCGGCAATTGGCTTGGAAACGACGGTTTCGCAGACCTCGCAGAGCGCTGTGAGCATGACCCGCTTGCCGGTGATGTTGCAGTCTGCAAATCCTCCGGCGGCTCTTCGCGGCCTCCTGCAGCGGACGCAAAAGAACGCTCCTAACGCGGTCTTGATTTTTCGGCCCTCCCGCTGGCCCTTGATGAAATCGCGCAGATCGTCGCCACGGATCAGCGCCGGGCGCTCCCCGCCCATGATGCGCAAACCCTTCGCTATCCAGTTGCGGATCGTTCGGGATGAGACGCAGGAAACCTCCGCCGCCTCCTCGATTGTGTAGGTCCGGAACGCTTTGATCCTGTTCAGGCGCGCTTGCTTTGGCATGTCGCGCCCCTTACTCGCTGGTTACCTGCTCGTTCTTTTTCAACCAGTCGCGAAGCGCGTCGATGGTGATCAAGCGGCGGGTGCCGATCTTGACGCTCCTAAGGTCGCCCGAAGAGAGGGCGGCATAAAGCGTGGTGCGCCCGATGCTGCACAAACGCGCAGCTTCATTCGGTGAAACGGCAAGAATTTGCGCGGCCTGGGTGAGAAGTTCGGTCGTGGTCGTCATGGCCCACACTCCTTTGCTTGGGTATGGGCGGATGGTGCCAGACGGGAGGTGGATCGAAACAGAGGGCGCGTTTCTATCCAGTTATTATCCACCTCGGACTTTGGTCACATAGCCCCTAACGGTTGGTAGCGATGGGGCTTTGATGTCGGGATATTCACTCTCAAAGAGGCTCAGAATTGCCTTGGCCTCATCATTCCGCCCTAGCCCGGGCAGGTCGCCTTGCATTCGGGCTTGGATCAAGGGGAGCAGTCGGGTTTCGTACCGATTTGGCGCGCCTCCTGCTTTTCTCTGTGGAATGTCCACAATGATGCGCGGGTCCGCCGCTGCAGTCAAACGTCCTTCTTTCGGGTCCAGTTCGACCAATTCGCTCAAGGGAACGAATTTGGTATCTCGCATGGGAAACGAGCCTTCTGCCGTGACGACCAATCTCCAGCGCGATCTGACTTCTCGGGTCAGGGCATTGTCGAGGTCACGCACGTCGCCATTGCTTTGAAGGCGGGGATGAAAGTAAAGCATCACATCGCCATCGTCGGTTGCCATCGCGCCAATGCGCCATGTCCGCCCTTGCAGCGGAGTCGTCTTGCGGCGCTTGCAGTCAAAAACAATGGCCAGGCGTTCGATGAGATTTGGCAGGTCCGGGACCACGCCTTGGACGTCGGCGCGCGGGACGGGCACAAACCCAAGCTCGGGACAGAAATACCCGTATTGGTCACCTTCAAACACGATTTCGGCATCATGCGGATTGTCGCACTCCGCACATGCGGCGGACGAGATCACACCGGTTTCCAGGAGATAGCCATACCGAACCAAGGGGTGATATTCAGCATTTGACCAGAGCGACGCGGCGGACACCTTTGCCTCTTGGGCGATGATCTCGCAGAGCAATTCAATCGCGGTCATTCAAGGACCTCGACCACATCCAGGTCCTTGGGCGGAGGCGCGAGCAAATTCCAACGCTCCAACAAATCAAAAACGAATTGCCGGTCCTTCTCGGTCTTGTTCGGTAGGGTCGTGGTGTTTGGTGTCCGAAGAGTCACCGTCAGGGTGTGACGGCGCTTGCCTTCCTTGGCCGCAAGGATGATCCGAATTGTCGCCCCGGTGAGTTGCCACCCTCCCGCGCGCAGAGGTGAAGCCCCGCCGAACCGTCGCTCAAGAAACCGATAAATCGTCTCGTCTTTGCCGCGCTTTTCCATCCGCAAAAAGCCGCCGCCAGTCGCAAAGAAATCGAGGGACGAAACCTCGATCCTCTCGATCCCGTCAGAAGGTTCTGTCTCGAAATCCACAGTTTGTCGCAGCGGGTCCAACAAGACTTCCCGGCGCGGCGTCTCGACCGGGGCTTCGGAATGCGGCGCGAAATGCCTGGCGAAAGACGCTGCATATTCGTCCCGCACTTTCCTGCCGCCCCTCGCACAAATCTCTACAATTCGCGCCCTGGAATCGCAGGCAATCCCAACCTCCAGAACTTTCTGGACAATTTGCCGTTCCAGGGTATCGGACGGGCCAAATGCCAATTCGCTTTCGGCGCGCTCTTCGACGTAGATGGTAGCTTGAACGATCTCGGTTTCCTCGCCGGTGATCGGATGGACGCGGATCGTCTTATACCAATCCGCTTCGCGTTTTCGATGATCTGGCAGGTCGAGGATGGCAATGGCGTCACCCAGGAATGCCTCCCGCGCAGCGCCGTCTTCAAGTGCCCACGGCCTGCCGTCATCGCCGAACTGGAAAGTGGACCAGTACTTCGGGCCCGTCCTTCGCATCAAAGACGCCTGCGCAGCCACGCGATCAACCGCCTGGGGGTGATCAGTCGAGAGCATCAATAGCACATCCTGCACGCCCTCCAGGCCTTCCAACTCAATCCCTTGTCCGGCGCAAATCTGCTCGGCACTCAGCATTCCGTTGCTATCGGCCAGGCTGGCGAGGTGATCCAGTTCGGCCTTCAAGGTATCCTGTTTCAGGTCGGTTAGTTGAGACAAAAGGGTTTCGATGGACCGGACGAGGGTCGTACCGCGCCCCTCACTCGTCCAGTTGAAATCGTCAGGTGCATCGACGCCTCGCACCTCGAAAAACTGTCGCAGCCGGTGAGGTGGAGACTTCCGAATAAAGCCGCTGAAAGATGCCATATATTGCGCCCCGACCGTTCTATTGTGCAAATATGGTGTTCGCTGGTGTTCGGTTCAAGTTGTTTCAGTGCAGATCACACCACCCTTGGGCGGCAATAGGCGTTGTGAGGCGCGGCTCCTGTCTGGTACGGGTGTTGGCAAAGCTCAATAGTCCGAAAGCACTCTTTGAATGGCCAATGATACCCGAAGCGCCGACCTTGATTTTGCCGCTGACCTATTCAAGGCGGCAGACAAGATGCGCGGAGGTCTGGAACCCTCGGAGTACAAACACGTCGCTTTAGGTCTGATATTCCTCAAATACATTTCCGAAGCCTTCCAGGCAATGTACGAACGACTCGCCCAAGAGGAATTGGCCGATCCCGAAGACCCCGAAGAATACCTCGCCGAAAATGTCTTCTGGGTGCCCGAAAAAGCGCGCTGGTCTCACATCCAGCAAAACGCCCGCTCGGAAAACATCGGCAAGATCATCGACGACGCGATGGAGGCCATCGAAGCCGAAACCACCAATGAAACCCTAAACCGGCATTCCCCATTTGGCCTGCCTTCCGTGAGGCTACCTTCGCTGGCGATACGATTTCAAGCATTTTCGGCCTCCAGTCGTTATGGGTGCTGTTCGCTTGTTGCAGGAGGTGGCCA
>JAAELR010000405.1 GCA_024226455.1 Paracoccaceae bacterium
CCCCAGCCGCAATTGATGAAGCAGCCCTCGACCGGGGTTTTCGAGATGATCGGAGAGCGGTCGCCGGTCATGTCGACGATGCCGCCCCATTGCCGCATCATCTTGAGCCGCGAGATCACCGGGAAGGTCTCTACCAGCGCCCTGACGGTTTCCTCTATATGGTGGAACGAACCGCGCTGGGTGTAGTTGTTGAACCCGTCGGCACCGCCCCCGATCACCATCTCTCCCTTGTCGGATTGCGACATGTAACCATGCACGGTGTTGGCCATCACCACCACGTCCATGCAAGGCTTGATCGGCTCTGACACAAGCGCCTGCAGCGCGACCGACTCGATCGGCAGACGAAAGCCCGCCATGTGGGCCAGATGGCCCGAGTGGCCCGCCACGACCATGCCCAGCTTGCCACAGCCAATATCGCCCTTTGTGGTGGCGACGCCGGTCACCTTGCCGGCCTCGGCCTTCACCCCGGTCACTTCGCATTTCTGGATCACGTGCATGCCCATCTGCGAACAGGCACGGGCATAGCCCCAGGCCACGGCATCGTGGCGCGCGGTGCCGCCGCGGGATTGCCACAGAGCGCCCAGCACCGGATAGCGCGGCCCGTCGATGCAGATGATCGGCACCAGTTCCCTGACCCGCTCAGGCGTGATGAATTCCGTGGTCACGCCTTGCAGCGCGTTGGCGTGGGCGGTGCGCAGGTAGCCGCGGACCTCGTGCTGGGTCTGGGCCAGCATCATCACGCCGCGGGGGCTGAACATGACGTTATAGTTGAGGTCCTGGCTAAGGGTCTCGTAAAGGCTGCGGGCCTTTTCATAGATCGCGGCAGAGGCGTTCTGCAGATAATTGCTGCGGATGATGGTGGTGTTGCGACCGGTATTGCCGCCGCCCAGCCAGCCCTTTTCGAGGATCGCGACATTGGTGATGCCGAAATTCTTGCCGAGGTAATAGGCGGTGGCCAGCCCATGGCCGCCGGCGCCGACGATCACCACGTCATAGGCCTGGCGCGGTTCCGGGCTGGCCCAGGCGCGGTCCCAGCCGGTGTGGTTGCGCAGGGCTTCGCGGGCGATGGCAAAGGCGGAATAGCGTTTCATGGGCGAATCCTTTCCGGGGCAGATGCCCGGTTCCTTGCCGCCTTTTTGATCCTGTCGTGGCGCCGGGCCAATGCGATGTGCGGCACTCGCCGGTGAAATTGCGACATGTGCTCTCCAGGACGTGTGGCAAGCTGTCCCGGATTGGGGGTTTTGCGCGGCCTCGCGGGTCTGTAGACGGGGGCAAACACCAAGGAGGCCCGCATGGGGTTCTGGCTGATCGCAGGGGCATTGGCGCTCGTCGTGGGCGGGCTAATGGCGCAGGCGCTGGTGCGGGCACGGCTCGGGACCGGCGCGGCGCAGGCGTTCGACGTGCAGGTCTATCGCGACCAGTTGTCGGAGGTAGAGCGCGATCTGGCGCGCGGGGTGCTGGGCCAGGCCGAGGCAGAGCGGGTGCGGGTCGAGGTGTCGCGCCGGCTGCTGGATGCTGACCGGGCCGCGGCGCATACCAGGAGCGCGGTGGCGGCGCCGCGAGGGCTGTCGCGACTGGCGGCGGGGGTGGTGGTGCTGGCGGTTCTGGCCGGGGCCGTCGGGGTCTATTGGCTGCTTGGGGCGCCGGGCTATCCCGACCTGCCGCTCGCGCAGCGCATCGCCGATGCCGAGGCGGCGCGGGCGGTGCGGATGGGTCAGGCAGAGGCTCAGGCGCGGTTCGGCACCGCCTTTGTTGCGCCACCAGAGACCGACCCGGAATTTCTGGTGTTGATGGACAAGCTGCGCGCGGCGGTGGCCGACAAGCCTGCAGAGTTGCAAGGACAGATGCTGCTGGCGCGCAACGAGGCGATGCTGGGCAACTACGCGGCCGCCCATGTGGCGCAGGGCCGGATCATTGCGCTGCGCGGCGATGCGGCCACGGCGGACGATCATGCCACGCTGGCGGACCTGATGATACTTGCCGCACAGGGCTATGTGTCGCCCGAGGCCGAGGCGGCGATAGATGCCGCGCTGCAGATCGACCCGCTCCACGGTGCGGCGCGGTACTATCGGGGGCTGATGTATGCCCAGAACCTGCGCCCCGACCTGGCATTCGCCATCTGGCGGCCGCTGCTGGAGCAAAGCCGGCCCGGGGCGCCATGGGTGCCGCCGATCCTGGGACAGATCAGCCAGGTCACCGAGGCCGCGGGCATCCGCTATACCCCGCCCGAGATGCCGGCACCCTCCGGACCGGACGCCGACGACATGGCGGAGGCGGCCGACATGACCGAGGCCGAGCGCCAGGAGATGGTGCGCGGCATGGTCGAGGGGCTGGCCGAACGGCTGGCCACCGAGGGCGGCGGGCCCGAGGACTGGGCCCGGCTGATCGGCGCGCTGGGGGTTCTGGGCGACACCGAGCGGGCCGCGGCGATCTGGGCCGAGGCGCAACAGGTGTTTGCCGCCTCGCCCGAGGCGGTGGCGGCGATCCGCGAGGCGGCGGTCAGCGCGGGCGTAGCCCAGTGATCCTGGAAGACCCGGGCGACTTCGCCGCCGCCCTGCCCCGAGGGCAGGCCATTGCGGGGCTCGATCTGGGCACGCAGACCATCGGGGTGGCGGTGTCGGACGGGCTTTTGTCGGTGGCCACGCCGCTGCAGACGATCCGGCGCAGGAAATTCGGGCTCGATGCGGCGCGGCTGCTACAGATCGCCGATGAACGCCAGCTTGCCGGCTTCGTGCTGGGCCTGCCTCTCAACATGGATGGCAACGAGGGGCCGCGCTGTCAGTCGACCCGCGCCTTTGCCCGCAATCTGACAAAGCTGACCGACCTGCCGATCACCTTCTGGGACGAACGGCTGAGCACCGTGGCCGCCGAACGGGCCCTGCTGGAGGCGGACACGTCGCGCAGGCGCCGTGCCGAGGTGATCGACCACGTGGCGGCGGGCTATATCCTGCAGGGCCTGCTCGACCGGATGCGGCATTTGAGGGCGGCGGGATGAGCGGCGATGAGGTCTGGGCCCGCGACGAGCCCGAAAGCCCCTGCGTGCGGATCTGCCTGATCCACCCCGAAGCGCGGCTTTGCACCGGGTGCCTGCGCTCGGTAGACGAGATTTCGCGCTGGCCGGAGATGACGGCCGCAGAACGCCGCGCCGTCATGGCAGAACTGCCGGGCCGCCGCGGCCAGGTGACCCGTCGGCGCGGCGGGCGCAAGGCGCGGGTGCCCCGGTAACGCCATACGCGACAGGGCGAATTTGCAATCTGGTTTTGGCCGGTGTTGCCTTTGATCGGTGAGCCGCGCGTCGGCACTGCGCGCCGATGGCGGCTCCAGTCACTCGGTGCGCCAACACCGCTTGCCGCTTGTGCCGGGGCGCAGGTTCGGGGCAGGTTGCGCCAAACCACGGCAGATCGCGAGGTTCCGCACAATGCCCACTCTCTGGCCCAATCCGCAAGCCGACCGGCTGCGCGCCCTGCTCGCCCGGGGCGAGTTGATCGTGATGCCGTGTTGCTATGACGCGCTGTCGGCCAGGCTTATCGAACAGGCGGGGTTCGAGCTGACCTTTCTGTCGGGTTTCGCCGCCTCGGCCAGCCGGATCGGCGCCCCGGATGTGGGGCTGATGAGCTACGCCGAAGTGCTGGATCAGGCTCGCAACGTGCTGGGTGCAATCGATATTCCCATGATGGCCGATGGTGACACCGGCCATGGCAACCCGATGAATGTGGAACGCACGGTCGAGGGCTTTGCCCGCGCGGGATGCGCCGGTGTGATGATCGAGGATCAGGTGGCGCCGAAACGCTGCGGACACACGCGCGGCAAGGCGGTGGTGGACCGCGAAGAGGCGTTCGACCGGATCCGCGCCGCCGTGGCCGCGAGGGCCCGCGCCGATATCCTGATCAAGGCGCGCACCGACGCGAGGCGCGATCACGGGCTGGCAGAGGCCATCGCCCGGGCCCAGCGCTTTGCCGAACTGGGCGCCGACATGGTCTTTGTCGAGGAACCGATGTCTGAAGGCGAGATGCGCAGCATCTGCCGCGAGGTGCCGGTGCCCACGGTGGCCAACATGCTGGAGGGCGGCCAGACCCCGATATTGCCGCCGCAGGCGCTGGCAGAGATCGGCTTTGCCATCGCCGCCTATCCGCTGGCCTGCCTGTCCTCGGCGATGAAGGCCATGGTCCGGACGCTGGCGCTGCTGCGGGCGGGCGAGGATCATCAGGGCACGCTGATGTCGTTTGACGAGCTGCGCACCCGGGTCGGGTTCGACGATTATTACCGGACAGAGGCCCGCTATCGCCAGTGATCCCCGCCACCGCCGCCAGCCCGGTCAGGGCAGATCGATCCAGTCGCCGGGCCCGCCGGGCAGATCGGGGCGGAAGAACGCGATCATGCGGCCATCGGGCGGGGCAGCGGCGCTGTCCCGCCAGGGGGTAACGCCATGCAGCGTCAGGCGGTGGATCAGACAGGCCTCGCCGGGGCGGAGCGGCAGTTCGATCCTTTCGCAGGTCTCGAAGGCCTCGCGCCGGGCCGCATGATAGGCTTGGGTCAGGTCGACCTCGCGCCAGTGCTCGGGGGGGCGCGGGCGCAAGGCCGCGCCCAGAGCCCGGCGCATCACATGATGGCTGCCATCCCAGACCACGGTCGGGCTGGTGCCGGGCCCCGTGCCGCCCAGCGGCAGGCCGAGGATGAAGCCGTGCGGCTCATCCAGCCGACGCTGCCGGTCCGGGCCGAAGGGCTTCAGCCCGTCCAGATGTGCCGCGTCGCGGTTGCGGCGATAGCGGAATGCGGCCTCGGCTTCACCGTCGCGCGGGCGCGGATAGCCGGGATAGACCACCGAGATCTGGGCCCGGTCCCAATACCCCGGCCAAAGCCCCGCCGCCTTTAGCGTTTCCACCGCCCCGCCCGCCAGCGCCCCCGAGCCGGCGACAGCTCCGTCGGCCCCGTTCGCCAGCGCGTTCACGCCTACGAACCAGGTGCCGCCACAGACCAGCCAATGGGCAAATTGCGGGTCCGCCACCGCCGCACGGGCTGCGGGCAAGGCGTGTTCGGCCCATTCGGCCACCGCCGGATCATGGGCAAACCGAACCCAGCCGTGGCGTTGCAGCGTTTCAACCGACATGGCGCGCCTCCCCCCCGGCCACATGGGCCAGCGCCGCGTCGAGCACATCGAGCCCGGCGCCGTCGCGGTGGCTCTGCTCGGACAGCACCCGGCGCCAGTGCCGCGCCCCGGGGCGCCCGGCAAACAACCCCAGCATGTGGCGGGTCACCGAATGCAGCCGGCCACCAGCGGCAAGATGCGCCGCGATATGGGGCCGCATCCGGTCGACGACCTGCAGCGCGCTGCACCCGCCCGCAACGCCATAGATCTCGGCATCGGCGGGCAGCAGTATGTCGGCGGGGTTGTGATAGGCGGCGCGACCGATCATCACCCCGTCCATGCCCGCGTCCAGATGCCGTTTCGCCTCGGCCAACGACGCCACGCCTCCGTTCAGCGTCAGGTGCATATCGGGAAATTGTCGTTTCATGGCATGGACCAGCGGGTAATCGAGCGGCGGGATGTCACGGTTCTGCCTGGGGCTGAGCCCCTGCAGCCAGGCCTTGCGGGCATGGATCACCATGCGCCGCACCCCTGCGTCGCGCATGGTTTCGATGAATGCGGGCAGCGTGTCGGCGGGCTGCTGGTCATCCACACCTATGCGACATTTCACGGTCACCTCGACCGGCTGTGCCGCGATCATTGCAGAAATGCAATCCGCCACCAATCCCGGCTCTTTCATCAGCACCGCGCCGAACCGGCCCGACTGCACCCGGTCGGACGGGCAGCCGAGATTGAGGTTGATCTCGTCATAGCCCTCATCGGCGGCCATCCGCGCGGCTTGCGCCAGTTCGGCCGGGTCGGACCCGCCAAGCTGCACCGCCACGGGATGCTCTGCGGGGTCAAAGCGCAGCAGATGCCGCGCCCCGCCGCGCACCAGCGCCGGGGTCGTCACCATCTCGGTATATAGCAGTACATGCCGCGACATGCACCGGTGCAGATAGCGGCAGTGCCGGTCGGTCCAGTCCAGCATAGGTGCAACAGATAGGCGTGAGGCCTTATAACCATTGGGTTTTTCAGCGTTTTTTGCCGCCATCCCATCAACGTCGCTCATCGTTTTGTTGTCCGTTTTTGCTTGTTTTTGCCCATTTTTTGCTATTTGAACAATTCATGTTGTTCAAATCGACCAGGAATGTTGTTCACGTATGGCCCAAATTATTGAGCGAAAGCGCAAAGACGGTTCCACTGCCTATGTCGCACAAATCAACATAAGGCAAAACGGAAAATGGGCGCACCGCGAGTCCCGCACGTTCGACAAGCGGTCATCGGCAAGTGCTTGGTATAAGAAACGGATGAAGGAAATCCGCGCTTTGGGCGACGATCTAACCCCCATCAAAAGCAAAGACCGAACCCTAAATGCAGCCATAGACCGCTACATCACAGAAAGCGTAAAGGAGATTGGCCGCACCAAAGCCCAAGTCCTTCGCACACTCAAGGAATTTGACATCGCCAGAATGCCCTGCGGCAGTATCCGCAGCCACGACATCGTGCAGTTCGCAACCGAACTCGGTGCAACCAGAACACCATCAACAGTTGGAAACTATATGTCGCACCTTGGTGCGGTGTTTGCGATAGCGCGACCCGCTTGGGGCATACCCTTGGACCAACAGGCAATGAAAGATGCTTTCGTCGTCTGCAGCAGATTGGGCATCACCGGCAAAGCGAGGAAACGCGACAGGCGACCCTCGCTTGACGAACTCGATGCACTCCTGACGCTCTTCAAGGACAAACACCGCAGAAGACCCAACACAGTCCCAATGCACCGCGTGGTAGGGTTTGCGCTCTTTTCAACCAGACGACAGGAAGAAATCACAAGAGTGTCATGGGATGGCCTAGACTCGGAACACAGCCGCGTCTTTGTCACCGACATGAAGCACCCCGGTGATAAAATCGGCAATGACGTGTGGTGCGACCTTCCAGCCCCCGCCTTTGCAATCGCAATGGCAATGCCAAAAAAGAAACCGCTGGTATTCCCATATCACAGCGACACCATCAGCGCCGCCTTCACGCGGGCTTGTAAGGTTCTGGAAATTGAAGATCTACGCTTCCACGACCTACGGCATGAAGGTGTAACGCGCCTTTTCGAAATCGGCGAAACGATTCCGCAGGTCGCGGCTGTGTCCGGGCATCGCTCATGGTCTTCACTACAGCGATACACACACATCAAACAAACCGGCGACAAATACGAGGCCTGGAAGTGGCTAGAACGCCTGACGTAACAACCCAAAAAGATTCTACCCGGTCAGGGGCCAGTTTTCCCTTCCGGGCAGGTGCACGGATTTGCAAGAATCCGGGTGTCTCTGTTTTCGCTGAAGATTTTGCTTAGATTTGCCCCCTAATGTGGGCGGACAAAGCGTGAATGCTTAGAGCCCCCGATAGGGGATCTGTAAACCCCGCGCCTTTTGGCGGCTGGGATCGCGGCACCGGCCAAGTAGAATGCGGGAAAAGGGGCGGATACTCACACACGCTGCTGAGTGAGTTCGGGA
>JAAELR010000406.1 GCA_024226455.1 Paracoccaceae bacterium
AGACGGCTGAATTGCTGACCGTGTTGACACAGGGACCGGACGGGCAATGGCAAGGGTTGCGGCAAATCGCCGATACGCTGCCCGACATCACCAGCCGGCCGCTGATTCTGGTGATCGACCAGTTCGAGGAAGTCTACAGCACGGACGTGCAGCCCGAAGAACGCCGCATGTTTCTCGCGAACCTGCTCTGCGCCGCCGCCGACGCGTCCGGGCATGTGGCGGTCATTCTGACCCTGCGCAGCGATTTTCTGGGGCAGACCCAGCAGCATCCGGACTTCAATCAGGCTGTCGTTGATCATGGCGTCCTGATTCGGGTGCTGAATGATGACGAATTACGCGATGCCATCGCCAAGCCCGCCGAACAGGCCGGGCATGCGCTGGATGCGGCCTGTGTTGACTTGCTGATTGCCCAGAGCCGCGACCGCGAAGGCGCGTTGCCGCTGCTGCAATTTGCGCTGATGCGTATTTGGGACGGACTGGCTGAGGGCGTGTCGCCGGCTGAAACGCTGAAACGTATCGGCGGCGTGGGCGGCGCATTGGCCGGCGAAGCCCAGCGCTTGTTCGACCAACTCAGCGACGCGGATAAAGTCATTGCCCGCCGGGCCTTTCTGGCATTGGTGCAGTTGGGCGAAGGGGCGCGGGATACGCGCCGGCGTGTCCAATTGAGCACAGTCGTGGCCCACGGCGAAGATGCCGGGCATGTGCAGGCCGTTGTACGCTGTTTTGCCGACCCGAGGGCCAGGCTCGTCACGCTCTCCTCTGACGCGGACGGCACCGAAACCGCCGAGGTGACGCATGAGGCATTGCTGGAGCATTGGGCGACGCTGCGGGAGTGGCTGGACGACAATCGTGAGGATGTGCGCTTTCATCGGCATCTGGCGGCTGATGCCGGGTACTGGAAGCAGCAGGGTCAACCGGACGGCAAACTGTGGCGCTCGCCCGATTTGGAGTTGCTGCAACACTATTATGAGCGGGCCGGGCGGG
>JAAELR010000407.1 GCA_024226455.1 Paracoccaceae bacterium
CAGCATCATCGAGGCAAAAGGTCCCGGCGCATTTATCCCCAGATCGATTACCCTGATACCGGATAGCGGGCTAGCCACGCGTCAAGCCTCGATGACCGCCACCGGGTCGCCCAGTACGGCCTCGTTGACATCGACGTCGAGACCGGGCCCGGGCGCGTCGGGCAGGCGGATTTCGCCATTCTCGACCTTTAGCGGATTCTTGACCATCGGCAGATCCTCGCTGACATAATCGTACAGCCCGAAGACCATCTTTCGCGGCAGCGTATGCGCGAGATGCGTGACGCAGGCGAGCAATATACCGGTGCCGTAATAATCCTCGATCCGTACCGGCACCCCGAGCGTTTTTGCCAGCGTCATGATCGTGCGCGTTGCCTCGATCCCGCCGACGGCGCTGGTCTTGAGCGACGCCACGTCCATCACTTCGTCCTGCACCGCTTGCAGAAAACGCCGCGGGCCGTCGATCACTTCATCCAGCATGAACGGCACCCCGGTACGTCGCGCGACATTGCGGCATTCTTCGAAGCTTTCGCAGGGGTTTTCGATCATCGGCGCCAAGTCCCTGACCGCCAGGATAACCCGCATTGCATCGTCCACCGACCAGCCCCGGTTCGGGTCGTACCAGATACGTTCGTGCGGCAGCTTCATGTCCTCGACCATGCGAATCGTGGAGATGTCGTCATGTGCCTCGCCGGCGCCCACCTTGACCTGGAAGCGGCTGTAGCCCTCGGCGCGAAACGCCTCGAGGCTGGCCAGCGTTTCGTCGCGGGTGCCGATCCTGACTACGGCCAGCACCGGCAGGCTGTCCGCCACGCGGCCGCCCCAGAGGTCGACCAGCGGCATAGCGTGCGCCTTTGCCGCAAGGTCCCAGAGCGCCATTTCGAGCGCGGTCTTGGCATTGCCGTGGCCGCGTAAAGCGGCACCGATATCGCCCAGCACCGACAGCACCTGGCGCGGATCGCGCCCCAGAACTAAAGGCGCGACATGCCGAATTCCCTCGCGCGCGCCGGCCGACAGCTCCGGCAGATAATAGGGGGGGGCGGAACAAACCTCACCCCAGCCGATGAGCCCACTATCGGTTTCGATCCTGACTACCAGTGTGTCCAGCGCCGGGTCGATTGATTGGCTTGCAACGTACCGGGTCAATTCCATGCCGACGTCAATCGGCACTGAATAAAGGATAATCCGCTCGATTCGCATGGCTCTTACCTCCGCTTCAGGGCGATGCCCTGCCCGGCCTGCTCGGGCACGCCCAGTGCTTCGTGGGCTACTAGAACTTGATCGAGTCGCGCCCTGACCGGCGCCGTCCATGACTCGATTCCGCGTCGCTTCAGATTAAAGCCCAGGCTCTTGACCTCGTTAGTTGCCGCCAGGCTGTCGTTACGCGCATCCCACACCCGGTGAAACAAAATGAAACGCTTGTCGTCAAGACCGGTCAACTGCGTCGTAACGTAAAGCGGCGCGTCCAGCGGTAGCTCGCCGATATAATGAACATGATTCTCGACGATCACGTACTCGTGTCCGTCGCGCGCATCCATACTTTGCGCCGGATGATTAACCCAGTTCCAGAAGGCCCAGTTCGCCTGATCGCAGATGGTCAGGTAATGTGCCATGTTCAAATGCTGGTACTCGTCGATCCATTCGGGCTTCACGCGGGTATCGACCAGCCGTAGTGGCGCCGCAATCTCGCCGGTCCAGTGGTGCAGGATGGTTTCGGTGATCATCAGCGGCTCCTCCAGTTCGGTTGGCGTTTTTCGGCAAGCGCCGCCAGGCCCTCGGTGGCGTCCTCGGAATCGTAAACGCATCGGTAAACCGGCAGGTCGTGTTGGCGCATGATGCGAAAAGCATCCTGTTCACCGGCACCGACAGTGGCGCTATCGATCTCCTTGATCGCCTGTAGCGACAGCGGTGCACAGGCGGCGACCCTCTCGGCTAACTCGCGCGCAGTAATCATTAAATCGTCGATCGGCACGACCTCGTTGACAAGCCCCCAGCGCGCCAGTTCCCGGGACCCGGCACGCCGCCCGGTCATCATCATCTCCATCGCGACGGCACGTGGCAACCGTCTCGGCAAACGGATCACACCACCGGCGTCAGCGATCAGGCCGATGCTCGCTTCGGTCAGAGCGAATTCGGCATGATCGGCAGCAACGATCATATCCGCAGCCAACGCCAGCTCGAAACCGCCGCCGAGGGCCATGCCGTTAACCGCGGCGATCACAGGTTTTTTCAGATCCCAGTACTCGGTCAGACCGGCAAAGCCGCCGATGCCCTGGTCCGCATCCGGCGCCTCGCCCTCGGCGGCAGCTTTCAGGTCCCATCCAGCGGAAAAGAATCGTTCGCCGACCGCAGTTAAAATAGCCACCGACAAGTCATCGTCCTCCTGCAGTCGCTGAAACGCGGCGCCCATGAGCTTGCTCGTTGAGGCATCGATGGCATTGGCTTTCGGCCGGTCCAGGTAAATTTCCAGAATACGCCCACTACGGGTGACTTTTACCGGTTCGGTCATTGTTTTATCTCCTCAGGCCCCGAGCGGCCGTAATAGTTGTCGGCTGATGATATGGCGTTGAATTTCCGAGGTGCCCTCCCAGATGCGCTCGACGCGAGCGTCGCGCCAGATGCGTTCCAGCGGCAAATCGGCCATGACGCCCATGCCTCCGCAGGTCTGGATCGCCTGATCGGCAACCCGGCCGAGCATTTCCGAGCACCAGACTTTCGCCATCGCGCAGTCCTCGGCAACCGTCGGTAGATCCTGGTCGATGCGCCAGGCCGTGTTCATCAACATTAAGTCACCGAGGCGGATATCGGTCGCCATGTCGGCCAGCGGGAAGGAAATTCCCTGGAACTTGCCGATCGGCTGTCCAAACTGCCTGCGCTCGGCGGCGTATTCCAGCGCGACCCGGTAGGCGCGCTCCGCGCGCGCGACCGAAACCGCGGCGACGGTGAGCCGGCCGGGGCCGAGCCAGCGACTGACGACGTCGAAACCCTCGCCCTCGTTACCGATCATCTTCCAGCCCGGCACGCGCGCGTTGTCGAAGTGAAGGATGTCGTTGTAATAGCCGCGATGCCCGACGTGATCGTAACCCGGCAGCACCTGCACACCG
>JAAELR010000408.1 GCA_024226455.1 Paracoccaceae bacterium
GGCGGGATCACCCAGTAGTAGGTCAGGTGCGGTTTTAGATCGTTTTTTTTAGCGCGCGGCCGACCTTATTGAAGTGTGCCGCCGGCACGATCTGGCGTGCAACGACATGCTCCGCCAGCAGACGGATGGTCCAGCGCGCGTGGCCTTCCGGCGGCTCAGAGCAGGCCAGGGCGGTCAATTTGGCTTGGCCCTCGCCATCGGGCGGTCGTGTTGCACTTCACGCTGGAACTCAGCCCCCGAGTTTTTTGGAGGCCATTTTGTTTGAGTCACGCGGCTCTGTCTGGTTCGACCAGCATGGCATAATAGCGTTCCTCCGCTTCGACCTGCGGGATGTTGCCGATGGGCTCCACGAGCCGGCGATTATTGAACCAGTCGACCCATTGCAGCGTTGCAAACTCGACGGCCTCTAAGTTTTGCCACGGCCCGCTCCGATGGATGACCTCGGCCGTGTACAGTCCGTTGATCGTTTCGGCGAGGGCGTTGTCGTAGGTGTCCCCTAC
>JAAELR010000409.1 GCA_024226455.1 Paracoccaceae bacterium
CCGAAGCCAGCAAACCATTCGCAAGCGCACCAGCCAGCGCAACGAAAACCTATTGCCTGGTCATACCCAAGCCACCCTCAGCTGTGATAATCCGCCCAGAAACAGCGGCGTCATGAGTAATCCGGGCTAGGTATCTGTTTGGTACTGCTCTAGGTGTATCGCGAGAGGGAACATGTCAGCGCCACCGACAGAGCAGATTCACCCGCGGTCGAGCGGTCTTGATACGTTGAGCGATGCCGAGATCCTGCGGATATTTCACGGCAATCAGGTTGAAGCGGCGCGTGCTGTAGCAAAGGCCGCCGGGGCGTTGGAAAAGGGTGCCGCCGCGATGGCCGAGGCCATTCGATCCGGCAACAGGCTGGTTTATGCGGCCGCCGGAAGCTCGGGGCTGCAGGGAATGGCAGACGGGCTGGAGATTACCCCGACATTCGGGGTGCCGATCAGCCAGATCAGGATCCTGCGCGCCGGCGGACTGGAGGACATGTCGCGCCCGAAGGGTCACGCCGAAGACAATGCCGAGGCGGCGCGTGCGGATGCCGATGTCATCGGTGCGGGTGATTGCGTCATCTGCCTGGCGGCCAGCGGCAACACCACATATCCGGTGACGATCATGAATATCGCCAACGAGCGCGGGGCCGTGACGATCAGTATATCAAACAACCCCGATACTCTGCTGTTGCGGGATGCAGATATTGCCGTCTTTCTGCCAACCCCGCCCGAGGTTATCGCCGGGTCCACCCGGTTGGGGGCCGGGACCGCGCAGAAGATAGCGTTGAACATGATGTCGTCGCTGATGGGGGTGCGGCTGGGGCACGTGATGGATGGGCTGATGGTCAATGTCATCGCCAACAATGAAAAGCTCTTCCGCCGGGCGGAAAACATCGTCATGCGGATAACCGGCTGCGACCGGGCCAGGGCGGCCGGAAACCTGAAACGGGCTGACGGCGGCGTCAAGGAAGCGGTCCTGCTTGCCGAAGGTGCGCCGGATCTGGAAACGGCCCGAAACCACTTGGTCCGCGCCGAGCAGAATCTTCGCAACGCCCGGACTTTCGTCAAGCGGCAATAGTGCCGAATTCGCCGACCAAAAGAGTGGCTCGCATTCGAAAGCAGATTGCGGTGGTGCTAACCGTGATGGCAGGGCCAGAGGGCAGTTCGGCAATGCAACGCTCTGAGGTTCGATAAAGACTCACGCTTGGCTCATCGGGCTTTCCGGCGTCTCAACCTTTGGGCGAGACCAGTGGCAGCCGCCCGACAAAAAGACGCGAAAAGTGTTGTCTACGGTAGGGCAACCGGCCGGGTTGGCTTGTAAATCCCGGTGTGTTCCGCCACTTTTGCAATGCAGTTGAGTGTGGTGGGTCGCTGGTCGGTTGGCGGTCTGGTGGCGTCCTGGGGGAACTGGTGAGAAACAAAGCAATTGCCGTGGGCGGCCACGTCGGTGATGCCGTTGCGATCATCGGGATGGCTTGCAAGCTGCCCGGAGGCAACTCCAGCCCCGATGAGTTTTGGGATTTTCTGATCCGCCGCAAGAGTGGGATCTCCGAAGTACCCCAGGACCGGTGGGACGTGGATATCTTCTATGATCCCAACCCGGACGCAATCGCGAAATCCGTCACCAAATGGGCCGGGTTCATTGACGGTCTGCGCGAGTTCGACGCCCAGTTCTTCGGAATCTCACCGCGAGAGGCGGATGCGATGGATCCCCAGCAGCGGCTGCTGCTGCAGGCCACATGGGAGGCGATCGAAGACAGCCGAATACCGGCCGAGATCTACTCGGAACAGCCCACCGGTGTCTTCGTGGGCATCTCGCAATCCGATTACCGCGCGTTGCAGGAACTGCGCCTGACCAATTCCGAGAACTATGCCGGTACCGGCTATGCTCTGTGCATCAACGCCAACCGGATCTCGCACCGGCTGAATCTGACCGGGCCAAGCTATGCGGTCGACACGGCGTGTTCCTCGTCGATGGTGGCGCTGGATCAGGCGGTGCGCAATTTGCGGTCCGGCAGCTGCGAAATGGCTGTGGTTGCCGGGGTCAACGTTCTGGCGCACCCGTCTTCCTTTCTCGCATTTTCCAAAGCCGGTATGCTGTCGCCCACTGGCCAGATCTCGACCTTCGACCAGGGCGCCAATGGTTTCGTGCGCGGCGAGGGTGTGGGCGTGGTGATCGTCAAGCCCCTGGCCAGGGCGCTGGCCGATGGCAACCCGATTCACGCGGTTATCCACGCAACCGCGGTCAATCAGGACGGTCGCACAAGCACCATGACCGCGCCGAACCAGGCGGCACAAGCCGCGATGCTGGGGGAACTGTTCGAAAGCTCCGGCATAGATCCGGGCCAGATCGGGTTTGTCGAGGCACACGGTACCGGCACCCCGATCGGCGATCCGATCGAAGCCGGTGCAGTGGGCGTGGTGATCGGGCAGAACTCTGCTGACCGCCCTGTGTGGGTGGGGTCTGGCAAGGCAAATGTCGGGCATCTGGAGAGTGCGGCGGGGATCACCGGGCTGATCAAGGCGACGCTGGCGGTCAAGCACGGGGTGGTACCGCCCAACATCAATTTCAGCAAACCCAACCCGAATATCCCCTTCGACGCGCTGAACCTGCGGGTGCCGGTGCGGCCAGAGCCATTTCCGGTCTCTTCGGGCACGCGCTATGCGGTGGTGAACTCCTTCGGGTTCGGCGGCACCAACGCCAGCGCGCTGATCTCGTCGGCACCTGATGCGATGACCCCGGCAACAGCGCCGGCGGCTGCGGTGCCAGAGCCGGGGGCGGCAGAATTCCCGCTGTTCTTCGCGCTCAGTGCGGCGACCTCCGAGGGGGTCGGGCGCCAGGCCGGAGCCCTTCTGAAGGCCATGTCGGGCAGGAAGGCACCGCTGGCCGGTGCTCCGTTGGGTGGTATATCCCGGTCGCTTGCGACCACCCGAAGCCATCTGGCGCATCGCGCCGTAATTCTGGCGCGGACGGAAAAGGAACTCAAGACCCGCCTGCGCAAGCTGGCAAAGGGTGAAGCAGAGGCGATCGGTGCCGATCCCTGCATCCAGACCGGTCAGGTTCAGCCAGGGGGCAAGGTCTGTTTCATGTTCGCCGGGCAGGGCAGCCAGTGGTGGCGCATGGGACGCGATTTCCTGTTGCACAATGCTGATTTCGCCGATGCGGTCGCGGGCTATGATGCCGAATTCCGCAAAGCTGCCGGATGGTCGATCCGCGAAGAGCTGTTGCGCGACGAATTCGGCTCTCGGATCGACGACACCTCCGTCACGCAACCTGCCCTGTTCGCCATCCAAGCCGGTCTGGCGGCGGTGTGGCGCCGGTTTGGCGTAACCCCCGACATGGTGGTCGGACACTCGATCGGCGAGGCGGCGGCCTCGTTTGTCGCAGGCGGACTATCGAACCGGGGCGCGGCGCGGTTTTTGTCGAAACGCGGCGCGATCCGCGACCAACTTGGCGCCAAGGGCGCAATGGCGTCGGTTGGCCTGAACCACCGGGATGTCGAGGCGCTGTTGCCGGACCACGGTCTGATCGGCATCGCAGCCATCAACGGGCCGGGCTCGACGACGATCAGCGGCGACTTCGAGGCAATCCACGAATTTGTCACCGAGTTCGAGGCGATGAACCCCGACACGTTCATCCGTATCCTGCAGGTCGATACCGCCTGGCATTCCTATCAGCTCGAAGCAGGTGAGGACTGGTTCCGCAGGGAGGTGTCGCAGATCGACTGGTCGGTGCCAGAGATTCCGTTCATCTCGACCGTCACGGGCAGGATGGAAAGCCGGTTCGACACCGATTATGGCTGGCTCAACCTGCGCTGCCCGGTCCGGTTCCAGTCCGGGATCGAGACGGCGCTGAAGCTGGGCGCCTCGCGGCTGGTCGAGCTTGGCCCGGGGTCGACGCTGGCGGGGCCAGCGACAAGCACGGCGATGGAGGCCGGCGCCACGGTGCTGGTGCTGGCGTCGCTGTCGCGCAAGCAGAACGACTTCGACCGCTTCGCGCAAAGTGCCGCGTCGCTGTTTGTCGACGGTCAGGCGCTCGACTGGCAGGCGATCACCCAGGGCCTGGACCCGGCTGTGGAATTGCCGCGAACTCTCTGGCAGTTGCAGCCCCACTGGAAGGGCAGCGAAGAGGCCGACCACCTGCTGCAGGTTCCCGTGACTCATCCGTTCCTGGGCATGCGGTCGACTGATGCAGGTACCGCCTGGAAGTCAGAGATCAACCTTAAAGCCTATCCCTATCTCAAGGACCACCGACTTCAGTTCGACACGATCTTTCCGGCGGCGAGCTATATAGACACGATGCTTGCGGTGGCGCATGAGCTATTCGGCGAACAGAGCTTTGAGATCGAAGACGCTCAGATCCTTGATGCGATGTTCATCGGCGACGAGCAGGATATCCTTCTGAGTTCTGTACATGAGCCCGAGCGTGGGCGGGTGAAGTTGTATTCTCGGCAGCGCGGTACCAGAGAGGAATGGAACCTTCGGGCAGCGGCTATCCTGCGGGTGACCGACGTGCGGCGACCGCGGAAGATCGCGTTCGACCCGGAGGATACCAAACTGGAAAAGGTCGACGTAGTAAAACTCTATGACGTTGACAAAAACGAGACATTCGTGAATTATGGCGAGTCTTTCCAGGTTGTTCGCGATCTCTGGATGAACCGGACCAGAAACGTGGCGCGGATCACCTTCCCAGAAGCCGCGCGCGCGGCCTTTGGTCGGCATTTCACCCACCCGACCATGCTGGACGGGTGTTTGCAGGTCGCGGACCCACGCGTGAGGCCAAGCCGTATCGACGGCGCCCGGCAGCCTGGCGACCCGGTGTATCTGCCGGTCGGCGCCGAGCGAATTCGCTATTTCGCTCCCTTCCCGGACGAGATCTTCGTTCATGTCCGCCACGCCCGGAAAATCGCAGGCGCCGATGCGCAGGCCGGTTTTGTTGTCACCGATGCCGCAGGCGAGGTGCTGATGACCGTTGACGGGCTGTCAATGCGGGAGCTTCCGACCAAAGAGCGGGTCGAGCCGGGCGAGGACGCGGCGCCGCACTTTGTCGAGCAGGTGACGGTAGAACTGCGCGACGACCATGACCTTTCGGAAAGCAAAGACAGGCCCGGGCATTGGCTGGTGATCGGAGAGGCGGGCTCGGCCCTTTCCAGGCTCGGGGCGGAACTGGAGGCGCTGGGCGCCGAGGTCGACCTGCTGCTGCGCGGCGGGGATGGCGAGAGCCCGCTTGATGGGCTGAGCCGAGAGTATGCCGATGCGCTGGAGGCGGGCTGTATCGCCGGTATCGTCTATGCCTGCCCACTGGCGCTGGACGCGACCGATGAGGAGGGCGGTGGCGAGGATTTGCTGTATCCCATCGAAACGCTGGTGACCGAGATGATCGGGCTGGGCGACCAGATGGATTTCTACCGGATGACCGAGGCCGGCCTGCCGCGCATCGCGATCCTGACCAGCGGAGCTTACCCGGACCCGCGAAGCGGTGCCGCGGGGCCTGCGATGCTGACCCAGGCCCCAATTGTCGCGGTCGGCAGGGCGCTGGCCTCGGAAACCCCGGAATACGACTTGCGCATGATCGATGCGGATGCCGCCACGCTGCAGGCGCCCGGTCGGCTTGCGGCCCGGATACTGGGCGAGACGGTTGAATCAGAGGTGATCCTGCAATCGGGCCGCGCCTTTGCGCCGCGGCTTCAGGTCAAGGAGCTTGAAGATTTCGATGCCCGCCCGCTGACAATCCCGGTCGACGAAAAAGACACCAATTTCCACGCCACGTTGCGCAGCCCCGGGGTGATCGACGATCTGGAACTGTTCGAGATCCCGCTGGAACCGATGGGCCCGAACCAACTGCGGGTTCGCATCTCTGCGGTGGGGCTCAACTTTCGCGACATCATGGCCATCACAGGCCTGCTGCCCGATCAGGCAGAGCCCGACCCCGCTTGGCAACAGCTCGGGCTGGAATTCGGCGCGGTCGTCGAGGCGGTCGGCGAGAAGGTTGATGGCTTCGCGCCCGGTGACCGGGTGATGGGCCTTGGCCGCCGTTGTCTGCAGCGCTTCATGACCGTCGATCCGCGCAGCCTGACCAGGTTGCCCGATCACATCTCGGTGGAACAGGCCGCGACGATCCCCTCGGCTTTTGCCACGGCGCATTACGCGCTCAACCGGGTTGGCCGGATGCGTGAGGGAGAGAGGGTATTCATCCATGTCGCCACCGGCGGCGTGGGGACGGCGGCGGTACAGCTTGCCCAGGCCGCGGGCGCCGAGATCTTCGCCACCGCCGGTAGTCCTGCCAAACGCCGCATCCTCAAGGATCTGGGGGTGCCGCATGTGATGGACTCGCGGTCGCTCAAGTTCGCTGACGACGTGATGCGGATCACCCGGGGCGAGGGCATCGATGTGATGCTGAACTCGCTGCCCGGGGACTACATCGCCAAGGGGCTTGAGATCATGGCACCCTATGGCCGGTTCCTTGAGATCGGCAAGGTCGATGTCTATGCCGACAATTCGGTCGGCATGAAGGCGTTGCGCCGCAACGTGTCGCTTTCGGTGCTGGATCTGGCCGCCATGGGTGGCGAACGGCCAGAGCTTCTGGCCGAGATGTTCGGCAATTTGATCGCCCGGTTCGAGGACCGGACACTGACCCCGCTGCCGGTCACAGCCTTCCCGGTCAGCCGGTTGTCGGATGCGGTGCGTTTCATGAGCCAGGCGCGGCATGTGGGCAAAGTGGTAATAACCTTCGACGAGGCGAGCTTCACCGTGCGGCGCGATGTTGCAAAGCCTGTCGCGCTAAAGCATGACGGGGTCTACCTGATCACCGGCGGAACCGGAGGGTTCAGCCTGCATGTCGCCGACTGGATGAGCCGCGCCGGCGCCGGAGAGTTGATCCTGGCCTCGCGGTCCGGCCGGATTGCCAAACCCGATGCCAGGCGTGTCGCTCGGATCAAAGCCCGGGGCACCAAGGTCACCGTGGTCAGCCTGGACATCACCGATGCCGAAGCGGTGGCGCGGCAGGTTGCCGCGCGCGCATTGAGCGGCGTGATCCATGGTGCCGCGGTCATCAGGGACGGTTTCGCCAATCAGTTGACGCCTGAAATGATCCGGGATGTTTTGCGGCCCAAGGTTCTGGGCGGATGGAATTTGCACCGCGGTTTCGAGGCGGCGGGCTATCAACCCGATTTCTTTGTTGGTTTCAGTTCAATCGCCCAGGTGATCGGGTCCGGTGGGCAGAGCAACTATGTCGCTGGTAACATCTTCCTTGACGCGCTGGCCGCCTATCGCGGGTCGCGGGGCTTGCCGGGGATCGCGATCGATTGGGGGGTTATCACCGGGTCGGGCTTTGTGGCGCGGGCCGAAAATCTAGCCAGCTACCTGGAAAGTGTCGGCATGAACGGGCTGGAAAATGCCGATACGGAACAAGGGATAGAGGTGGCGTTGTCGCGCGATGTGACCTCTGTCACCTATTCGAATGCCGACTGGCAGCAGGTCGCCCGCGCAAATACGGCGATGGGCAAGACGCCGCGTTTTGCGCCACTACTGCATGCCGAGGCCGGCGCCGGGCTGGAAATGCGGGCCCGGCTGCTGGCGCTGGAAGGCGACGAACTTGTCAGCGAGGCGTCCGAGTTCATCCAGGACGAGATCTGCAGTGTCCTGAAGATAGACAAATCCGCGATTCGGACGGACCGCCCGATGAGCGAACTGGGTCTCGACAGCCTGTCCTCGTTCGAATTGAAGATGCGGGTCGAGACGGCGCTGAACGTGACCCTGCCGGTGTCGAAATTCCTCAAGGCGCCATCGGTGGACGAGTTGAGCGCGATCCTGGCCGAAGAGGTCGAGACGATCCGCGTGGCCCAGGACGCCGCAATGCTGGCCGGGGATGACGACGGCACCGCGGGGGCCGAACCTGGCACGACGCGGACCGATAGCACGCAGCCTACGAACGCCCAGACCGGGCTGCTGCGGGATCATGTGGCGCCGATGACCTCGGATAGTGTGCGCCGGGGGCTGGAACTGCAGCGTGTCGCGGAAGTGGCGAGCCCGGTCACGGCAAGCCAGCTTGCCAGGGTCGCAGGCAAACTGAGCCGCCGCCATCCGGTCCTGAAGCTGTCATTCGATGGACGGGATGCGTCTTTCGACGGCTGCGGGCTGGTGGCCGTCGATATGGATGGCCCGCTTGACGTTGCCGAAGGTGCCCTTGCGCATCTCGCCCCGGGAGCCGACCCGGATCGTCCGATGGTCGCGCTGCGCATGCACCGCGCTGTGGGCGGTCCGATATCAGCCGACATCCTGATGGCAGAGGCGCTTGCCCTGCTGAACGAAAAAACCCTGCCACGGGCTGTGCCGAAACCAGCGGTGCTCGGTGCGCTTGACGCGATGCGATACGATCCCGAGGATCCCGCCAGCGCCAATGACAGGCTGTTTTGGTGGTACTCGATCGCCGCGGGTGCCACGGCGGTTCCGTTCCGCGATCGTGGTCACTTCCTGTCGCCAGCCGGGCTGGGGCGCAACCACGGTAAGCCGGGCCGGTTGAGCATTCCGCTTGGCGCAGGCTGGGGGGAGGAGGCCGAGGCGATGGTGGCCGTAGCCGGTGCGCTGCGGTCGGCTACCGGGTCTGGCGGGGCGGTTCTGATGGCGCGCGGCCTGTCGCTCAGGGCGGGCACCGCGGGGGCCGCCGCGGTCGGCCCGTTCGAGATTGCCCAACCGGTTCGGGTTCCCGCCGACATTGCCGATGCGGTTGCCAAGGCAGTGTTGCAGCGGGCCCTGACCGGGGCAGAACGGCACACGCGGTTCGATTGCCACGCGGCGGTGGATATTTTGGCCGGGCAGTTCGAGGGCTGGGGCGCGTCGCCGTTCCAGATCGCGTTCGCCTGGAGGCCGGGCGGGGCGTCGACAAAGGCCGCCGACGCGCATCCGCTGCATGATCTGGCGGTCGAAATCACCGGCCCCCCAGGTCAGCAGATGTTGCACCTGACCTACGACAGCGACGTTTGTCCGCAAGAGCTTGCCACCGATATCGCGGGCAGGATTGCAGGGGCGGGTGCCGGTCCGGCATCGCCGGGCGCGGATCTGAAAACCACCACCAGAGAGGATTGAGCATTTTGTCGGGGTTGAGCATATGGCGGGCGCATTGAACAAGCCGTTGCCAGCGTGTGCGGCAAGGTATCCGGTCACCGGGCGCCAGCGATTCCAGCTCGATATGCTTACCCATACCGAGACCTGTGCCGCAACGCGGGACCTCTGGGTCGTTCGGGTAGGATTCCTGGTGACGCCCAAGCTCGATATCCGACGGTTATCGCGCGCGGTCGCCAAGCTGCTGGCGCGGCACGACACCCTGCGCATCCGCTTCGGGCGCGGCCGGAACGGCTGGGTGGCCGACATCGACGATGCCCGAGACGTCGCGGTCGAAAGCATCGACCTGGGAGAGATGGACGAGGCCGAGTTTCCCCTGCGCCTGCGCCAGATCTCTGCCCGGCCGATGCAGCTGGCGGGAGGGCGCCTGGTCGAGGTTTTGCACGTGCGCTGCGGGCGGCGCGGCGATGCGGTGATATTCCGGGCTCATCATTCTCTGGTGGACGCCACCGGCATGATCGTGTTGACCGAGGATCTGTTGAAATTCCTGGTCAACCTGCCGGTGCTGCAGCCTGCCATGTCGCACGCGGAATACATCGAGCGTTTCGAATTCGCTCCGCCCACCCGCGCCGTCAGGAATGACGCCTACTGGGCTCGAATCACCGCGGGTTTTCCCAAGGCGCCGATGGTCGGGCGCCGCGCAAAGGGGTTGGAACCCAGTTACCTTGGTCTTGGCGAAATAGCGTCTGAGCAATTCAGGATCCACGCGGGCGAAACCGAGCAGGCAAGGCTGGCCGATCGTGCCAGGGCGATGGGTACCACGTCGGACGTGGTTTACTACACCGCCTACGCCGAAGCGTTCTGTCGGCGGTTTGGGCTGGACGAGTTTGTCTACACTGTTCCATTGGGCCGGCCGGAACCCGAGCTTGCGCGGTATTGCGGCGACCGGGTTTCGGATATCATCATCCGGCACAGACCGGGCGGAACACAAGGGTTCGCCAGGGCCGTGGCCCTTACCCACCGGGATCTGATTGCGGCAATCGAGCATGTTCCCTGCCCCCGGCTGTTGCGGCACGGGGAACATGACCGCGCACTAATCGCCGAGGGATGCTATCCGCGCCAGTTCGAGGCGGTGACGGCCTGGACAGAGGCGCGCGCGCGCCAGTCGGTGTTTCACAAGGACCTGCATGGCCAGCCGGGTGAGGTGTCAACCCTCGGGCCCTACCGGCTGACCATGCTTGACGTTGGGCCGGCGACGCAGAACTCCCTCGAGATGGTGCTGAAGGTCGGTTTCGTCGGTCAGGCGGTCGCCTTTCAACTGGCCTACGATCCGGTCGCTTACCAACGTGACGAGATCGCTGGACTGGGGCAGGAAATTGTCGGCCTTACCGGCCTGGTGCCGACACGAATGGACTTCTCATGAAGGATGAGGAACCACTCACCCCTGTGAATGAACCCGAGACCGAGCCCTCGCGCCCCGAGGATTTCGGGTTCAGCCGCTTCGCTCTTCGGGTTTGGCATGGCATGACCTTCGGTGCCTGGATGCGGATCCTGTGGGGCAATTTCGGCAAGGTTGCCCCGGCACGCTATGGGCTGGCTGCCAGCGTGACGGCCCTGAGTATCGGCAATTCGGTGCAAAAAACGGTGTCAAACCTTGTCTTTGGCCGCCGTCTTGGGGCGACCCAGATCGAACCGCACCCGGTATTCGTTCTCGGCCATTGGCGTTCCGGCACCACTTGGTTGCACCAGCTTCTGACCTGCGACGACCGGTTCGCCGCGCCGACCACGTTGCAGTGCTTCAATCCCGAAGGTTTTCTGACGTCTCAGGCGCTGACCCGGCTGATCATGCGACTCACATTGCCCGACCGGCGCCCGATGGACAACGTGCCGCTGACCGCAGAGAGCTCCGAAGAGGACGAACACGCGCTGCTGTTGGGCGGTGCCGCAACACCATATCGGAGCCTGGCATTTCCATGCCACCAGCTGGCAAAGACGGAAACCTGGACCGAAGCTATGTCGCCGCAGGACGCTGCGTTCTGGCGGCGGACTTGGGTGGGTTTTCTGCGCCGGGTTCAGTTCGCCAATCCCGGCAAGCAGCTGCTGCTGAAGTCGCCGGCGCACACCGAACGCATCCCGGAAATCCTCTCGCTCTTTCCGGACGCGCGCTTTGTCCATATCGTCCGCGACCCCTACAAGGTTTTCCTGTCGTGCCTGAAGACCAACCGCGCAATGCCCGCGACACAATCGCTGCAGGACAGAATGCCCGCGGGGAGAACGGCAAGGGAAATTACCCTACGGACCTTCGATACCTTTCAGAACAGGTTCGAGGCCACACGCGGCATGATCCCCGAAGGCCACATGGTGTCGATCCGTTATGAGGATCTGCGCGCCGATCCGGAGACCGCATTGCACTGGATCTATGGCCAACTCGGGCTTGGCGATTTCGATACGGCCGCGCCGAAACTGACCGAGTTTCTGGAAGCGGGCAAAGGTTACCAGACCAACGTCTATGACATCGCGCCCGAGATCGAGGCCGAGGTGTACCACCGATGGCAGCCGCATTTCGAGCGCTACGGTTACGCTCGCATGTGCGACAGAGAGGGCGGTGCATGAGGCGGCCGGACCGAATTGCACGCGCCATTCTGGATCGGAATGGGCTTTGGCTGGGGGTTCTTGTCCTGGTTCTGGCCGGTCTTTGTGCTGGTATTCCCGGATTGCGCTTTGAATCCGACAGCCGCGCCTTTTTTGGCGCTGACAACCAGGAAAACCGCGACATGCGGGCGCTGGACGGGACGTTTTCGGGCTCGAATTCCGTTCTGGTGATGGTTCAGCCCGCCGCGGGTACCGCCTTTGACCCCGAAACCTTGGCCGCACTTCGGGATTTCACCGAAGAGGCCTGGCAGGTCCCATACGTCCTGCGCATTGATTCTCCGGTCAACTACAATCACTCTTACGCGCAAGGCGACGATATCATCGTCGAGCCCCTTCTGAACGACGAAGGCGAGATTACCCCAAAAACGGCCAAGAGGTTTCGCGATACCGTTCTGGGCGCTGCGGAATTGACCGGGCGCCTGGTTGCGCGCGACGGTGGGGCGTTCGGAATTTCGGTCAGGGTCGTTCTACCGGAGCCGGTCGTTTCAAGCCGGCTGGAGGTCCGGGCCGCTATAAGCGAGATGGCAGAGCAGTGGCAAGGCAGGCTGAACGGATCGCAGGTGCGGATCACTGGCGGAATCTTTGGCGGGCTGACGCTGGTCGAGGCGGCGCAGGACGACATGACGACGCTGATCCCGGCGGCGTTTGTTCTGGTCACGGTGTTTTTTGCCTTTCTTCTTAGATCGTTCGTGGTGTTGGCCACGATTCTGGTAGCGATATTCATGAGCACGCTCGCGGCGCTGGGCTTTGCCGGCTGGGCCGGTATCGCCTTGACCGCCGGCACCGCCATCAGCCCGCTGGCGGTCATGGTTCTTGTCACCGCGTCGGGCGTTCATATCGTTCTCAGCTGGTTGCGAGAGGACGGGGCGGATCCGGTGCATGCCGCCTTGCGCGACAACCTGAGCCCGGTGACGGTCACCAACCTGACCACCGCCTTTGGGTTCCTGTGCATCAACTTTGCCGATTCCCCGCCACTGAGAGACATGGGCAATATCGTCGCCTTCGGGCTGCTCTTCGGCCTTGCAGCGACCTTCATCGTTATCCCTTACGGTCTGAAATTCGACCGCAGCATCCGGGCACGTCGCCTGCCGGTGACGCCGGGGCTGATGATCCGCCTGGCGGAAATAGTGATCCGATGGCGGCGGGTCAGTCTGGTGGTCTTTGCACTGATGGTAGCGCTCGCAATCACCGGTATCCTCAGGATCGGCTTCGACGACAGCATCTACCGCTATTTCGACGACCGCTATCAGTTCCGCCGCGATGCAGACGCGATCCAGGACAACCTGACCGGGCTGGAACACCTGTTGTTCTCGTTCCGTACAAGCGACGGTGGCAGCGTGTTCGATCCGGAATTTCTGCGCCAGGTGGACCGTTTCCAAACCTGGCTTGGGGCGCAGCCCGAGGTCTCTACCGTCTCTTCGATCGCGGATCTTCTGAAACGGCTCAACAAATCGATGCACAATGACGATCCTGCCCAGGCGAGAATTGCTGACAGCCGCGAGGCGAACGCGCAGCTGATGCTGTTTTACGAGTTGTCGCTGCCCGTCGGGCTGGATCTCAACAACACCATCGATGTGGCCCGTACCCAGACGCTGGTCAGCGCCGGCCTGTCTGTCCGGCACAGTGAGGCGACCCGCGCACTGGCCCTGCGCGCCGAGACCTGGCTGGCCGAGAACACACCTGACATCGCCACCCGCGCGGCGGGCATCTCCATCGCCTTCGCGCGGATATCGGAACGCAACAACCGTCAGATGCTGGTCGGGCTGGCAGTGGTGCTGGCGTTGGTCTCGGCAACCATGGTGATGACGCTGCAAAGCCTTCCCATGGGGATGCTCAGCCTGGTGCCAAACCTGGTTCCGGCTGTCCTTGCCTTCGGCTTTTGGGGCTATACAATCGGCGAGGTAAATTTGGGCTCGACTGTGGTCTGCACCATGACTTTCGGAATTGTTGTTGACGATACGGTGCATTTCCTGATGCACTATCTGCGCCGCAGGCGCGCCGGGCTGGGCCCGCGACCGGCGCTGCACGACACATTCTCTGTCGTCGGCGCCGCGATCGTCATCACGTCGATCGCCATCATGGGCGGTTTCGCGCTGATGACCTTGTCAGGCTTCGTGATCAACCAGCATATTGGAGCACTGACCTTTTTCGTGATGGGTTTCGCCCTGCTGGCGGACCTGATCCTGCTTCCTGCCATGCTCGTTACCTTCAAGGGATCCAAGAAATGACAATACTCATCCGTTCCTTCCTCGTGCTGGTGGTTCTTGCCGCAAGCGCCCCGGGAACCGCCGTTGCCGAAACCGCCGAAGCAAAGGGCCTGCGTATAGCCAAGGCCGCGTCGAACCGGCTTGGCGGGTACGGGGATCTTTCGGTGTCCGGCGAGATGATCCTGTATTCCAAGGGTGGCGCCACCAGCGAGAGGCGCTTTGACGCGCAGTGGGTAGAGAGTAGCGGCGGCGGCGGATCCCGGTCGCTGTTGGTCTTCCGCTGGCCGGGCGACATCCGCAACACCGCGTTGTTGACCCACACCAACGCGGGTTCCAGTGACGACCAATGGCTCTGGCTGCCCTCGCTGGCGCGGGTGCGCCGGATCTCGTCTTCCGGGCGTTCGGGCGCGTTTGTCGGCAGCGAGTTCGCTTTCGAGGACATGGTCGACCAGGAGGTCGACAAGTTTCACCACACCTGGCTTCGCGACGCCCCTTGCCCGGCCTCGGGCACGTGCCATGTCATCGACCGGCGCCCGCGCAGCAAGTCAGGCTACAGCCTGCAGCGTATCTGGGTTGATACGGGACATCTGCGCCTGCAGCAGGTGGCCTATTTCGACCGGCGTGGCGCGCATCTCAAGACGCTGACCGTGTCAGGATACCGGCTTTACCAGAACCGGTTCTGGCGCGCCTCGCGGATGAATATGCAAAACCACCTGACCGGGAAGCGCACGGTGCTGAAATGGCGGGACTATCGATTCGGCAACGGGCTGAACCGCAACCAGTTTATGCCCAATGCGTTGAAACGCATCAGGTAGCTCCACCATTGGTTTAGCGCGGTGCCTTGCATCTAGCGCATTCGCGCACCAATCGGCGTTTTCCTTCGTGCAGAGGCGCGAATCTCTTGCCCGCGTGGCGCTGGAATGGCATTTTGCTCGCCTCTAGGGATGGGTGTATAGATGTCAAGAATTCTACATGATCTGGGCCGTGTGGCCCTTGTTGGGATCGCAACGTTTGCCAGCCAGGCAGCCGCGCAGCAACTTGATGTGACCGGTCGGATAGACACTGGCGTCAGGCTTTATCACGACGATGGGCTTTTCGCCGGGCAGTCGGGTTCTGGCGTGCATGTCTTTGCCGGCGGAGAACTGAACGCGACCGCGCCTTTCGGTGCCGGGCAGGTGGATCTGCAATTCGCGGGTCTTCTCGACGAAACGGCCGGTCGGTCGGCCTTCTACGTCAAGAAAGCGCACTACACTCAGACTTTCGATTCCTGGGACATCCTGGCAGGATGGAATGTCGAGAATTGGGGCGTTGCCGATAGCCGGTCGATCCTGAACGTGTTGAACCCTTCGGACCAGACCGATACGTTGTTCAACAGCGGCCAGATGGGCACGCCGATGATCAATGCCAACTTCAACACCGGCTATGGCACGGTCAGTGCGTATCTTCTTTTGGGCTTCATCCAGCCGAACTCATCCGACGGTGACTCGCGTCAACGGGCGATATTCCCGACCGCCAATGACCGTGCCGTCTATCAGGAAGGCAATGGCCGGCACGCGGATTTTGCGCTGCGGTTCTCCAACAACTACTCTATGGGCAGCGGTTCGCTCGATTTCGCGGCCTCGTACTTCAACGGAACCGACCGCAGCCCGGTCGGACTGCCCGGTTGCGGCACGACCTTTGGCGTGGTCACCGAGGCCGTTTGCGACGCCATCAACGACGCCGTGGTGGCCGGCTATGAGGCGGGCATTCCGGCGGGAGGGGATCCCGACGATTTCTTCGACCTCCTCGACACAGTCGCGACCGATCCGATCATGGCGGCCGCATCCGGTATCCCGGTGATCGGCATCGTGCCCTACTATCAGAAGATCCAGCATTTTGGCATGAGCGCGGTCTACGCAACCGGCGACCTGCAGTTCCGCTTCGAGGGCGCCTATCGCAAGCCCGAAGGCGAAGACGGCAATTTCGCGGCCGTCGTCGGCGGCGATTATACCTGGGCGAACTTCGCGGGCGGTGAAGGCACGCTGAACCTGGCGATGGAATACCTGTGGGACGACCGTGACTCGCGCCAGCCGCTGGCCATTTTCGGCAACGACATCTACGTCGGAGCCAACTATGCGTTGAACGATACACGCGACACGCGGTTCCAGTTCGGCGGTTTCTATGACCTGCACAGCCACGCTCAGCTTTATCAGATGTCGGTTTCGTCGCGGATCACCGATTCGGTCCGGGCCGAGTTCAGCGCCATGCATGTCGTTGCCAACGGCTGGAACGATCCGCTGTCCTTCATCGCGGATGACAATTTTCTCGAGTTCAAGATCAGCACATTCTTCTGAGGGACTGGTGCCCCCGCACCGGTCGGGATGCGGCGTATCGGTTGCTGAAGGCGGATCTTGCGCCAAGGCGGATGTCACGGCTAAAGGCGGTGGCCGAAGAGGGCGGCAAGGGCGTGGTGCTTGTCGGAAAGCGAGAACTGACCAGCGGCTCTGCCTGGCATGCTGCAGGGTAATGCCAAGGCTTCATCAGCAACTACAACAGGGCCAAAATGCATCGCTATTCGAGCGCGCTCTATCCGGGCCTCGAACTGATCACAATCCAGCCCGTCGGCTGGCACGGCTGCGGCGGCATTCGGCTGGCGAAGACGACCGATGAGATTGAACGATTCCGCAACATCGCCGGGTTATTTGGCCAATGTCGGGTTCCACGTGGAGGTGAATGGCTCGCGACATTGCCCGCAAGATCGCTGGCGATCCCGTGCTGGAGGGAGGCAACGTTTGCCACGGTGCTGGAGCGCGCAGAGCGCATCCTGGGACAGCAACCTGGCGACAAGGGTAAGCTTTTTGCCCTGCACGCGCCCGAGGTCGAATGTATCGGAAAAGGCAAGGCGCGGGCCCGCTACGAGTTCGGCTGTAAGACTTCGATCGCCACCACCAACGAGCGCTGCAGGGGCGGCCAGTTTGTGCTCGGTGCCATGGCTCTGCCAGGCAATTCCTATGGAAGAAGTTCCATGCGTCGGAACACTTTTTGAGGATCTCTGCATAGGTGTCGAAAACGGTGATGGCGTGTTTGTTTGCCCGCCGGTATTGCCAGACGTTTTCCATCTGGTTGAGTTCGGGCGCGTAGCGCGGCAATGGCAAAAGAGTGATGTTGTCAGGCCCATGCAGCCTTTTCGCGCCATGCCACCCAGCTCCGTCCCGGACCAGCAAAGCGTGCGAGCCGGGTGCGAGGGCTTTGGCGATCTCGGCCAGGTGCAGGGTCATGGCTTTTGTGTCGGCATGTGGCACGACCAGCCAAGCAGCCGTGCCACGTTCGGGGCAAGCCGCGCCAAAGAGTGAGCCTGTGAGCGCCATTGGGTCAAGAGAACAGGAGAACGCTCCATTTGTACCGGGTAACGCAGGGGGTGAATTCAGACGTGAAGTGCAACATCGCCGGCGGATTTGATATCCGCTTGTTGTCACACAAGAAAGCGATGTTGCCATGCCAGGATATCTTCACCTCACGCGATCGGAAAGGGATCAGATTTCCGATCTGAATGCA
>JAAELR010000410.1 GCA_024226455.1 Paracoccaceae bacterium
CGAGGCCGCCCATCTGCCCGCTGTAGAGCACGCCGGGGCGCATCGGCTCCTCCCATTCTGTTTCCACCGGCCGGAGTGGTCAGAAATCTGCGCGCTGGCGAGCGCTGAACACACCACCCCATGCCGAGCTCGACGACTTGGCTGCACCCGCCGGGACCCAGCCCTCATGGCGGCACCTTCATTGGGTGCCGGTGACCCGCACACCGGGCACAGGCCGGCGATGCGATCGAACACCCGCTTGATCAAGATCTTCCAGGGGATCCACCGCGATCGTTTCTCGACCGGTACGTTGACGGGCTTGGGAACCACTCGAGACCGCAACGGGGATGCCGGCGCAAATACCCCGTGGAACCGCACCAGGTTCACCCGCGGAGGCATGATCAGGCTCGCCAGGCGGAGCACGAAGACCTCGGGCCTCAGCAGCAGGCCGGTGGCTCCGCTGCGCCACGGCCGCTTGAACTGGATACGGACACGGCCATCGTCTTCGATGTGGATGCGCTTCAGCGAAAGCGCAGGCCTCGCCATGGTTCGGACGATGCGTTCTCGTCCGCGGGCATCACCTTGGTCGACGGTGATGCCAGCGTGCAGCGCCACCCCAAGGTGCTCGCCCATCCAGCG
>JAAELR010000411.1 GCA_024226455.1 Paracoccaceae bacterium
CCAAGGCGAAGGCCGGGGCGTCCATCACAAGGTTCTGGTCTCTTGCGCCGTAGAGGTGCGTCACCGCAAGCCGGGAACCAATCTCGATAATCGAAAAGACGGTCGCTACGCGGGACGTGTTCGTCTCGCCGTCGTCCCCGATCCTCGACGATGCCAGTCATGCCTCGCACCACCAGCAGAACGCCTTTCTTGAGCTGTTCCCGGGGCTGCGGTCTGGTGGGCTCTACGTTATCGAGGATCTTCGGTGGCAGCCGGGGACCTACGAAAAGCAGGGTATCACCAAAACCGCCAGGCTGTTTCGCAGCTATCTTGAAACCGGCGCGTTCAAGCATTCAGACCAGGGCGTTGAGTCGGCATTCAACGCAATGCGCCCTCAGATTTCGGGATGTTTCGTGTTCAAGGCGAAATACATGCTGGGGACCCGCGATCAGATCGCGGTCATTCATAAACGATAGACCGGTTCAACCCGCCGTCGGCCAGACCCGGTGTTCGTCATCGATGACGAATGTATGTCGGTGCACCCAGACACCGCCGCGCCGCTCGGCGTCGTGCAGGTGCGGATGGCCGGGGGGCAGGTCGTCGTGGGAATGCTCCAGTTCCGGCGTGGGGGCGGTGGGCCAGACCGCGCGGGCCAGGACCAGGCCGGACCCGGCCAGCAAGCCCATGGTCAACATGGTTGCCGACACGCCGATGGAGCTGCCGAGCAAACCGGCAGCCGGGTAAGCCACCAGCCAGCAGGCATGGCTGAGCGCGAATTGCGCGGCAAAGACGGCAGGGCGGTCAGCGGCATGGGCAGAGCGGCGCAGCAGTCGGCCTGACGGGGTCTGCACCCCGGCGATGGCGGCTCCGGTCAGGGCCCAGACGGCCAGCAATACGCCCCAGGGAGGCCAGCCCGCCAGCAGCACATATAGCCCGGTGAGCCCCATGAGCAGCGCCGCCGCGGCGGCCGAGAACAGCATCACCGGGCGGTCGTGCAGACGGCCGAGCAGGCGCGGCAGGATCAGCGCGGCGGCCATCGAGCCCGCTCCGTGGGCGCCGAGGATCACCGCCAGGTCGCGCTCTGCGCCGCCATAGGTGCTGCGCGCCAGAACGACGCTGAGGACGATCACCACCGAACCCACGGCGGCATAGGTGGCGTTCAGCGCCAGCAGTCCGCGCAGCCGGGGGGTGGCAAGATAGATGCGGGCGCCGCTGGTCAGGCGCTTGCGGAACGGCTGGTCGGTGCGGGCGGTTGCCGCGGGAAGGTGGATGCTTTGCACCAGCGCGGCAGAGAGCACAAAGCCCAAAGTAGTGCCGGCGAACAGCCACGACGGCGCGACCAGGCTCAGCAGCAGCCCGGCCAGCACCGGGCTGACGATGTTTTCCAGATCATAGGCCAGCCGCGACAGAGACAGGGCGGCGGTGTAGTCGGCCTCGTCCGGCAGCACGTCGGGGATCGCCGCCTGAAAGGTTGGCGTGAAGGTGGCCGAGGCGGCCTGAAGCACGAAGATCAGTGCATAGATCTGCCAGGCCGCGTCGATGAAGGGCAGACAAAGCGCGGCGCCGGCACGCAGCAGGTCGGCGCCGATCAGAACCGCGCGTCGGTCGAGCCGGGCAACAAGGGCAGCGGCGACGGGCGAGAGCCCGACATAGGCCACCATCTTGATGGTCAGGGCCAGCCCCAGCACCTGCCCGGCCTTGTCGCCGGCAAGATCATAGGCCGTCAGCCCCAGCGCTATGGTCAGCAACCCGGTGCCCAGCAGGGCGACGATCTGGGCCACAAAGAGCCGCCGGTAGACAAGGTTGGAAAACGCCCGCAACATCGCCGTCACCGTCGCGCCCAAAGGGCGTCGATGCAAGCCCTATGCCGGGGTCAGTTGGCGCAAACCTCAGGGACGACCGGATGCCAGAGCGGGCAAAACTCGTGCCACGAGTACCAGACATCGGTAGCCGAAATGGCGTGGTGGGTGGCGACCCAGACCCGGCCCGAGCGCTGCAGCAGCGCCTGCACGGACGGGCCATCGCCCACAGAGGGGTCCAGCTCGTTTCGGCGCACGGCGGGGGTGGCGTACATGTTGATCGGCGCCCCGCCCGGGCGCTGGGCCCAGACCGAGGCAAAGGCGACATCGCCCTGAACCCGCAGGTCGTGCACGACGAATTCGACGGGCGCGCCAAGCGACCATTCGATATGCGGGCGGATCGCGCTCATCAGATCGGCACGCAACTGGGTGCCGCGCTGGGGTTCGGTCCAGGCATTGGCGGCCGAGGCGGCGAGCAGAGCGGCTAGCAGGAGAAGGCGGCGCATTTCGGGAACTCCCTTTGATTGGGTCGGGGCAAGTGTGGCGGCACGGCGCGGTTGGGTCAATGGGCCCTGGCGCCGCGCCGCGTCTGGCTGCGCGCATGCCCCGGTGGGCGGGTCAGAAAAGGATGACTTGGAAATGCGTGTAAAACCCGCTCGGGGCCTTGCAGTTTGACTGTGCAGACTTTCGACGACACGATTGCCGTCATCACGATCTATCCCGACGAGGCGACACGCAATTGCCCGATGGAAAACACTGCCGCCGTGCCGTGAAAAGGGTGCCAACACCTTTTCGGCGGAGATGACCGCAGAACTGATGGGCGAGGTGATCGCCTCGGCCTGAGCCAGCGGTGGGCAGAACTGCCCACCCTACGCGCTGGATCATAGCTCCAGTCCGCCGCCTGGCCGAAGGGCCGGTAGTTGGAAACCTTGGCGCGCGCACCGACCGTGTTGGTGTTGGTGCGCACCGAATTCAGACCATCCCGGTGCAGATACGAGGCAAACCATCACGGATCAGTTCAGGCGACAAGGCCCATCCATAATCCAATTAACTAGGGCCTGTTGATATTCAGGATTCCCCTTTTGGCTGATATCTGATTCAAGCTTCCAAAAGGGAGGCTTGAATGCTGAGTGATCGATTCATGATCAGTGACGAACAATGGGCTTTGATGGAGCCCCATTGTTTGGGGAAGA
>JAAELR010000412.1 GCA_024226455.1 Paracoccaceae bacterium
CCCCCGAGATCCCACAGCGGCATGTTGTGAGGGTTCAGTCTCATGACCACACCAACCCCATTGCGCACATGGTCCACCACCGTGCGCGGCTGGTTGTAGCCACGGTCGATCAGCACCACGTCCCCGGGCTTGAGCGCGAAGTTGGTCAGGCTCTCACCGGTGTGCCTGTCCGTCACCAGCACATGGGTGAACTCCACATAGGCGCCAACTTAGGCATTATCGGACTTTACGCCATATTTTACTTCCTTTGGCCGGTGCCACATGTCAGCCCAACGCAGGCGCCGCCAGAGGCATCGCCGCAGGCAACCGCCCTTCCAGCTGGGCCGCCATGCGCCACACCCTCAGAGCCTGCTCCGGGAGTCGCTGCAGCTTGCGCCGCCGCGGTCGTTCGGCGAGCACCTTCAAACAGGCCGGCCAGTTCTCGGTCTTCCAGAAGGCCGCGCCCGTGATCATCGGTCCGACCTGCGCCTGCACCAGGTGCCACACTCGCCACCAGGTCATCTTCCGCAGGCCGTCCAGGCTCCCTTGGACTGGTTCCGCGAGGCGCCGGGCCCGCCGGTCCAGCGCCAGCGCGTACAGCAGCTTGCCATGCAGGTACACCTCCGCGAGCGCGCCGCCCAGACTCGCCCGCAGCGCGTCGAGGTTCAGGACGCTCTTCAGGCGCTTGAAGGCCAGTTCCACCTGCCAGCGCACCCGGTAGAGCTCCCCCACGGCCTCGGCGGACAGCACCTCGGGCGCCAGGCTCGTGAAGACCAGCACCCAGCCGGCCAGGAAAAGGGTCGCCTCCTTGGGGGTGCGACCCTTCTTGGCGTTGGCCCGGCAGCGCCGGCGCGCCTCCGCGGCCTGCTCCGGGGGCAGGCGGTACGCGTGCACCCAGCCCTCCACCCGCTCGTCGTCCTTCGGGGAGCCGACCAGCACCGGGAAGCTGAGCTGGACGGCCTGCGGGTCGGCGCGCAGCTCCTGGAACAGGTCCAGCCTCTTGCCGTCGCGATCCCACTGCGGCATGTTGTGTGGGTTCAGGCGCAGGACCACGTCAACCCCTGTTCGAACCAGGTTAACCACCTTGCGCGGCTGATTGTAGCCACGGTCAAGAAGCACCACGTCGCCTATCTTTAGCGCGAAGTTATCAAGACTTTCCCCAGTGTTCTTGTCCGTCACCTTCATATGGGTGAACTCCAGGGTCACCAGGTCTATGCCCAGGTGCAGCCGATACCAGGTGCCCTTGGCCCCAGGGCCTTCGATCGTGCTGCCGTCGAGTGCTAGGAAGCGCAACCCCGTCGCTTCCGCAGCGCCCTTCACGGCGTTGCCCACGGCCTCGGAAACCGGGTTCGGGTTGCCGGGCAGCGTCGGCAGCATCTCCGCCAGCAGAGCCCTCATCCAAGGTCCGCAGGCGAGCAGCCGCCGCTTGACCCCCTCGTCGGAAATGGGCTCGTCGAGCAGGGCGAAGGTCGCGGCCACCTCGCGAAGCGGCTGGTCCAGCCCGGCGTACAGAAACACCAGCCGCAGCAGATCGTGCACGCTTTTGACCTTGCGCGCGCGCGCGAACGCCTTGAACTCCCGGGCCGTCTCCTCCAGGTCCGGTGGAAGGTCTTGCAAAAAATCCTCAAATTGGGTATCAACGTTCTTGGGTGGCAGCTTCATGGTGGTCTCCTGGCTGTGGCCA
>JAAELR010000413.1 GCA_024226455.1 Paracoccaceae bacterium
ATTGGGGTCATCGAGGACATAGCGTATCAAACCAATATGCTGGCTTTGAACGCCGCGATCGAGGCGGCGCGTGCCGGTGAGCACGGCAAGGGTTTTGCGGTGGTTGCCTCCGAGGTGAGAAAACTCGCCGAGCGCAGCTCCACGGCGGCTTCGGAGATCAGCGCCCTGACCGGCGATAGCGTGGCGGTCGCCGAGCGCGCAGGTGAGCTGCTCGAACAGATGGTGCCGGGTATCAACAGGACGGCGGATCTGGTGCAGGAGATCACGGCAGCCTCCGAGGAGCAATCGGGCGGTGCGGGCCAGATTACCGGTGCGATGTCGAATATCGACCAGGCGACGCAGCAAAATGCGGCGGCCTCCGAACAACTGGCGGCGACCGCGCAGGAGATGCGCGGCCAGGTTCGGCAGCTGCAGAAAGCGATCGGATTTTTCAGCCTGGCGGGGATGGCGGGCGATCGTGGAGCGGGGCCCGAATCGACATCCGCCCCCACCGACACGGGTGCCGTTGTGGCGGACCCCGTCGCGGCGACCGGCGCCTCCGGCGCACCCGATGAAGCCAATTTCCAACGGTTTTGAACCAGAGAAGACGACCATGACCCAGGCAGCACTAGCAGTAACCGAACCGACGCCGGCCGACGCCCCGAACGAG
>JAAELR010000414.1 GCA_024226455.1 Paracoccaceae bacterium
AGGTTTGATAGGTCTCAGTATCAGTATTGACATGGAATTCAGTACCGAGTGGATTACCATTATTATCATATTTCCTTGCATAGATTCCCGAATCCTGACCGGTACCCTCCTGTAAGTAGCTATCCCATGTAATTATAAAATTTCCTGCACTATCAAAGACTTCCTCTCTTATATTAAAGGTGTCCTTCCGGCAACCGTGCGTGGCGCTAGAACTATAGAGCACTATGATGCACGATAGGGGAGCAGTCACTCCCATAATAAAATTTATTGCGGGATAAGAATTCTTTGCGGGACACGGCAAAACAAATCCTTTATAACGTCCCGCATGCCAACACCTTCATCGAACAAACGCTACAGCGGCCGGGATTTCGGACCGCAAGAGATCGAACTGATCCGGGATATCATCCGAGACCACCCGCAGGCGAGTCGCCAGCAGTTGTCCTATCGGGTGTGCGAGACATTCGAGTGGCGCAAGAACGATGGCAACCTGAAGGACATGAGTTGCCGAGTGGCGCTGCTGCGCATGCACCGGGAGGGGTTGATCGAATTGCCAGCGCCGCGACGCAAGGTCAAGCCGGTCCGTTCGTTTACCCGGCGCACGGCGCAGGCCGAGCCCGGGGCGCCTCTGGAGGCGGTGGTGCACGAGTTGGAGGACCTGCGCCTGGAGCTGGTTCAGCGAAAAGACAGTGCGCTGTGGAACGAACACATCGACCGATACCATTATCTGGGCTACAAACCGTTGCCGGGGGCGCAGCTGCGCTATTTCGCTTATGCAGGCGATCGGCTGCTGGGGGTTCTGGGTTTTGGTGCGGCAGCCTGGAAGACCGGGCCGCGCGATGAGTGGATCGGCTGGAGCCGGGAGCAGCGCCGGCGCAATTTATCGCTGATCATCAACAACGCCCGGTTTCTGATATTGCCCTGGATTCGCGTTGCATCGCTGGCCAGTAAGCTGTTGGCGATGGCCGCGCGGGAACTGCCGGAGCATTGGCAAGGGCGTTACGGCTACCGGCCGGTGTTGCTGGAGACCTTCGTCGAGCGGGAACGTTTTTCCGGGACCTGTTACCGGGCAGCGAACTGGACCTGCGTGGGTCAGACCCAGGGCCGTGGCAAGCTGGGCGATCACCGCCTCGGCCAAGTGCCGATCAAGACGGTATGGGTGTATCCGCTGGCCAAGGACTTCCGGGTGCAGCTGTCGCGATGAAGGATCCGCAACCGGTCGAGATCGAGCAGGCGGAAGTCGAGCGGCTGATCGAACAGGCACAACAAGGGCAGCTCGATGCGGCCGCTCAGAAGCGAATCGTACCCTTATTGCGGACCCTGATATGGCTGCAACACGCCTTGCTCGAGACCCGCATCAGCCTGTCGAAGCTGAGGAAGATGCTGTTTGGCAAACGCACCGAGAAGCCGGCGCGTAAACCCCAAGACCCACCCGCTGGGTCCGATGAGGAGGGGACGGGATCCACTGAGGCGCCGCACAATGATGGCGATCCGGCCAAGCCGCCGGCAGATGGCGCGGATACGCCGGCCGATATTCCATCTCAGACGCCGACCGACGAGCCCTCGTCGTCCGGCAGCCGATCGCAGACGCCCCGATCGGGCGGCCATGGCCGTCTCGGAGTGGCGGACTATCCGGCGGCCGAGCACATTTTCTGCGCCCATGACGAGCTCCAATCGGGCGATCGCTGCCCCACCTGCGACAACGGCGCTGTGTACCGGATGGAACCGTTGGTACGCCTGCGCTTCACCGGCCAAGCGCTGGGCTTGGCCACCGTCTATGATCTGGAGCGGCTGCGCTGTGCAACCTGCGACGCCTTATTCGTGGCCCACATGCCACCCGAGGTGGATCGGGAGACCTATGCCGTGAGCCTCAAGGTGAACCTGGCCGTGGCCCATTATCACCTGGGCTTGCCGTTCAAACGCATCGAGTCCTTCCAGCGCATGCTGGGCATGCCATTGCCCGACGCCACCCAGTGGGAGTTGGTCGAGCAGGTCGCCGACGGCGCCTATCCGGTCTATGAGTACTCGAAGCGCCTCGGCGCCCAGCAATCACTGGTCTATCAGGACGACACCGGCGCACGCTTGTTGTCCCTGATCCAGGAAAACCAGGCCGATCCCCCACCTGAGCGCAAGGGCATGTACACCACGGTCCTGCGCTTCGAGGGCGAACACAGCATCTGCCTGTACTTCACCGGTCGGCGCCACGCGGGCGAGAACCTCGATGCCATCCTGGCCCTTCGTGATCCGAGTCTCCCGCCCATCCAATGGATGTCCGATGGCTTGGCAGCCAATACCCCCAAGCAGCATAAGGACCAGACGCTGGATATCAGCTGCCTGGTTCACGGACGCCGGCAATTCGTCGATATCGACGAGTTCTTCCCCAGTGAATGTACACGGGTGGTCGATGCCATTGCCGAAATCTATAAGCACGAGGCGCACTGCAAGGAACAACAGCTCACTCCCGCGCAACGGCTCACCTACCATCAAGTGAACAGCGGCCCGGTGATGACAGAACTCAAGACCTGGATGGCGCAGCAGATCAAGGACAAGCGGGTGGAGCCCAACAGTCGACTGGGCGGGGCCTTCGACTATCTGCTGGGACGCTGGGAGGCACTGACTCGGTTTCTGGAAGTTCCCGGGGCACCGTTGGACAACAACGCCGCCGAAAGGGCGCTCAAGATGATCCTGCGGTACCGCAAAAACAGCCTGTTCTACAAAAACGAGCATGGCGCCTACGTGGGCGATGTCCTGACCAGCCTGATCGAGACCTGCCGGCTGGCCGGCATCAACCCCTTGGAGTATCTCAGCGCCCTGATGGACAACCGCTCGGCCGTGTTCGCCGATCCCAGCGCCTGGCTACCCTGGAACTACCGCAAAACCTTGGACGAGGGCTCAGCCGCTTCACCGCTAGGCCACCCGCCGCCAATCCTCGGCCAGCTCGACGCTCTTGGGGTTGCCATTCCACAGTAGGATCTGTAGCTCGCGCGCGCTCAGCCGCTCGCTGGCCTGTGCTGAGGTGGGCCACCACTTCAACCGCCCCTCGGAGAAGCGTTTCTGACATAACCAAAATCCCTGCCCGTCGTAACTCAATAGCTTTAGCGATGTCCCGCGTTTGTTGCGAAACACAAAGATCGCACCGTCCATGGGATCCTCCCTGAGCCGTTGCCGACATAGAGCGGCAAGAGCATCAATGCCACGACGGAAATCCGCCGGTTCACAGGCCAGAAAGACTCGGTTTTGCGGTGTCAGTTGCAGCATGCTCAGACCTCCATGAAGCGATCGAGCAGCGCCAACATGTGCTCACCACCACTTGGCCTGATACGCAGGCGCAGCCCGTCCGGGCGCTCCAGCTCCATCCACGCTGTACCCGCCTCCGGCTCAAGTACTTGATCTACGCGTGCTTGGTCCATCTCCACAAAGGCTGTCTTCGCCCCAGAGCCCCGCCGGCGCTTACCCGATTCGACGATCCCCCGGCGCTTGTTAAAGTCAGTGCCGCTTAGACGTAGAACCCGGGTGATCTGTGAGACGCCATAGGCGCCCACCAAACTGACCGCTTCGTCCCATAACTGCTCCGGAATCCGTTGGCCTCTCTTTTTACTCCTTCTCCATTGCTCGAAATGCTCCGCTACTTCCTCCAATGTCAATGCCGTTTCGATCAGTGCTTTCATGTTGCCTCCGATTAATGTTCTTCACCGTAGGCATACTAATCAGCACCTTGTCTAGGGGTCACGCACGGCTGCCGGAACTACACGGTAAATTTCCGGCAACAGCCCGATGAACTCGCGCGCTTCACCGGGCGGAGAGGACGTTTTGGGTTCGGGCTCGCGCAGTACTCGGCGCACCGTGTTGCGCGAGACCTTCAGAATCCGGCTGATCTCACGCAGAGGCTGCCCCTGCGCCTTCAAGGTCAGGATCGCCTGGCGGGGCTCATAGGGGATCATGGCCGATCACTTGCCCGAGGACCTGCTCCAGGCGCTGGAACTGGGCCTTCGTCCGGGCATAGGGCTGCTGGAGGCGGTCTGTGTCACGGCGCTCCTGTTGCGGAGAAAACAACGTGGGCGCCAGGGCGGTCAGGCGCCTGAGAATCTTTTCGCTCACCACCAGATCTTTGCACCAAGCCCCTTCCGGGCCTTCGGCCAGCCGTTTGTCCTCGGCGGCCTGCCTCCGGCTGTCGATGGCCTGAATAAACAGGTCGGGGTTGGCCACTAGGCGCTCGCGCTGGGCGGTGGGGGTACGCTGATACTGCGCGAACAGCCGTTCGAGCTCGCGTGTGGACAGCGGTGTCTTCTCCAGTGCACCGGGCAGGGTACGGGCATGGGCACTGTTGGCGCGCGCCAACGGGGCCAGGATGCGGGTCGCCGCCCACACCGAGAGATTTCCCGTGCGCACCGCCTCCAGCAGCTCCTCGGGCAGCGCCTTGAACAGGTTCAGCCGCCGGCTCACCCAGCTGACATCGCAGCCGATCCGCTGGGCCAACTCGCGCAGTGAATAGCGGTTGGACAGTTCGTGCAACAGCGCCGCCTCTTCGATCGCCTCCCAGCCGCGCTCCGGCCCCCGGGCCAGGCACAACAGCAGCGCTTCGTCTACCGGGCGATCCCAGGCGTCCACCCAGAGGAGATCCTCGCCAATTTCCCGCAGCGCCTCCAGGCGCCGGTAGCCGTCGATGAGCACCCAGCGCGGGGGATCGAGCGACCCCGGGACCACTACCACCGGCATCAGTTGGCCGTGCTGGCGCATCGAGCGGGTCAGGCACGCCAGCCGCTCGGGATCGCGCAGGCGCAACGGCGCAAAACGCGGGTTCAGAAAGTGCAGATCCAGACGCAGGACGTTTTCCATGATCCCTACGCTACCCCTGCCACCGGCCTTTGCCTATCAAGTCCTCTCTTTGCAATCATCGCCCACATTGCCCTAA
>JAAELR010000415.1 GCA_024226455.1 Paracoccaceae bacterium
AGGGGACGCCGCCAGGTCCAGCGCGTTCCGCAGGGCCTGCAGCAGGACGATGTCCCGGGCGGTGTCCTGGTTGGCCACGCCCGGCACGTTGAAGAAGTTGATCAACGAGACGCCGGTGCCGCCGTTGATCGAGTAGCCGTCGAGCAGCTTGCGCAGCAGTGCCATCGACTGGGCACTCCCCGAAGCCTGCGCGCTGAGGACGTCGATCGGGAAGCAGGCACCGCCAGGGCCGGCGCCGCAGTTGGAGTTGGTCGGGTCACACAGGGTCAGGAAATCGCCGGTGCAGACGCCGACCCGGTTGGCCAGCGTGGTGTCGACCACACTCTGCACGGCCTGCCCGCGCCAGAGAGCGTAGATCGAGGCTGCGACGCTTGCGTCGATCTCGGCGGCGCTGGGCGGCACCGGGGCCAGCGGGTTGTCCCCGATGTCGAAGCCTTCGATGATCCCCGTCGGCGTGCTGAAATCCCAGGCCGCAAGCCGCGCGATCGCATCGGCGAGCTGGGGATCGTTCGTGGAGTTGTAAGGCGCCAGCTCCGGCGCGACCGCCGCATCGGCGTTGGCGTGGGCGGCGAGCAGGTACGGGCTGAGGACTTGAGCATCCAACAGCTGGGTGTTGCCCTGAACCTCGATGTTGTCGGTCAACGAGAGCTTGCCGCCGCTTGCCAGCAGGCTGTCGAACTGTTGCTGGAGCTGGCCGCTACGGTAACCGGTCGCGTAGCCGGAGCTGAGGTACAGAACGCCATTGAACCCCGCACGGAACTGGTTCCACGGGTTGTTGTCGAAGGTCGTTCCGATCGGGTCGTTGTTGGCGTTGATGATGTAGCCGCTGGCGGG
>JAAELR010000416.1 GCA_024226455.1 Paracoccaceae bacterium
AACAACCCTGAATTTCGGCAGCGGCACGCACGACCTGACCGCGGCATCCAGCGTAACCGGGGCTGGCGACCTGGTGAATAGCGGTGGGACGCTCAACGTCGATGGGAGTTTCAACCTCACCGGTGCGGTGACGGCGAGCGGAGGCTCGCTCAATCTCCGCCACACCGACTTGTCGGACCTCAACCTGGCGGGCGTGACGGTCACCGGTGGTGCTTCTTTTACCCTCACGCCGACGCAGGCCACGGGCGCGGCGTTGGGGCCGGTGGCGGTGAGCGGCACACTGACGCTGAACACGACCACCGCGGATGCGGACGGTCTTACCTTATCCAGCAGCGCCCTGGGCGGCTCGGCTACCCTGACGGTCTCGGGCCTGACGAATTGGACGAGCGGCACTTTCGGCACCGGCGGTGGCAAAACCATCGCCGCCGGGGGGCTGAATATCAGCGGCATATCCCCCAAGACCATAGACGACTACACCCTGGAGAGTCCCGGGGCGGGCGCCTGGAGCGGGACCGGCGCGGTGCGGATGTATGCCGGGTCGGTATTCGAGAATAGCAACACCCTGGACATCCAGGACAATGTCTATATGGGGACATGGAGCGGCGCCCCGATATTCAACAACAGCGGCACCCTGAGGCGCTCGGCCGGGGCGGGTACGGCGACCCTGGGAGTGGCGTTCAACAACACCGGACTGGTGGATGTGGACACGGGGATGCTGCTGCTTGCCCAATCGGCCGCGGGAGTTAATGACGGCGTGATCGATATTGCCAACGGCGCCACCTTCCAGCTTACCGGAGGTGGCTCATATACCAACAACACCGGCGGCGGCGTGATCCAGGGGAACGGCACCCTGGATGTGTCGACTATCACCTTCACCAACGCCGGCATCATCGCCCCCGGTGCGTCTCCAGGAACCCTGATCATCAATGGCGATCTGAACTTGG
>JAAELR010000417.1 GCA_024226455.1 Paracoccaceae bacterium
ACCGCACTTTGGAGCGGTGGCGGTGGGCCGGTGAAGGCCCCCAGTTCATGAAGCTGGGCGGCCGTGTGGTTTACCGCATGGAGGATATCACCGCGTTCGAGCAAGACCAGCTGCGCCACAGCACCGGCGCTGATGCGCATGTGGGTGCCGCATGATGGTCCGCCTTGATGATTTTGCGGCCGACCGCGTAGTGCCGTTCTGCGCCGCTGCCGGGCTGGACGAGGTCGGGCTCTGCGCATGGATCGCGCAGGCCGAGCCCGGCGAGACGCTGATCTATCACCGCGGGTTTCTGGCGGTGGATGCCACGGCAGTTCTATCGAAGCTGCCTGCCGACCGTCAGCGCGCCTTGCGCCAGGTCGCTGCCGCCGCCCGTCGCGCGGCCGAGCAGAACCTTGTCCATCTCGTCCAGGCGCGGATCGGCCCCGATCAGTTCGCCTACATCGCCGTCGCCCGACCCAAACCCCGATCCAGCGGTGCAGCCCCGTCGGTCCGTCTGCTCGAGGCCGCGTGATGCCCGCCTTCCAATCCTTTTTCACCGATCACGGAGACCAATTTATGCCATTCCCCGAGAACACCCCCACGCCGGACGATCTGCCATCCCTCAGCGCGGCAGAAATAGCCACGCTGCCGGTCGAGTTACTGGCAATCCTGCAGCGCGAGATCGACGAGCGCCTGAAGCGCGACAAGGCGGCCAAAACCCGTTTCGACGCTGGACTGGCCGTTCGCTACACCACACGGGCCGCAGAGGAACGTCAGGCTCAGGCTAAGGATACCGGTACGGTCCGCTTTGATGATGGCGATTTCACCGTGGTTGCCGATCTGCCCAAGCGGGTGGATTGGGATCAGGATCGGTTGGCCGACATGGTCGCAAGGATCCGCGATGCCGGGGATGACCCCTCCGAATATGTTGATCTCGCGTACAAGGTGCCGGAGCGCAAATACGCCGCCTGGCCCGAGGCGATCCGGCAAGGATTCGAGCCCGCACGCACCGTCCGGCCCGGCACGCTGAAGGTCGAGATCGTCCCGCAGGGGGGCGATCAATGAGCCTCCCCATCATCAGCGCCGATCAGCGGTTGGCGGAGCCGCGTGGCATCAAGGGCTGCATATTCGGGACGAGCGGTATTGGGAAAACCTCGCTGCTCTGGACGCTCGATCCCGAGGGCACTCTATTCATGGATCTCGAAGCGGGCGATCTCGCCATCGAGGGCTGGGCGGGCGACAGCATCCGGCCACGTACATGGACGGAATGCCGGGATTTCGCGGTGTTCATCGGCGGACCCAACCCGGCTTTGCGGGATGAGCAGCCTTACAGCCCGGCGCACTATGCCGCCGTGTGCGACCGCTTCGGCGATCCCTCCGCGCTCGATCGCTACGACACCATCTTCGTGGACTCAATAACCGTAGCGGGGCGGCTGTGCTTCGGGTGGTGCAAAGGCCAGCCCGAAGCGCTGTCGGAGAAGACCGGCAAGCCGGATGTCCGCGGTGCCTACGGGCTGCACGGCCGCGAAATGATCGGCTGGCCACCCACCTGCAGCACACGCGGGCCAAGAACGTCTGGTTCGTCGGGATCCTCGACGCGAAGCTCGACGACTTCAATCGCAAGGTATTCCAGCCGCAGATCGACGGTTCCAAGACCGGGCTGGAGCTGCCGGGGATCGTCGATGAGGTGATCACCATGGCGGAACTGAAGTCCGATGGCGGTGATCCGTACCGGGCCTTCGTCTGCCAGACGATCAATTCATGGGGCTTCCCGGCCAAGGACCGCTCTGGCCGCCTCGAAAAGGTAGAAGAACCTCATCTCGGCCGACTGATGGCGAAGATCCGGACGCCTGCGCCCCTGGCGACCGACCGGCTGACTTACGCCCCGCCACCCACCGAACCGGCTGCCACCGACCAATCCCAACCACAATCCTGATCAGAAAAAGGAGGTTCCCCATGGGTTCCTGGAACGACTTCAACGACGCGCAGAGTAACACCAACCTGATCCCCAAGGGCACACTCGCCAAGGTACGCCTGACGATCCGCCCCGGCGGTTTCGACGATGCCTCGCAGGGTTGGACCGGTGGTTATGCCACGCGCGGCTCGACAGGTGCTGTCTATCTCAACGGCGAGTTCACGGTCACCGAGGGCCAGTTCGCACGACGCAAGATCTTCACTCTGATCGGGCTCTACAGCCCGAAGGGGCCGGACTGGACCAACATGGGCCGCAGCCTCGTGCGCGGCATGCTCAACTCGGCGCGCGGGATTTCCGACAAGGACATGTCGGCCGAGGCGCAGGCTGCCCGGCGGATCAACGGCTTTGCCGATCTCGATGGGATCGAGTTCATCGCCCGCATCGACATCGGCACGGACGCCAGCGGCGACGACAAGAATGAGATCCGCAGCGCGGTCACGCCGGATCATCGCGATTATGCGCAGGTCATGGGCGCGGCGCCGTCGCTGGGCCAACAGTCGCCAGCCGCCAATACCGCACCCGCCCCGCAACCTGCCGCCGCACCTGTGCCGGGTCGCCCGGCATGGGCGCAGTAAGGGGCAGCGCTATGCGCCTTCGTCCGCGCCAGAGCCTCTTCGTGGAGCGCAGCCTTGCTGCGCTCTGCGATCATGGCAACACGCTCAGCATCGCCTCGACCGGATTTGGCAAAACCATTGCGCTATCCGCCGTCGTCGCGCGCTCCATCGAGGGCAGCGAGGCCAAGGCCTGCATCCTCGCCCATCGCGACGAGCTCACGTCACAGAACCGCACCAAGTTCGGCCGGGTCGCGCCGGAGATCACGACCTCGGTCGTCGATGCCGGGAGCAAGGATTGGGCCGGTCAAGCGACCTTCGCCATGGTGCCGACGCTGACGCGTCCCAGCAATCTGGCCGCAATGCCCGCTCTTGATCTGCTGGTGATCGACGAAGCGCACCACGCGGTTGCCGACAGCTATCGCCGGATCATCGACCGGGCACTGAATATCAATCCCGACTGCCGGATCTTCGGCGTCACCGCCACGCCGAACCGGGGCGATCGCAAAGGTCTGCGCGAGATTCTCGACAATGTGGGCGACCAGGTCCGGCTGGGCGAGTTGATCGCATCAGGCCATCTCGTGCCGCCGCGTTCCTTTATTATCGACGTCGGCGTGCAGGACGAACTGCGGTCGGTCCGCAAGACACTGTCGGATTTCGACATGAACGAGGTGGCGGGCATCATGAACCGCGCCCCGGTCACCGACGAGGTGATCCGTCACTGGAAGGAGAAGGCAGGGGATCGCCCGACCGTCGCATTCTGCTCCACCGTTGCTCACGCAGAGAACGTCGCCGCGGCCTTCAATGATGCGGATATCGCGGCCGCTGTCATCCATGGCGATCTGGACGGGGCGACCCGGCGCAGGATCCTGGCCGCCTATGCCTCCGGTGAAATCCGCGTCATCGTCAACGTCGCCGTGCTTACGGAAGGCTGGGACCATCCGCCCACCTCCTGCGTCGTCCTGCTGAGGCCGAGCTCTTACAAATCGACCATGATCCAGATGATCGGCCGCGGTCTGCGCACCGTCGATCCGGAAGAATACCCGGGCGTCGTCAAGACAGACTGCATCGTGCTGGATTTCGGGACGTCGAGCCTGGCCCACGGCACGCTGGAACAGGACGTAGACCTGGACGGCCGCGAACCGGTGCTTGGGCCACCCCTCGCGAAGCCATCCTCACTGCGCTGCAAGCACGGCTCTCGGTGCTGCCTGCCACCGCACTGCGCGGCGACGTGCTGCCCGAGCGCGTGGCAACCGGTGGCCTGCTGATCCTGCGTGACGGCGAGCCGGGGGAGCCCGAGGTGACGCTGTCGCCGCTGCGCTACCACTACCAGCACCGCGCCGAGATCGAGGCCGTCGTGCAGGGCACCGCCCGCGACGCCGCCTTCGACACATTGACCGCCAGCATCGGCGCCGCGATTGTTGCCGACCGCACGTTGGGCGGCCTCTGCGACTGGGTCGAGGCCGAAGCGCCACGCCCCGTCGATTTGCCCGTCGAGGGCGCGGCCAGTCTGAAGGCTGCCGTGATCCCGGTGGTGCTGCATTATTCAACGGCCGACCCGCTGGCCTGACCTCGACAATCCAAGGAGAGAAACATGGCACGAGCCCAAGGGGCGCGGGCGCAGATGGCGCTTGCGTTTGAGACGACCTATGGAACGCCCCCCGTGGGCGGTTTCACGAAGATGCCCTTTGCCAGCACCTCGCTGGGCGCGGAGCAGCCGCTGCTGAACTCGGAACTGCTGGGTTACGGCCGTGATCCGCTGGCGCCGATCAAGGATGCGGTGACGGCGGATGGCGATGTCGTGGTGCCGCTCGACGCCGAGGCCTTCGGGTTCTGGCTGAAGGCAGCCTTTGGCGATCCGACCACGACCGGGACTGGTCCCTGGACGCACGAGTTTCAGTCGGGGTCCTGGACGTTGCCCAGCATGTCGATCGAGACCGGCATGCCCGAGGTGCCGCGCTATGCGATGTATTCCGGCTGCGTGCTCGACCAGATCAACTGGCAAATGCAGCGCTCGGGGCTGCTGACCGCAACGGCCCGGCTGGTGGCGCAGGGCGAGACGGTGGGCACGACCACCAGCGCAGGCACGCCCGCCGCTCTCGAATTGCAGCGTTTCGGCCATTTCAACGGCGCGATCACCCGCAATGGATCGGCGCTCGGGAATATCGTTTCGGCTGACATCACCTATGCCAACAACCTCGACCGCATCGAGACAATCCGTTCGGATGGCCGCATCGATGGCGCGGACCCGTCCATTGCGGCTCTGACCGGCTCCATCGAGGTGCGCTTCGCCGATCAGACGCTGGTGACACAAGCGATCAACGGCGATCCCTGCGAGTTGGAGTTCGCCTATGTGCTGCCCTCTGGCGAGAGCTTCACCTTCACCTTGCACGCCGTCTATCTGCCGCGCCCCCGGATCGAGATTTCCGGGCCGCAGGGCGTGCAGGCGACCTTCGATTGGCAGGCCGCCCGCGATAGCACCGTCGGCCGGATGTGCACCGCCACCCTCGTGAATGATGTGGAGATTTACTGATGCTGACGCTCGATTTGACGAACGCGCCGCGCTGGCATGACCTTGCGCCCAGCGTCCGCGTGCAGTTGCGCCCACTGACCACGGCGCTGATGGTTTCAACGCGCAGCGATGCCGCCGTCGAGGCGGTCGCCGAGGAGGCGTCCGACGAAGAACGCGCGGTCGCCTTTGCCAAAGCGCTGGCGCGGCGTGCGGTCCTGGGTTGGGAGGGCATCGGTGATGCAGACGGCAATCCCATCGACCCTAGCCCCGACGCTATCGACACGCTTCTCGACATTTGGCCGGTCTTTGAGGCCTTCCAATTGACCTATGTTTCCAAAGGCCTGCTGCTGGAACAGGAAAAAAACGTCTCCGCGCTCTCGCCGAATGGTCCTTCGGCGGGGGCGAGCGATACTGCGAGGGTTGCGAAGCGACGTGCGAAACCTGCCCGGCGCGGATGAACCAACCTTTAACCTTTGAAGGCTGGCAGGTCTGGGACCTGATCGGACGCCTCGGTGGCCAACTTCGCGTGCTGCCGGGCGCTGTTATCGGCTGGGATATGGCAGCGGCACTGGCGCTTGGTGATGCCCTCGGAATCCCGCCGCTGGCGATGGCCGAACTGCTGCCCGTAATCGAAGCGGTGATGGTCGCAAAACTTAACGAACAGATGGATCATTCCAATGGCTGAAAAACGCGTTTCTGTCCGCCTTGCTGCGGTGGGCGGCCGACAGGTGCGCGCCGAGCTGGAAGGTGTCGGCGAGGCTGGCGCGCGCGGGCTCGGACGGCTAAGTCGGGAGATGGAAGCGGCCAACACCCGGCTCGCGGCGTTTTCACGTCGTGTCGCGATCGCTGCCGCTGCCGCAGTGGCTGCCGCAGCCGCTGCTGGCGTTGCGATGGTCCGGTCTGGTCTGCAGACTGTCGATGTGCAGGCCAAGCTGGCGCAATCATTGGGCACGACGGTGGCCTCGATCCAGACTCTCGAGCGTGCTGGCGAACTGGCCGGTGTCTCCATATCGGGCATCGAACAAGCGACCAAGGATCTGACACGACGGCTGAGCCAAGCGGCCGCCGGGTCCGGGCCCGCCGCTGCCGCGCTGGAGCGGTTGGGTGTCTCTGCCACCGACTTGATTGCCCTGCCGCTGGATCAGCGAGTGGGGGCGATCAACGCGGCCATCGAGGAGTTTGTGCCGGTCGCCGAGCGCGCCGCCGTCGCCGGTCAACTTTTCGGTGAGGAAGGCTCCATCGCCATGAGCCGGATCGACACCGCGACGCTACGCCAGGCGACCGAGGACGTCCTCGCCTTCGGTGTCGTCGTCTCGGAGCAGGACGCCGACCAGATCGAGCTGACGAACGATGCCATCTCGCGGCTCGGCCTGATCTGGCGTGGCCTGTCGAACCAGCTCGCGGTTGCTGCAGCCCCCGGTCTGGAAGTCGTCGCTGGCGCCATGGCGGCAATCGCGAGCCGGACTGGGCCGCTGGGCATTGCCATTCGTGGCCTGTTCGACAACATCGGCCGATTGACCACCTATGCCGCCACCTTTGTGGCCTTTCTTGCAGGGCGTTGGGTCGCTGGGATGGCCCTGGCGGCCTTGTCGGTGCGCGGTCTCGCCACAGCGCTGGTCCTGCTGCGCGGCGCGCTGATCCGCACCGGCATCGGGGCGTTGATCGTTGGCGCGGGCGAGCTTGTCTACCAGTTCACCCGCCTTGTTTCGGGTGCGGGTGGGTTTGGCGAAGCGATGTCCCTCCTGAAAGACCGCGCCGTCGAGGTCTGGGACCGCATCAAGATGAGTGCGGCGGCGGCGGGCGCTGCCGCCACGGCGATGTTCTTCGATCTGAAGGCCGATGCCGCCTCCGGCATGCAGAGCGCCATCGAGAGCGTCGTGGCTTTTGGCAACACGGCGGCGAACACTTTCGAGGGGGCCTATGAGGCGATCAAGGCGATCTGGGGCCTGCTGCCTGCCGCCATCGGCGATTTGGCGTTTCAGGCGGCTAACAGCCTGATCGACGGTGTCGAGGCGATGCTGAACGGCGTCGTCTCGCGGATCAACACGTTCATAGGCGGGATCAATCAGGGACTTGAAGCGCTCGGCTCCGAGCGGCGCATTTCGATCATTCCAGATCTTGAGTTGGGTCAGATCGAGAACCGTTTTGAGGGTGCAGCGACCGCCGCGACCACCGCTGCACAGGCAGCGTTCGACCGCGCTTTCGAGAACAACCCGCTCACAGCCCCCGATCTCGGGCTCACAGCAGCGGCCAATACCACCCTTGCCACGGCCAACACCTATCGCGGTGCGGCACGCGATCTGGCTGAGGGTACGCGTGCGCCGCTCGCCAGCTGGCAGGCACTGCGCGATGCGGTGCGGGGCAGCGATGAGGATGGCGCAGACGCGCTGACCGAGGCGACCGACGCGGCGGGGCGGCTCGAGACGGCTCTTGGTGATGCTGGACGCGCCGCTGCCGGTGCGGGCGCAGCGGCCGGGGCTGCTGCGCCCGCCGTCGAACCAAATACCGAAGCCGCCGTTTCCGGCTGGCAGGCGGTCACCGCAGCGCTCAGCGACTATGCGAGCAAGGCGCGTGAGATCGGCGGAGATATCGGACAGAGCCTCGTCAGCGCGTTCCAGTCGGCCGAGAATGCTGTGGGTGAGTTCGTGAAGACTGGCAAGCTGGACTTCCGCGATCTGGTCACCTCGCTGTTGGCCGATCTCGCCAAGCTGGCGGCGCGTCGGTTCATCCTTGGGCCGATCGCCAATGCGCTTTCCGGCGCGCTTGGCGGCGCGGGTGGTATCTTCGCGAACATCTTGCACGCGGGCGGCTGGTTGGAGACTCTGCGCCAAGCCGGATGGTTCCGGCGATGGCGTTCGCGGCTGCGCCCCGGCTGCACTCCGGCGGCGTCGCCGGTCTCCGCCACGATGAAGTCCCGGCAATCCTGCAGCGCGGAGAGCGAGTGCTGTCGCGGCGTGAGGCACAGAACTACGGCACGGGCGGAGGCGTAAATGTCACCATCATGGCGCGCGACGCTGAAAGCTTCCGGCAGTCCCGCACGCAGGTCGCGGCCGACATCGCCCGCGCCGTGTCGCTCGGGCGGAGGGGCATGTGATGGCGTTTCATGAGGTCCGGTTCCCAGACAATATCAGCCGAGGCGCACGGGGAGGGCCGGAGCGGCGCACCCAGATCGTCGAACTGGCATCGGGCGACGAGGAGCGCAACGCCAGCTGGTCCAACTCGCGCCGCCGTTACGACGTCGCCTACGGCATCCGCCGCGCTGATGATCTTGCAGCGGTCGTTGCCTTCTTTGAAGCACGAAACGGGCGGCTGCATGGCTTCCGGTTCAAGGATTGGGGCGACCACAAGTCCTGTTTGCCCTCGGGCACACCGTCTCCGACCGATCAGGTGATTGGCACCGGCGATGGCGCGATGACGTCGTTCCAGCTGGTCAAGCGCTACACCTCCGGCGCGCAATCCTGGACGCGCGCCATCGCGAAGCCGGTGGCAGGTAGTGTGTGGATCGCGCTTGGTGGGGAGACCCCCAGCGCTTCTGCGGCCTCGACCACGTTCAGGGTCGTACGGTCCAGGAATGGACGTTGCCGTCAGGCATTCAAGCGCCCCCTTCAGTCATCGTCCAGCACCGCGTCGAAGAGGTCCTCGGCGCAGATCGTGTTCAGGAGGCTCCGAGCCCGGCCAGCAGTTTGTCGTCCGACCGCAAGGTGGCGCGAGACGGACCGCGAACGGGGTTGAAGGTGACCCGCGCCGGAGCGGCCATCATGCGGGCGGAACGCGGGTCTTCCAGCTTCAGCGCGCTGGCGCCGTCGGGCATCGACACATAGGTGGTGCCGCTGACCACCGAATGCGGGTGCAGGTGCCTTGCATGGGTGCCGCCCCGAGGCAGGATGTTGATCCATAGATCACCTAAGCAGAGATGTTTGGGCTGGCCAACGCTTGGCGAGGGGGCGGTTTGCGGTTTCCTGGCCCGGGTCCGGCCCGGTAACCAGGATTTGAACACACGCGGTCCTCGCAACGTGCTATGGCGCAGCAGGAGACAGGGGAAGGTTATGAAACTATTAGGATTTCTGCTGGCGGCCCTTCTGATCACAGCCGCCGGCGCCAGTGCACGCGAGTCCAATAATCTGCTGGGCGCGCGGTCTCCGTATCTGCTGCAGCATCTCTACAACCCGGTCGACTGGCACCAATGGGGACCCGAGGCGCTGGAAAAGGCGCGGGCCGAGAACAAGCTGATCTTCGTCTCGGTGGGCTATTCCAGTTGCCACTGGTGCCACGTGATGGAACAGGAAAGTTTCGAGGACGAGGCCATTGCGGCGCTGCTGAACGCGCATTTCGTGTCGATCAAGATCGACCGCGAAAGCCGGCCCGATCTGGACGAACAGTTCATGATGGTCACCCAGCTGCTGACCGGATCCGGCGGCTGGCCGAACTCGGTGTTCCTGACACCGGATGGTGAGCCGTTCCATGCCGGCGGCTACTACCCGCCGGACGCTTTCCACAACGTGGTATTTCAGGCCAGCGAGATCTGGCAACACGAGCCCGCGTTCGTGGCGCGCGAAGCAGCGAAGATCGCGGGTATGGTCAGCGAAGTGCTGACCCGTAGTGCCGAGGCGCGCGAGATCGGCGCCAACGACCTGCACCTGGCCGCAACAGGCATTCTGGCCGCGATGGACCCGTTCGCCGGCGGCTACGGCGTGGCGCCGAAATTCCCGCGCGAAGCGATGTTCCTGTTCCTGCTCGACCAGGCGCAGCGAGCCGGGGACGAGGACTTGCTGCAGGCGGTGACGGATGCACTGGACGGCATGATCGCGGGCGGGATTCACGACCACGTGGGCGGCGGCTTTCACCGCTATTCGGTTGATCCCGACTGGCATGTGCCGCATTTCGAAAAGATGCTCTATAATCAGGCTCTTACCGGGCGCCTTCTGCTGCGGGCCTGGGGCGCCACCGGCAGACCGCGTTACCGGCGCGCTGCCGAGCGGCTGTTCGATTATGTCCTGCGAGATCTGCGCGACCCGGCCGGCGGGTTCTATTCGGCACAGGATGCCGACAGTCTGGACGCGGGCGGCGACAGCGTCGAGGGCGCGTACTATACTTGGACGCCAGAGGCGCTGGCGCCTCTGGGAGCGCAGGCCGGGCTGGTGCGCGATGCTTTTCAGATCAGCGATGAGGGCGATCTTGACGGGGCGAACGTTCTGAATCTGTGGGCGCTGCCGGGGGAACTGGCCGAAGAGGCGGGGGTGGACCGCGCGGGTTTTGTGGCTGAACTGGATACGGTTCTGTCCAGGATGCGGGTGCTGCGCGAGGCGCGGGAGGCGCCGTTTCTGGATCGCAAGGTATTGGTGTCGTGGAACGCGGCCATGATCGAGACATTGGCCGAGGCGGCCTATCTGCTGGAGAGACCCGACTATTATACTGCGGCAGAGACAGCCGCGCGGTTCATCCTCGACAGGATGCGTGACGGTGTCGATCTGAAACGGGTATCCTACGAGGGCGGTGCCCGGATCGCGGCGCAATTGCCCGACTATGCCGGGCTTGGACTGGCGCTGGTGGCACTGCATGACTATGCGCCGGACCGCGCCGCCGCGGCGGGTTGGCTGCGCCAGGCGCGGGGGCTGGCGGACGGGGTCCGCACCCGGTTCGGGCCAGTTGATACGGGGTATCGCATGACCGAGACCAGGGATGGGTTGAGCGAGGTCATAGCGGTCGACGATGGCGAGATCCCGTCGGGCAACGCGCTGGCTCTGGCCTTGTTCGCGCGGCTGACCGACCGCATGCAGGCCACGGAAATCGCGCTGGACGGGCTGCGCCTTGCGGCGGCGCTGTCGGGGCGGGTCATCGACCGACCAGAGCAGCGCGGCTTTGCGCTGAAGGCAATCGCCGAGTTGCAGGACGGCCAGACCGGGCCGCTGCGCCATGCGGCCAAGGGCGCGGTGCGGGTCGAGTTGCACCATGACCGTGCATCCGGAGATATCGTGGTTGCCATTATGCTTGCCGATGGCTGGCATATCAACGCGCATCAGCCGCTGGAGGAGTATTTCATCGCCACCGAACTGGTGGTCGAGGATAGCCTCGGGCTGGCCGTCCACTATCCCGAACCTGTGGTCAAGGCGCTGTCATTCAACGAAACGCCGCTGGCGCTTTACGAGGGCGAACTGCGTCTTGTTGCCAAGAGCGGGGCTGGCACGGAGTCGCGCCGGGTGAGGCTGGTGCTGCAGGCCTGCAGCGACGAGATCTGCCTGCAGCCGGAAGAGCTAAGATTCATGCTGTGGTAGGACTGCGCGCGGGCGGTACGGTCCTACTTCGAACGCCGCTGCACGAGTATTCTGACCAAGCCCACCAGATTACGGACCACCAGGTATGCACAGACCAGAGCCGCGGCCGCGTTGAGGTAAAAGGTCTGGCGGGCATATTCGTTGCTGCCGGCAATCGCCATGAAATACAGGAACACCAACAGGCACACACCAGAGATCACCAGATTCTGCAGGAGGGTCTTCAACCTGTGCCACCTTTGCCTGTCACTTGTCGCCGGGGCATGTCGGCGGTCGGGCCGGGCCATCGGGTGCGGCAGCCATAGCCCGAATGGCGGGAAATTGAGATGACGGCGGTACCGCGGGCCCCGACGTCAAAGCCCCCCCTGCACCGGGCAGAGGGGGCTTTGGAACTTTCAAGATGGGGTTTCACCCCATCGATCACCAGTCTTCGCGCTGAACGATCCGGCACTTGACCGGCAGCTTCATCGCGGCAAGGCGCAGAGCCTCGCGGGCAACTTCGTCGGCGACACCGTCGATCTCGAACATGATCCGCCCGGGCTTGACCTTGGCGGCCCAGAAATCGACCGACCCCTTGCCCTTGCCCATCCGCACTTCGGTGGGCTTCGAGGTCACGGGGGTGTCCGGGAAGATCCGGATCCAGACCCGGCCCTGACGTTTCATGTGACGGGTCATGGCCCGGCGGGCGGCTTCGATCTGACGCGCGGTGATGCGTTCTGGCTGGGTGGATTTCAGGCCGAAAGAGCCAAAGTTCAGGTCAGACCCGCCCTTGGCTTCGCCCTTGATCCGGCCCTTGTGCAGCTTGCGGAATTTCGTGCGCTTCGGTTGCAGCATCTCTCAGACTCCTCAGTTGCGCCGGCCGCCGGCGCCGCGAGGGGCGGGGCCTTCCTGCAGCTCTTGCTGACGGCGGTCACGAGCCGACGGATCGTGCTCCATGATCTCACCCTTGAAGATCCAGACCTTGATACCGATGATGCCGTAGGGCGTCACCGCCTCGACGGTGGCATAATCGATATCTGCCCGCAGGGTGTGCAGAGGCACGCGGCCCTCTCGGTACCATTCGGTCCGGGCGATCTCGGCGCCGCCAAGGCGGCCCGCGACGTTGACCCGGATGCCAAGCGCACCCATGCGCATCGAGTTCTGCACCGCGCGCTTCATGGCACGGCGAAAACTGATCCGGCGTTCAAGCTGCTGCGAGATGTTCTCGGCGACCAGCTTGGCGTCCAGTTCAGGCTTGCGGACCTCGACGATGTTGAGATGCAGTTCGCTGTCGGTCATGCTTGCCAGCTTGCGGCGCAGGCCCTCGATATCAGCGCCTTTCTTGCCGATGATCACGCCCGGGCGCGCAGTGTGCACCGTGACGCGGCACTTCTTGTGCGGACGTTCGATGATCACCTTGCTGATACCGGCCTGCTTGCAGTCGGTCTCGATGAACTCGCGCATCTTGAGGTCTTCGAGCAGCAGGTTGCCGTAGTCCTTGGTGTCGGCGTACCAGCGGCTGTCCCAGGTGCGGTTCACCTGCAGGCGCATGCCGATCGGATTTGTCTTGTTACCCATTAGGCTTGCTCCCCGGCAACTTCGTCAACCTGGCGAACCAGAATGGTGATCTCGGCAAACGGCTTGATGATCTTGCCGAACCGGCCGCGAGCCCGCGGACGGCCACGCTTCATGGTCAGGTTCTTGCCAACCCAGGCCTCGGCCACGATCAGCTCGTCCACATCCAGGTTGTGGTTGTTTTCGGCATTGGCGATCGCCGACTGAAGGCATTTCTTCACGTCTACCGCGATACGCTTTTTGCTGAAGGTCAGGTCGGTGAGCGCCTTTTCAACCTTCTTGCCGCGGATCAGCTGAGCCAGCAGGTTCAGCTTTTGCGGCGAGGTCTTCAGCATGCGCAGCTTGGCCATCGCCTCGTTTTCCGCCACGCGGCGGGGATTTTTATCCTTGCCCATGGCTTATTTCCTCTTCGCTTTCTTGTCCGCGGCGTGCCCGTAATAGGTGCGCGTCGGGGAGTATTCGCCGAACTTCTGGCCGATCATGTCCTCGGTCACATTGACCGGGATATGCTTGCGACCGTTGTAGACGCCAAAGGTGAGCCCGACGAATTGCGGCAGAATGGTCGAACGCCGCGACCAGATCTTGATGACCTCGTTACGGCCCGAGTCGCGGGTTTTTTCCGCCTTCTTCAGCACGTAGCTGTCAACGAAGGGGCCTTTCCAAACAGAGCGAGACATATCCTAGCGCCCCTTCTTCTTGGCGTGACGCGAGCGGATGATCAGCTGCGAGGACGCTTTTTTCTTGTTGCGGGTACGCTTACCCTTGGTCGGAACACCCCAAGGGGTAACCGGGTGACGGCCACCGCTGGTACGGCCTTCGCCGCCGCCATGCGGGTGATCGACCGGGTTCATCACCACACCGCGCACAGACGGGCGGATGCCCTTGTGACGGTTGCGCCCGGCCTTGCCGAAGTTCTGGTTCGAATTGTCGGGGTTCGACACGGCACCGACGGTGGCCATGCATTCCTGACGCACCATGCGCAGCTCACCCGAGGAAAGCCGGATCTGGGCGTAACCGCCGTCACGTCCGACGAACTGGGCATAGGTGCCCGCGGCGCGTGCGATCTGGCCACCCTTGCCGGGCTTGAGTTCCACGTTGTGCACGATGGTACCGATCGGCATGCCCGAGAACGGCATCGCGTTGCCGGGCTTGATGTCGGCCTTCTGGCTGGCGACGATCTGATCGCCCACCGCCAGGCGCTGGGGGGCCAGGACATAAGCTTGTTCGCCATCGCTGTACTTGATCAGGGCGATGAATGCGGTGCGGTTGGGATCGTATTCGATCCGTTCGACGGTGCCCGCCACATCGAATTTGCGACGCTTGAAATCCACCACGCGGTAGAGACGCTTTGCCCCGCCGCCCTTGCGGCGCATGGTGATCCGTCCGGTATTGTTCCGTCCGCCCTTTTTGGTCAGACCCTCTGTGAGAGACTTGACAGGACGTCCTTTCCAAAGCTCCGAACGGTCGATCAGAACCAGCCCACGCTGGCCCGGCGTCGTCGGCTTGTACGACTTGAGTGCCATGTTTACTGTCTTCCGTTTGCTCCACCGACGGGAATTTGCCCGCCGGGATGATGAAGGGCCCCGAAGGTCCCCGATTGTCAAAGCCAAGCAGCCCCGGAACGAATCCGGGGCCGCGAGACTGGGTGCGTATAGCGGGGTTGGGTGGGGGTGTCTATAGGCTAGGAGATGCCCATGCGCTCTGGATTTGCAGATTGTACGCTACCACCGCAGGGCAATTTGGTAGGAGAGGAAAAGTGTTTGCAAATCATGTGATTGCCTGAGTCTATAGCCGCTCAGGTCAGAATATGGGAGTTCAGGCATGATTTCGGTTGGTTCAGTTTTGCGGGAAGTTCCCGGTCCCGCGCGGAAAGAAGGGCCCGCGTCACAGACTGGAAGCGATACTGGGTTTGATCCTGTTGTCGATGCTCAGTGGCCGTAAAGGGATGAAGGCTGCCCCTCTGCCTTGTCGGGCACAGAGTCTTCAACCTCGCCCGACGCTATCCCCACAATCGTGTGGGCAAACTGGTTGGCGTCTCTGGGCCTTTTGGGATTGTCGGTCATACCAGAAAGAAAGGGGCGAACCCGACCCGGCGCAACTCAACCGCTACCGGCTAAAGCCGGTCGGTTGTTCGAAGTGGATGGCTGAAGCCATCCTTTGAAGCATGCTCCGCATGCCCATGAAGTTTCCTACCGCGTGAACGCGGTGGTTTGAGACCACTTTTTGGAAAATCAAAGGTGCGAGGCCTTACCATGAGTCAGTTTTGCCATCTGACCCACAGTTTTGGGATCTTGAGCCTTCGTTTGCATCTGACCTGAATGGCTCTCAGGCCGCGTTTGAATAATGATACCAATGACCTGCAACTGATCTTTCGCTGTTTTTTTTGG
>JAAELR010000418.1 GCA_024226455.1 Paracoccaceae bacterium
GATCATGCGCCTGTCCGGGCATCAGCCTGAAGTCGATGAGATTGCCAAGGGCGTCTGTCAAAGCCAGAATTTTGGTGGTCATACCACCTCTGGATTTGCCCCTCTCATGCATGTAAACATGCATTGCCGGGCAGTGGATAACCAAAAAGAGCGAATGGGCGTACATGTGAAACCTCCGGTAGCAGAAACCCTGGGACAATTCAGAGTTAATCATCTGCTTTGGGTTTTCTGTTGGGGAATTCCGTACCTTTGGTCCCCGCGGGACAGGTTTGTGTGAGGTCGGCGCGCTTCCCGCGCTGCCGTGATCGGGGCCTTCACCCCTCTCCGAACACTTCGTCGAAAGTGGCGCGTAGCGCGACATCGACATCGGCCATGGTCACCGCCAGACCGAGATCGACCAAACTGGTGACCCCGTGCTCTGTGATGCCGCAGGGCACGATGCCGGTGAAATGCGACAGGTTCGGTTCGACATTGATCGAGAGCCCGTGAAAGCTGACCCATTTGCGCAAGCGAACCCCGATCGCTGCGATCTTGTCCTCGTGGGGCGAGCCGTCGGGGTTTGGCACCAGGTCGGGGCGCACCACCCAAACGCCGACGCGGCCCTCGCGCAGTTCTCCCTTGACGTTGAAACAGTCAAGTGTGGCGATCACCCAGGCCTCGAGGTCTGCCACGAACTTGCGCACATCATGGCCGCGCCTGCCGACATCCAGCATAGCATAGACCACGCGTTGGCCGGGCCCGTGGTAGGTATACTGCCCGCCGCGTTTGGACTGATGCACCGGAAAGCGGCCGGGGTCTGTCAGGTCGGTCGGTTTGGCCGAGGTGCCGGCGGTATAAAGCGGCGGATGCTCGACCAGCCAGATCAGCTCTTCCGCGGTGCCCCCGGCGATTGCGGTAGCCCGCTCCTCCATGAACGCGACGGCGTCGGTATAGCCGGTCAGGCCCTCGGAAACGATCCACTCCACCATGCGGGCGATGTGAGCGATGCGGGCGGAAAAGTCCAGCCGGCGTGACGATCTTGCGCAATACAAAACGTCGTCACCGGTCAGGGCTTCGCCGGTCCTGGCAGCGGCCATGGGGTCCTTTTGGGTGGCGGGTTCGCGGTCATGATCAGCCGCGTCTTGCCGCGCCCCGCCCAGTTCACCCGGGAAATCCTCATCGCCGCGCCCGGCCATGGCCTCGCCGCCATCATTCGCCTCAAATTCCGCGTTCGGGTGCGCCTGTTCGTCCGGCTCTGTTGTTGGCTCAAAGCTGAACAGAAAATCATCCCGTCCGCGGTCTGCCGCGCCCGGCCACTCGGTGTTGTCATGCTCGGGCACCCCCCTTGCGCACGCCCTTGTGGTCGCTCGAGATCTCTGAATCTATGGGGCCATGGATCGAGACACCCTTAAGAAGTTGAGCAAGGACGAGCTTGTTGAGGCTTACCTGGAACTACAGTCCAAAATGGGCCGTCCTGCCAAGACGTCACGAA
>JAAELR010000419.1 GCA_024226455.1 Paracoccaceae bacterium
GATCTTTCGGGCCGTGGCCGTCATCGCTTTGGGCGCGCCAAGACGCGCTTTCATGCGCCGGTAAAAGGCCCCGATATAGGTTTTGCTCCTGGACGCGGATTTGGCCGCCATCCGAAAGACCTGGGCCGCCCGGCTCGACACCTTGCGTGTCTGGCTGCTCTTCATCTTGCCTCCACTGGACTTCGCATTCGGACTTAAGCCCAACCAGGAGGTAAAGTGCTCGTCGGTCGCCCAGGGACGCATGTCCGCCCCCACCTCCGTGTACAGTTCCAGGCCGTTGGTCGTCTCGATGCCGGTGAGTTCCGTGATATCCGTGCCGAAACATTCGTACAGCAGCGTCCGGGCGTCGCTGGTAAACTGATGCTGGTTCTTGCGCTTCGGCTGCGAGGGTTTGCTGCGTGGCGGTGGTGGGGTGGTGGTCGCATCCACCTGTTTGTCAATCGCCACAAGCAGGCGTTCGATGGCCCGATCACACTCCCGCAGCTGGGTATGGACGAACCGGTAGGCGTTGACCGCCTGACGC
>JAAELR010000420.1 GCA_024226455.1 Paracoccaceae bacterium
CAGCCAAGCGTCGAGTTCGTCGGTGGTTCGGCAATTGGCGGTCGGAAAACTGCCGATCACACCGGCCCGACAGGCGGCGATTACCAGTTCGGGGCCCGAAACCAGGAACATCGGCGCCGCGATCAGCGGCAGGGCCAAACGGCCGTCGAGTTGAGCGGGCAGGGGCATGCGGGATCAACCTACCTGCCGATCTTGATCACTCCAAAAGCGCGCGCGCAGCGCCTTCTTGTCCGGCTTGGCGATCGCGGTGAGCGGGATTTCATCGACCAGTTCGATACTCTTGGGCGCATAGATGGCACCCTTGGCGTCGCGCACCCGTTGGATCAGCGCTTCGACATCGGGCGTCTCGCCGGGGCGCGGCACGATCACCGCCTTGACCGCCTCGCCCCATTTTTCATCGGGCACGCCGATCACCGCGGCCATCGCAACCGTCGGATCGGTGGCCAGCACGTCCTCGATCTCGCGCGGGAATAGATTGAACCCGCCGGAGATGATCATGTCCTTCTTGCGGTCGACGATGTAGAGGTAGCCGCGCTCGTCGGCCATCGCCATATCGCCGGTGTGCAGCCAATCGTTGGCCAGGGTCTCGGCGTTCTGTTCGGGCCGGTTCCAATAAAAATCCATGACCTGGGGCGCACGCGCGCAGATCTCGCCGGTCTCGCCTTGGGCCACCGGTTGGTCGTCCTCATCGAGCAAGGCGATCTGAACCGAGGCGCACGGATGGCCGCACGAGGCGAACAGTTCGGGGTTGGCGGCGTCGTGGTCGGCGCGGCGCAGTACCGACAGCGGATAGCCCTCGGTCTGGCCGTAAAGCTGGCTGAATACCGGACCGATGCGCTCCAGCCCCTCGACCAGCCGAGTCGGCGACATCGGCGATGCCCCGTACATCAACAGCTCGAGGCTCGACAAGTCCGTCGCGTCGAGTTTCGGATGGTCGAGCAGCACATAGATCATGGTTGGCACCAAGAGCGCCGTGGTGATGCGTTCGGCCGCGATGGTGTCCAGCACCCGCTCGGGGTCAAAGCCATGCATCATATGGACCCGGCCGCCACGTATCAGTGTGGGCGGTATCTTGGTGCCGCCGACATGGCTGATCGGCGCCACCGCGAGGTAGGTGA
>JAAELR010000421.1 GCA_024226455.1 Paracoccaceae bacterium
CCGTCCTGCGAACCCACTGCGAGACCAGATACGCCGCCGCAAGCTGGGGCGGGGTCAAGCGCCGGGTTGTCGCCCGGATCGAGGCGAAGAGCACTTTCGGCATGGACGTCCGATACGTCCTCACTTCGCTGACCGGCTCCACGCCCGAGCATCTTTATGAGAAGGATTACTGCGCGCGCGGCCAGGCAGAAAACCTCCCTTTCGTCGTTGTGCTGCGCAAACGACTGCCGGGCGATGGATTAAGCTCCACAAGACCCAGTTGAAGAGCGACCGCACATCCTGCTCCTCCGCGCTCGCCAACCAGATGCGGCTGATCCTTCACACCATCGCCTACTGGATGCTCTGGGAGGTCCAGGACGCCATGCCAAAAACCGCCGGGCTGAAGCGCGCAGAGTTTGCCACGATCCAGAGACGCCTTGTCAAGCTCGGGGCGCGTGTGATGGAAACTGCCACCCGCATCGGCATCGCCTTTGCCTCCGACTGGATCGAGGCGGCCACCGACTATGACGTCGAGAGCACCCGCGCCGACCCGCCCAGGATCGGGTTTTGCGAAACCGGAGACGCGATCCCCTATGAATCGGGCACGGTCCTGGTCGATGACACATTGAACGGCGCCTATGACTGGCCCAACCGCCGCGTCATTCTGGTGCACCCCTGGGACCCGAACACGCCGCAGGGCCGCTCGGTTCTGTTGCACGAGCTGATCCACCACGTGCAGCTTGCAAACCGCGGCTTCGAATGCGTCAACGCGCCGGAATGGGGGGCCTACAAACTGCAGGACGCCTATCTCACCGAACATGGCGTCGCCTCGGGGTTCGACTGGTTGCAGATCTATTTCCCGTCGCGTTGCCCAAGGGACATCCATCCCTCGCGTATCTCACCAGATTGAGTGAGATACGCTTTGGTCGAACCATGGTTCGCCGCGGGCTGATGGCACAAACCAACCCTTGGCACCGACGCAATACCGATCTGCCGCTTCAGCCTATTCCGCAGCGTCGAGATGGGTCTCGAGCGGCGGGCAGGTGCAGACCAGATGCCGATCGCCATAGACATTGTCGACCCGGTTGACCGGCGGCCAGTACTTGTCGACCCGGAAGGCACCGGCCGGATAGCAACCCTGTTCGCGGCTATAGGGCCGGTCCCAATCGCCCACCAGATCCTCGACCGTGTGAGGGGCGTTCTTCAGCGGGTTGTTTTCCGGGTCGATCTCGCCCGTTTCCACCGCCGCGATCTCTGCCCTTATGTCGAGCATGGCGTCGATGAACCGGTCAAGCTCTGCCTTGGTCTCGCTCTCTGTGGGCTCGACCATCAGCGTGCCGGCCACCGGCCAGCTCATGGTCGGCGCGTGAAAGCCGTTGTCCATCAGCCGTTTGGCAATGTCGTCGACGGTGATATGGGCGCTATCGGCAAACGGGCGCGTGTCGAGGATACATTCATGCGCGATGCGGCCCGACTGGCCGGTGAAGAGAATGCCATAGGCGCCGTCCAGCCGCTTGGCGATGTAGTTGGCGTTCAAAATCGCCACCTTGGTGGCCTGTGTCAGCCCCTCGCCACCCATCAGCAGCACATAGGCCCAGGAAATCGGCAGGACCGAGGCAGAGCCGTAGGGCGCAGCTGAAACCGGCCCCTCGCCACCGCCGGTTTCCGGGTGGCCGGGCAGGTAAGGCGCCAGATGCGCCTTGACGCCGATCGGTCCCATGCCGGGGCCGCCACCGCCATGCGGGATGGCAAAGGTCTTGTGCAGGTTCAGGTGGCTGACGTCGCTGCCCAGTTCTCCGGGCTTGGCCAGCCCGACCAGTGCGTTGAGGTTGGCACCGTCCAGATATACCTGGCCGCCATGATCGTGGGTGATCTGGCAGACCTCGCGCACGGTTTCCTCGAACACGCCATGGGTCGACGGGTAGGTGATCATGCAGGCCGCCAGATTGCCGTCGGCGGCCTCGGCCTTGGCGCGGAAATCGTCCAGATCGATATCGCCGTTCTCGGCCGATTTCACCACCACGACCTCCATCCCCGCCATCTGGGCGCTGGCCGGGTTGGTGCCATGGGCGCTGACCGGGATCAGGCAGATGTTGCGGTGCGTCTCGCCATTGGCCCGGTGATAGGCGGCGATGGTCAAAAGCCCGGCATATTCTCCTTGCGCACCGGAATTCGGCTGCATCGACATGGCATCATAGCCGGTGATGGTGCAGAGCCGATCACTGAGGTCGTCGAGCATCTCTATGTAACCTTGGACCTGATCGGCAGGTGCGAAGGGGTGGATATTGGCAAATTCGGGCCAGGTGATCGCAGCCATCTCGACGGCGGCATTAAGCTTCATGGTGCACGATCCCAGCGGGATCATCGCCCGGTCAAGCGCCAGATCGCGGTCGGCCAGACGGCGCATGTAGCGCATCATCTCTGTCTCGGCCCGGTTCATGTGGAATACAGGGTGTTCGAGATAGGTGGTCTTGCGGTGCAGATGCGGGGGCACCCGGTACTCCTCGGCCAGACCTGCCCTGCGGCCATGGATGCCGAAGGCGCGCCACAGCCGTTCGACCGTCTCGGGCCGGGTGGTCTCGTCGATTGTGATGCCGATGCGGGTGTCGCCGATCTTTCGCAGGTTGATGCGCTCGCGCATCGCGGCGTCGAGAACCGCGCCTTGCAGCGGGCCGACCTCGACGGTGATGGTGTCGAAATACGCCTCTGGTTCGACGGCAAAACCCTTTTCCTCAAGCCCACGCGCCACGCGCACCGTCTTGCGGTGAACGCGCTGGGCGATGGCCTTCAACCCTTCGGGCCCGTGGAAAACGGCGTAAAAAGAGGCCATCACGGCGAGAAGGGCCTGCGCGGTGCAGACGTTCGAGGTGGCCTTTTCGCGGCGGATATGCTGTTCGCGCGCCTGCAAGCTCAGCCGATAGGCCTTGTTGCCACGAGCGTCGATGCTGACCCCGACCAGGCGCCCCGGCATGGCACGCTTATGCGCGTCGCGGCAAGCCATGTAAGCCGCCGACGGGCCGCCAAAACCCATCGGAACGCCGAAACGCTGGGTCGAGCCGACGGCGATATCGGCGCCCATCGCACCCGGTTCCTTCAGGAGCGTCAGCGCCAGCGGATCGGCTATGACGATACCCAGCGCCCTGCCCCCGTGAAGTGCGGCGATCTGATCGGTGAAATCGCGCACCACGCCATAGGTGCCGGGATACTGGAAGATGGCGCCAAACAGCCCCTCTGCCTGCATCGCCGCGGGGTCGCCTGTGATCACCTCGATGCCCAGCGGCTCTGCCCGGGTCCGCATCACCTCGATGTTTTGCGGGTGGCAGTTCTGGTCGACGAAGAACCGGTCGGATTTCGACTTGCTGACCCGGTGCGCCATCGCCATGGCCTCTGCAGCCGCGGTCGCCTCGTCCAGAAGCGAGGCGTTGGCAACCTCCAGCCCGGTCAGGTCACAGACCATGGTCTGGTAGTTCAGCAGTGCTTCGAGCCGGCCCTGGCTGATCTCGGGCTGATAGGGCGTATAGGCGGTGTACCAGGCCGGATTTTCAAGGATATTTCGCTGGATCGCTGGCGGCGTGACGGTGCCGTGAAAGCCCTGGCCGATCATGGTGGAAAACATCCGGTTCTTCCGTGCCACCTGCCGCATGTGATAGAGCAGTTGGCGTTCCGACTTGGGCTTGCCGAAATCGAGCGGTTCCTTCTGCCGGATCGATTGCGGCACGGTCTGGTCGATCAGCTCATCCAGAGAACCGACGCCGAGCGTTGTCAGCATCTCGGTCATTTCCGAAGGCGACGGGCCAATATGGCGGCGGTTGGCGAAATCGTAGGGGCGGTAGTCGATCGGCGTGAAGGGCATATATGTTGCTCCTGACGGTTCATGCTCGGCGGTACAATGTCTGCCGAAAACTTTAGATCCAGACTTGCGCGATAGCTCCGTGATCGCAAGCCTACCCGATGAATTCCTTGTAGGCGGCTTCGTCCATGTACTCGTCAAGCTGGCTCAGGTCGGCGGGTTTGATCTTGAAGAACCAGGCATCGCCCAGCGGGTCCTCGTTGACCTTGGCGGGCTCGTCGACGATGGCCTCGTTGACCTCGACAATCTCGCCGTCGATGGGCGCCAGGATGTCCGAGGCTGCCTTGACCGACTCGATCACCGCGATCTCTTCGTCCTTGGTCACTTCGGCGCCTGGCTCGGGCAATTCGACGAATACCACGTCGCCCAACTGCTCGCTGGCATGGTCGGTGATGCCCACGATCACCAGATCTCCCTCGACCTGCAGCCATTCGTGTTCTTCGGTGAATTTCATGTTCTCTGCTTCCTTTATTCAGCGTTTGAAGGTGGATGGACGGAACGGCATACCAGCGATGGTGACCGGCAGACGCTTGCCTCGCACCTCACCATAAATCGTTGTTCCGGTTCCGGAAAACCCGGATTTGACATAGCCCATGGACATCGGGCGCTCTATGCTGGGGCCGAACGCGCCCGAGGTGACCTCGCCGATTGGCGCGCCTGCCTCGGGGCTGGCGAAAAGCTGCGTGCCGGCCCGCATCGGTGCGCGTCCCTCGGGCAACAGCCCGAGGCGCCGCCGCACGGCACCGTCGTCGAATTCGCGCAAGATGCGGTCGGAACCCGGAAAGCCCCCCGCGCGGTCGCCGCCATTGCGGCGTACCTTCTGCACCGCCCATTCCAGAGCCGCCTCGACCGGGCTGGTGGTGGCGTCGATATCGCTGCCGTAAAGGCACAAGCCTGCCTCCAACCGCAGGCTGTCGCGGGCACCGAGCCCGATGGGTTCGACCTCGTCGAAGGCCAGCAAGGTCCGCGCCAGCCCCTGTGCCTGTTCTTCGGCCACCGACAGCTCGAACCCGTCCTCGCCGGTATAGCCCGACCGCGAGATCCAGAGCATGCCGAAAGGGCTGTCGATCACCGCCACATCCATGAACCGCATCGCCGCCGCCTCTGGCGCGATGGCCGCCAGCACGGGCTCTGCCGCCGGTCCCTGCAACGCCAGCAGCGCCCGGCCGGTGACTTCCGTTACCTCGCATGTATCCGAGAGCGCCCCGCGCAGATGTGCGATATCGCCGGCCTTGCAGGCCGCATTGACCACCACAAACAGGTGATCGCCACGGTTGGCAACCATCAGATCGTCGATGATGCCGCCCTGGTCATTGGTGAAAATCGCATAGCGCTGGCGCCCCGCGGCAAGGCCAAGGATGCTGACAGGAACCAATGTTTCCAAGGCCTTGGCCGCATCTGCGACGTTGCCCGATTTCGGGTGCAGCAGCACCTGGCCCATGTGGCTGACATCAAACAGCCCAGCCGCGGCGCGGCAATGCAGATGTTCCTTCATCACGCCGGGCTTGTACTGCACGGGCATCTCGTAGCCCGCGAACGGCACCATTTTGGCGCCAAGCTCGACGTGAAGGTCATAAAGACAGGTCCGGCTCAGATCGGCCATGCGGCTCTCCCATCACTGCGCCGGAAAGCGTCCGGCACCGCCCACCGCGAAGTCACCCCCGCGGATACGATGCCCCCTCTGTCCTTTCGCCTGAGATCGCTATCCCTTCGGCGCCCCTTGCGGGGTCTCTCCAGAGTCCTTTGCCAGACAGGTCCTGTGGCCTGAGAGTTTACCGGGGCGGTTGCTCCTTCGGCATCGGACTGGTCCGATTCTCCCTGCGTTGACCCTCCTGGGGTACACCACGGTATGCCGTGCTGGCAAGGGGTTGATTTCCACCCCCCGATTGCCCGAAATGCAGACCCATGAATGAACCTTTTTTCTTTGGCTACGGCAGCCTTGTGAACCGTGCCACGCATGTCTTCGACGACGCCCACCCGGCGCGGCTGAGCGGCTGGCGCCGGGCCTGGCGGCATACCGCGCTGCGCCCTGTGGCCTATCTGACGGCGGTGCCCTATCCGGGCAGCGAGATTGACGGGCTGATCGCCCATGTGCCCGCAAATGACTGGAAAGCCCTGGATTTTCGGGAACGCGCCTATGACCGCTCGGTGGTTACCGGGGCAGTACATCACGAGGTGACGCGGCCCGTCGAGGTGCAGGTCTACTCTATCGCACCCGGCAAACACGACCTGCCCGACGCCACCCACCCGGTGCTGCTGAGCTATATCGACGTGGTGGTGCAGGGTTTCTTGTGGGAGTTCGGCGAGGCCGGGGTCGAGCGGTTCTTCGACAGCACCGACGGCTGGGCCGCGCCGATCCTGAACGACCGGGCCGAGCCGGTCTATTTGCGCGCCCAGCGTCTGGAGCCCCATGAAACAGAGCTGGCCAACCACCACCTGACCCGGGTTGGCGCAACGCTGACCGACGGCGCCTGAGAGCTCGATTCCGGATGTCGGACTTGCGTCGGACTTCTGTCGGACTTGCGTCGGCGCCGCAGCGCAGAAACCGGCCTCAGCGCGGCGTCAGTTTCTCCAGCGCGGCGCCGTCGGCCCAGGTGCCGTGCAGCTCTGCGTCATCCATGATCACATAGATCACCGGATGGCTGTCGCCCCAGTCGACGGTCAGAACCCGGCCCTCTTGCGTGCCGGTGCCGCGGACCGTGTCGCCGCCCACGTGCCAGGTAAAGTCCACATCCGCCCCGTCCAGCAAGATCTCGACCGTGCCGGAATAGCTGGAACCGTCGGGGTTCAGCCCGTTGGCGGTGTAGCTGCCGCTGACATCGACGAACCGGTTCATCCCGTCACTGTCGCTGCCCTTCTTGCCCTGGGCGAGAGCCGGGCCGGCGGTGACGAGGGCGAGTCCGATAAGAATTCCGCGTCGGGTGAGCATGTCAGGTCTCCTTTTCGCGGCAGTGTGCGGGACCAGGGGGCAGGTTGGCAAGGGGCCGGATGTCCGACCCAGGACATGGGGGGGAAAGTGTGGGTACTGGCGAAGACGGTGCCGAGCGTTTGCAGTGACATGGTGGCCCCCGCGGTCGAGCAGATGGCGGGCTTGGAAGGCCGCGACGAATCCCTCTTGATCTGAAGCGTCTCACTGGTACGGTTCAAGACAAAAGAGGTGTTTGGTGATGCGCTATCTTCTAAACGTTTGGGCCGTTGCGATTCTGGCCGTGCCGACCCTGCCCGGATCGCCTGCACGGGCTCAGGGCGGCGGGGATCGGTACGAGCCTTGCCTGGGCTCCGAGACGGCACTGGCCTATTCGCTGCCCTCCGGCGACTTTCTGGAATTGTCGGGCCAGCAGCGCAATCTGGAGTTTGGCGATTGGGTCCGGGCCTGCCTGTTCGATGATCATGTGGAGGTCAGCGGGCCGTATTTCGCCTCGCTGGATTGCGACAACCTGCGCGACCCGGGCAATGGGGGTTTCGGTTATGAGTTCACCGACGCCGACGGCATACCGGTAGAGTTGTGGTTCTACGTCGACCCGGAAATCCAGCAACCGGTCCTGGAGATCGGAGTGAGCCGCGAAGGAACGCCTGACTACTGGATCGATACCGGCTGGCCGATCTGCCACGGGTGAAACGCGAGAGACAAGTTGTGCCGCGGTTCGGTGCGCTGAGGTGCAGCCTGCCGGACTGGGGAGATGGGTTGTAGACCCATCCTAAAGCTTGCTCAGAATGAGCTTGAATCCTGCAAGAAGCAATTGTTAGGGCCTGTTGATATTCAGGGTTCCCCTTTTGGCTGATATCTGATTCAAGCTTCCAAAAGGGAGGCTTGAATGCTGAGTGATCGATTCATGATCAGTGACGAACAATGGGCTTTGATGGAGCCCCATTGTTTGGGGAAGAAGAGCGATCCGGGTCGCCGTGGCAGTGACGCCAGAACATTTATGGAAGAGGAATGCACGAGAGAGGACAATTCCGGAAACCACAAGGACTTCTGGCCTGCCATTACGGAGGTGCTAAAGGAGAAATTCTGGTCAAAACTGGAAGGTCACCTTTTCGAGGCAAGCACACTCCTGATCTGCTGCACCGGTGATCTTCACAACCTGTGCCTGGAACCAAGCAAACCGAGCAAGGTTCACCTAATGACACGCCTTCCGGGGCTTGCCTTTTTTGCCTATTCGCGCGGCCTTTTTGGTGCGACTACGGAAAATGCCACCCCTAACGACAATGGAAAAGTTCGCGTCGGAATTATTGCCGATGAGACGGCAAAAGACATTCCTATGGCCGCAATAGCCCGGATTATTCACCGGCACGCGCAATTCGGCTGACGGCGGTGGCATAATGCTTTGATTTAGTGTAAAGAAATGGCTGTGTGAACCTCCCTTTCCTCCGGACAAAAACTGC
>JAAELR010000422.1 GCA_024226455.1 Paracoccaceae bacterium
GGCGTCACTGCCACTGCGACCCGGATCGCTCTTCTTCCCCAAACACTGGGGCTCCATCAAAGCCCATTGTTCGTCCCTGATCATGAATCGCTCACTCCGCATTCAAGCCTCCCTTTTGGAAGCTTGAATCAGATATCAGCCAAAAGGGGAATCCTGAATATCAACAGGCCCTAGGCAAATTCGCTGTCGGGTTTGCGTCGGTTTCCCGTCGGGTACCTGTCGGACCCCTGTCGGGCAAACCCGGGGTTAACAGAGCGCGCGGTGCGTCGGGGCGTCGCGGGGGGCATGGGTGCCAGCACCCATCCCCCTTGCGACCGGCACCGGTGCTCAGACCGCCGAGAACCCGGCCTCGAGCGCGGCGAGGATGGTCTGGGCGTCCTGGGCCGTCAGCACCAGCGGTGGCGATATCAGGATGTTGTGGCCGGAGGTGCGGACCATGGCGCCGGCCCGATAGGCGGTGTCGTGGACCCGGGTGATCACGTCCTTGCCGATGGGCGTCCTGGCATCGCGGTCCGAGACCAGTTCCAGGCCCAGCATCAGCCCGTGGCCGCCGCGCACGTCGCCGATGATGTCGTGGCGTTGCTTCAGGGCGTTGACACCGTGCCACAGTTCTTGCCCGCGGGCGGCGGCGTTCTTTTGCACCTGCAGCCGCAGCGTCTCGGCGATGCAGGCCAGCGCGGCGGCGGCCCCCACGGGATGGCCGGAATAGGTATAGCCGTGGCCGATCGTCGCCTTGCCGGTTTTGTCCCTTTCAAAGACCTCGGCCATGGCTTCGGCGATCATCACCGCACCGAAGGGGAAAAAGCCGTTGGTGATCGCCTTGGCGGTGGTGGCCATGTCGGGCTGCACGCCCCAGTGGCGCGCGCCGGACCAGTCGCCGGTGCGGCCAAAGGCGGTGATGACCTCGTCAGAGATCAGCACGATGCCGTGGCGCGAACAGATCTCGCGCACGCCGGGCATAAAGCTTTCATGCGGCACGATGACGCCGCCGGCGCCCAGAATCGGCTCCATGATCATGGCGGCGATGGTGTTGGCGCCCTGAAAGGCGATCTCGTCCTCCATGGCGTTCAGGCAAAGCTGCGCCAGCCGCTTTGGGTCGGTCTCGTCGAACGGGTTGCGGTAGGCGTAGGGCGCGGGCAGGTGATGGCAGCCGGGCAGCAGCGGCTCATACGCGTTGCGGAAATTGGCGTTGCCGTTGACCGAGGCGCCGCCAAACTGGGTGCCGTGATAGCCCTTTTTCAGGCTGAGGAACTTGAAACGCCCCTCGTCGCCGCGGATCTTGTGATACTGGCGCGCCAGCCGCAGCGATGTCTCGACGCTGTCGCCACCGCCCGAAGTGTAGAATGCGCGGGTCAGACCGTCGGGGGCGAAAAAGTCGTGCAGCACTTCCGACAGCTCGATTATCACGTCATTGGTGGTGCCGCGGAAGGTCGAGTAATAGGGCAGGCGGTTCAACTGGTCGGCGATGGCCTTTTTCACCGGATCGCAGGAAAAGCCGAGATTGACGTTCCAGAGCCCCCCGACGCCGTCGACCACCTCGTGCCCGTCGATATCGCGGATGCGGGTGCCGTGCGCCTCGGTGATGATGGTGGGCGGGTTGGCCTGCATGTCGCCGGGATGCGCCATCGGGTGCCAAAGATGGCGGGCGTTGTGTTCTTTCAGAAAATTGCTGTCTTTCATGACGGCGTCCTTTGCGGCAGGAGGAGGTCGAGCGCCCGTTCATAGCTGGCTTGGGGGCGGGCGACGTCGAAATGGATGGTGTTGAGGCCGGCATCTGCGGCGCCGGTGATGTTGCGGGCCTGGTCGTCGACAAAGACGCACGATCCGGGCGGCAGGTTAAGCTCATCCAGAACCTGGGCATAGGCGCGCGGGTCGGGTTTCAGAATCTGCGTATAGGTGGCGTCGACGATCACGTCGAAGTCTTTCAGGAACGGCAGCCTGTCGCGGAAGTCAGCGCCATAGAACAGGTCCAGCTCGTTCGACAGGATGGCCAGCTTGCAGCCCGCCGCCTGCGCCTCGGCAATGGCATCGTGAAACTCGGGGCGGATCACCGCGGCCGGGTCGGCGCCGCGGGCGGCGCGCACCAGCTGGCTCATCTCGGTCCAGTCCTGGCCGATCAGCGCGCCGACCTCGCGGCTGCGTTCGGCCCAATAGGCGCGTTCGCTGATCTGGCCGCGCTGCATGGCCTGCCACAGCCCGTCGTTTTCGGGGTGGAACGGCCCGGTCCAGGTCAGCGTGCCCGGCACCAGGCCGAGGGCGCGTTCGGTCAGGTCATGGGTCTCGAACAGCGTGCGCGTAACGACGCCGCCGAAATCGAGGATCAGGGCCCGGTCGGGGTGCCGGGTTTCAGATGGCATCGGTCCGGGCCTTTCGCAATTCGTCCGGCATGGCGCCGCCCCAATGGGCCACGATCTCTTGCGCGGCCTGGTGCAGGGCGGTGACGATCCGGTCTTGCAGCGCCCGGGTCATGCGGGCCGCCGGGGTGGCAACCGCGGCGGCGCCGACGCAAGTGCCCCGGGCGTCGAAAAGTGGCACGGCAAGAGAGTGAACGTCTTCCTCGATCCCGCCGAGCGATTCCGCGTGACCCTTGGCCCGGGCGGCGGCGATCAGTGTCCGCAACCTTTCCGGGTCGGTGACGGTATGCGGTGTGATGGCGGGCAGGGGGCCGGACAGGGCCGTCGCGGCGAGATTGGCCGACGAGAAGGCCAGAACCGCCAGACCGGTCGAGCTGGCATGCAGCGGCAGGAACTCGACATCCTCCATGCGAACCGCGATGCCGTGGGCCGCGGAATAGGCGAAGGCGAAGATCGCCATCCGGTCGCCCTGCATCAGCGAGATATGCGCCGTCTCGCCGGTGGCATCCGACAGCCTCCGCAGCGCGGCCTCGGCCACATCCCGCATTGGCACCGTGGCCTCGCGCACATTGGCAAGCCGCAGAACCGCCGGCCCAAGGCGATAGGCGCGGTCCGATCCGGCCTGTTCGACGAATCCCCCGGCCTGCAGTTCGCACAGCAGCCGGTAGACCGTGGCCTTGTTCATGCCAGAGGTGCGGGTCAGTTCGCTAAGCCCGATCTCGGGCTGCTGGCGGGAAAAGTAATCCAGCAATGTCAGGGCTTTGGATACCGTCCCCATGATCCGCGCGGCTGCCCCCTTCCGGTTTCATCGCAAGTTTCCTGCGGCGCGTGCCCACCGCAATCTTGCAAAACTGTTGACAGATCGCCGCGGGCTCTGTCAATCCAAAATAGAACCAATGGTTTGAATAATGAACCAAATGAAATGCCAAAGCCGACCAAACCAGGGAGTGACATCATGAAATCCACCTATCTTCTGGGCGGAGCGTTTGCGCTTGCCATGTGCGCCGGTGCGGCCCTTGCCGAATATCCCGACGGCCCCGTAAGCTTTGTGGTGCCCTGGCCGCCGGGGGATCTGGAGGACGTGCTGACCCGGATGATCGCCGATGACTTCCAGGCTGAATACGGCGTCAGCGCGGCGGTGGTCAACAAGCCCGGCGGCGGCGGCGGGCCGTTCCCCGGTGCCATCGAGGTGGCCACGGCACCCGCCGACGGCAGCGTCATCGGCAGCTTCGTGATCGGCGTGCCGGTGGTGGGCCACAAGATCGGCATCCCGGAACTGGCGCCCGAGAAATTCGACCCCGTGGGGATCTTTCTGACCTATCCTTTCGTCATCGCCGCGGGCGGCAACGCGCCCTATTCGACGATGCAGGAACTTGCCGAATACGCCGGGGACAACGAGGTGGCGCTGGGTCATTTTGGCGATCCGCTGATCCCGACAAGGGTGACCAAGGCGATGGCCAGGGCGATGGGTTTCGAGTGGGGCCGCGACGCGGCATTCGACGCGCTCGACTGTAACACGCTGGCCTCGGGCGACGCCGATGTGATCAACACCACGCTGCAGCTGATCCTGCCTTGCCTGGACCAGGTCAAGGTGCTGGCCGCGGTCACCGACCAGCGCATCTCGCTGGTGCCGGATGCGCCCACCGCGGGCGAAGTGGTGCCGGAACTGGATATTGCGCTGTGGAACGGGCTCTTCGTTGCCAAGGACACCCCCCAGGATGTGCGCGACAAGATTGAGGCCGTGGCCGCCAGGACGATGATGAGCGAACGGGCCCAGAAGATCGCCGCCGAAACCGGCGCGCTGGTCTACTGGCAGAACGCCGCAGAGGCGACCGCCCGCATCGCCGCCAATGGCGAGACTCTGGGCAAGATCGGCGCGATGCTTGAATAGCGGCACCCGGCCGGCGCCTGGCAGTCCTGCCCGGCGCCGGCCAGTTCTTTGCGGGGTAATCCCGCTTTCGCCCCGGCCCGCGGGGGCCAGGGAAGGTGGCAAAAGACAAGGCCGATGCAGAACAAGAATGCGCCAACAATCGCAGAGATCAGGACCCACGGGCAGCTGGTGTTCGCGGGGCTCTTTGCCGGGCTCGCCCTGTTTTTGGTGCTGAGCTACCCCGGTCAGACCACCTGGCTGGCCAAGACGAAATGGGCGGGCCAGCCGGGGCTGTGGCCTGCGGTGGGTGCGGGCGGCATGCTGTTACTCGCCCTGCTGCACATGGTCCGGCTGCGGCCCATGCGGGTTCGCGCTGCCGACTGGGCCGAAAGCCGCTGCTGGCTTTGCGCTTTCGAATACGCGCTGTGGTTCCTGATCTATGTCTGGGCGGTGCCGCGCATCGGCTATATCTTCGCCAGCCTGATCTTCGTGCCGCTGCTAAGCTGGCGTCTGGGTTACCGCTCTGTGCTGATGCTGATCCTGTCCGCCGGGTTCGCGGTCGCGGTTGTGCTGCTGTTCAAGGGAGTTCTCGACGTGAAGATCCCCGGCGGCGCGCTCTATGACAGCTTTCCGGACGCGATCCGAACCTTTTTCATCCTGAACCTCTGATGGACCTGCTGCTGTCTGCCATCGACGTGCTGGCCCGCTGGGACGTTGCGGTTGCGCTGCTGGTGGGCTCTGTCGGCGGGGTGCTGATAGGGGCGATCCCCGGCGTCGGACCCGCCGTCGCCATCGCCATCCTGCTGCCGGCGACCTTTTCCATGGATCCGATCGTCGGGCTGACGGTGCTGCTGGGGATCTACGGCTCGTCCATGTATGGCGGTGCCATTCCGGCGATCCTGATCAACACGCCCGGCACCGCGGTCAACGCGCTGACAACCTATGACGGCTATCCCATGACCAAACGCGGCGAGGCGCGCCGGGCTCTGGCGCTGGCCTATACGGCAAGCTTTTGCGGCGGCATCGTCAGTGTCGTGGCGCTGATCGCGCTGGCGCCGGTGCTGGCCAGGGTGGCGCCGATGTTCGGCAGCCGCGAGATCTTTCTGGCCGCCCTTCTGGGCATCATCCTTGTGGTCATCGCCCATCGCGGCCACACGCTGATCGCCGCAGCGCTGGCCTCGTTCGGCATATTGCTGAACACCGTGGGGCTGGAGCCTGTGAAATACACCAGACGCTACACGTTCGAACAGTCCTGGCTGGCGGGCGGGGTGGATCTGATCGTGGTGGTGCTTGGGCTTTTTGCGCTTAGCCAGGCCTTCCTGCTGCTGACCGGCAGGGATGAGAACAACAAGCTGGAGAAGATCAGCGGCGGGCTGTTTCAGGGGTTCGCCGAGATTTGGCGCCACAAGCGCGTGGCCGGAGTATCGAGCACGTTCGGTGTGCTGATGGGCATGATACCGGGGGTGGGTGAGTTCACGGCGCAGTTTCTCAGCTATACTTATGCGCAGCGCACATCGCGGCACCCCGAAAAGTTCGGCCATGGCTCGCCCGAGGGGCTGATCGCATCCGAGGCCGCCAACAACGCGGTGCCGGCGGCTGCCATGGTGCCGCTTCTGGCGCTGGGCATTCCGGGCGAGGCGCTGACGGCGATGATGCTGAGCGTGTTTTACGTGCATAACGTGGTGCCGGGGCCGGGGTTGTTTTTGTACAAGATGGATTTTGTGGTGGCGCTGTATCTGTCGCTGCTGATCCTGAACGTGCTGGTGCTGGCCTTCCTGCTGGCCTCGACCAACCAGTTGATCCGGGTGGTCAACATCCCCAACCGGTTCCTGGGCGTCTGCATCCTGACGCTAAGCTTTGTCGGGGTCTATTCGTTGCGCAATTCGGCCACCGACTGTGCCATCGCCGCGGTGTTCGGCATATTGGGCTATGTGCTGAAACGGCTCTATCTGCCTATCGTGCCGATCATCCTCGGCATGGTCCTGGGCGGTATCATGGAGGTCAAGCTGCGCTCTTCGATGAACCGGGTGAAGACGCCTCTAGATTTCATCGAGCGGCCCGTGGCCTTTGTCATCTTCTGCATGATCGTCGTCGTGCTGGTGCTGCATGTGCGGCGCGAGTGGCGCGAGGCAAGGGAAAGGAAAAGACGGGGATGACCAGGCAGTCCGAAATCGACGCCCTGCGGCAAGAGACGCTGCCGCCGCAGGGGCTGTTCATCGACGGTACCTGGCAAGAGGGTTCAGAGGTGCCGCTGCCGGTGACCTCGCCCATCGACGGGCATCAGCTGACCAGCATCGCCGCGGCGGGCGAGGTGGACGTGGCCCGTGCGGTGGCCTCGGCCCGGGCGGCGTTCGACGACGGGCGCTGGTCGCGCCAGCCGCCGACGGCGCGCAAGCGGGTGTTGCACCGGCTTGCCGATCTGATCGACCGCGAGGCGCTGGCGCTGGCAGTGTTGGGTGTGCAGGACAACGGCACCGAGATAAGCATGGCGCTGAAGGCGGAACCGGGCAGCGCGGCGGGTAGTTTGCGGTATTACGCAGAGGCGGTGGACAAGATTTACGGAGAGATCGCGCCCACCGCCGACAACGTGCTGGGGCTGGTGCACCGCGAACCGGTGGGCGTGGTGGGGGCCATAGTGCCCTGGAACTTTCCGCTGATGATCGGCGCCTGGAAGCTGGCCCCGGCGCTGGCGGCGGGCAATTCGGTGGTGCTGAGACCGGCGGAAACCGCCTCGCTGACCCTGCTGCGGCTGGCCGAACTGGCGGTCGAGGCGGGGCTGCCGCCGGGGGTGCTGAACGTGGTCACCGGGGCAGGGGAGGTGGCCGGGCAGGCGCTGTCGATGTCGATGGACGTGGATGTGCTGGTCTTCACCGGGTCCGGGGCTACCGGTCGGCGGTTGCCGCAGGCCTCGGCGCGGTCGAACCTGAAGCGGGTCTATCTGGAACTGGGCGGCAAGTCGCCCAACGTGGTTTTCGCCGATGCGCCGGACCTGGCGCAGGCGGCCAGGGTTTCGGCCGCCGGGATCTTTCGCAATTCGGGGCAGGTCTGCGTGGCGGGCTCGCGGTTGCTGGTCGAGGCATCGGTGCATGACGATTTCGTCGCCGCGTTATGCGCGGAGGCAGAAAAGATGCGCGTAGGAGACCCCTTGCAACTGTCCAGCCAGATCGGTGCGGTGAATTCTGAAGCGCAGTTGTGGCAGAACCTTGGCTTTGTCGGGCAGGCGCTTGAGGATGGCTCGGAAATCCGTCTGGGCGGCGGCAGGGTTCTGCCCACAACCGGCGGCAGCTATATGGCGCCGACCGTGGTGACCGGGGTGCGCCCCGAACACGGGCTGTTTCGCAACGAGGTGTTCGGCCCGGTTCTGGCGGTGACACCGTTTGAGACCGAGGCAGAGGCGGTGCGACTTGCCAATGCCACCGAATATGGCCTGGCCGCCGGGGTCTGGACCGGCGGGCTGGGCCGCGCCCACCGGATGGTGCGCGAGATCCGCGCCGGCGTGGTGCATGTGAACACCTATGGCGGGGCGGATGCGACGGTGCCGCTGGGCGGGGTCAAGCGTTCGGGCAACGGTCACGACAAGAGCCTGCATGCGCTGGACAAATACACCGACCTCAAGACCGCGTGGATTCAGTTGTAACCCTCACCTGAACCGGCCGCCTCGTCGCGGCGGGGGGCGATTTTGCGGGGTAACAAGCCGGTTGCCCGGCAGGGATCGGCGGCTCTGCCACGCCGGGGCGGTGCGCAATCATCACACCGTCGCGACGAGTTTGCCCCCGGCTTCTTGGCATTTGGCCCCCGCATGCCTAGCTACCCCGAAGGGAAGAAAGCCGGGGATCGGACGATGAGGCGCGCCGCGATGCACTATTTCCGCTGGGCTTTCGCCGTTACCCTGCTGGGGCTTGTGCTGGCGGCATGGCTCGGCTGGGCGACCTATGGCAACTATGCCGGCATGCTGTCTTTCCTGCTGATCGGCACGGTTCTGGCGGTGCTGGAGATTTCGCTGAGCTTCGACAACGCCATCGTCAATGCCAACAAGCTGAAAGACATGACGCCGAAATGGCAGCGCCGGTTCCTGACCTGGGGCATCTTGGTCGCGGTCTTCGGCATGCGCATCCTCTTTCCACTGACCGTCGTCGCCATCGCCGCCAAGATAGGCCCCTGGGCCGCCCTGAAACTGGCCGCCACCGATCCGCATCAATACGCCCATATCATTGACGAGGCTCACTTGGGTATCGCCGCCTTCGGTGGGACGTTCCTGATGATGGTGGCGCTGACCTATTTCATCGACGAGGGCAAAGAGGTCGACTGGATCGCCGCCGTCGAGTGCCAACTGCGCCGCTGCGCCTCGATCCGCGGCCTGCAGATCACCATGGTGCTGCTGACCTTGCTGGTGTTCGGAATGATCCTGCCGGGGCATGAGCGCGCTACCTTCCTGTTCGCCGGCCTGTTCGGCCTGGTGACCTTTACTCTTGTCGAGATCATCGGCCATCTGCTGGATCGCGCCAAAGAGGCGCAATCGGCGGTGAGGGCAGGGGGGCTGGGGGCGTTTCTCTATCTCGAGGTGCTGGACGCGTCGTTCAGTTTCGACGGGGTGATCGGAGCATTCGCGCTGACTCAGAACCTGTTCCTGATCGCCATCGGGCTGGGCATAGGGGCGATGTATGTGCGCTCTATGACGATCATGCTGGTGGAACAGAAGACGCTGGCGCAGTTCCGCTATCTGGAGCACGGCGCCTTCTATTCGATCCTGGCGCTGAGCGTGATCATGTTCGCCCAGTCCCTGGTGCATGTGCACGAACTGATCACCGGGCTGATCGGCGCCGGGCTGATCCTCGGCGCGCTGTGGTCGTCACTGCGCTGGAACCGGGTGAACGGGTCGGTGTCGGAGCCGGGGGAGTAGGACCGGCTCAGTTGGCCCCGATCCAGCGGCGACTGCGTGCGATCAGCTGTCCCTGGCGCATTGCAGGGAAACGCAAGTCGGATCCAGCCGTAGGCGGCGGTCGCCTTCGGGATGTTTTCAGCCAGATGAAGGCGCAGGGCAACTGACGCTCGGCCCGAGCCCGGGGTCGATTCCGATCCAGACCGGTTCGAACGCCGTCATGGTGCCGTTGATCATCGCCACCAGACCGCAGCCCCCGCCAGCCCTCCGGCAACGGCAAGTGCCCTGCATTTCAACAGGTTGCCATGGGGATGGTCGGGCGTAAAGGTATTGGCACCCGTTTCAGCGGGGCATGGCCCCGGTCGGAGACAAGAGACTTGATTCACAATAAGGGGGCTGTTTTCGGCCGAGGTTATCCCTACCCATTCGATCACGCTGTCTTCAGATTCAGGTTTGCCAGAGCCCCTACATTCTTGGCAATCATATCTGCTTGGCCATTGTTGCGATGAATATCAGCAAATATGAATCGCCCCGGTGTTGCCGGAGACCTATAGCTTCATTTCACGCGACCATATCGAGCACGTCACGCTGTGCATAGTAGTTCTCTTCGGCCTCGGCAGGCGGGATGTTCCCGATGGGTCCAAGCAGCCGCCTGTTGTTAA
>JAAELR010000423.1 GCA_024226455.1 Paracoccaceae bacterium
TAACGCCTTCCAGGCCACCAGGCTTGGTCTGTTCAACCGAGGCAGCGGTACCGAGGACGAGCGCCCCAATACCATCGGCATCCGCCATTTCGCTGATCGCTGGCGGGTGGGCGGGCCAAAGGGCTGAGCCAGCGCGCCCAAACCTTGAAATGGCGAACATGAGAGTGGACGCGCCGTGAAGCTGGAAAACGCTCTTTGCCAGGTCCACCCCGATCATTGTATCTTTCATTTGCCGTCCTCTACTATGCGTGGCTATCAGAACCACAACCTTGGCACATCGTGATGCCGTCAGGGGAGGGCGGCAACCACGCCATCCGATGGGGCCGAGGATGGAGAGATGGGTGTGCGCGCGAAGCGCACCAATTCCGGCACCGGCCTGCCATTGCAGCCGCGGCCTGCGCAAACTAGGTTCCGTTGCAACTTCAAAAAATCACCGAAAGCCGCCACATGACCGACGCCGCGCCCCAGCCCATCCAACTTGCCAACTACTCTGCCCCCGCCTACCTGATCGACGAGGTGCATCTGACCTTCCAGTTGCACCCCACCAGGACCCGCGTCACCTCACACATCAGGTTCCGCCCCAATCCCGAGACGCTCGACCGCCGCTTCTTTCTGCACGGCGAGAACCTCACCTCCATCTCCACCTCTATCGGCGGCCAACCCGTCATCCCGCGCGAGGTACCCGGCGGCATAGAGGTAGACGCCCCCGACGCCGCCTTCACCTGGCTGGCCGAAGTAGAGATTTCACCGCAAACCAACACGGCTCTCGAAGGCCTGTACATGTCGAACGGCATGTACTGCACCCAATGCGAGGCCGAGGGCTTTCGCAAGATCACGTACTACCCCGACCGACCCGACGTCATGGCCCCCTTCACCGTGCGGGTGCGCAGCGACCAGCCGGTGAACCTGTCGAACGGCAACTTCATGGGCCATGTCGGGCTTGGCATGGGCGACGAGCACAAATACGAATGCGACTGGCATGACCCCTGGCCGAAACCGGCCTATCTCTTCGCCCTGGTGGCCGGCGATCTGGTCAGCCACGACGATAGCTTTGCCACCATGTCGGGCCGCGATGTCAGCCTCAGGATCTGGGTTCGCCCCGGTGACGAGGGCAAATGCGCTTATGCCATGGACGCGCTGAAACGTTCGATGAAATGGGACGAAGAGGTCTATGGCCGCGAATACGACCTGGATGTATTCCAGATCGTCGCCGTCGACGATTTCAACATGGGCGCGATGGAGAACAAGGGGCTGAACATCTTCAACTCCAGATACGTTCTGGCCAGCCCCGAAACCGCCACCGACCGTGACTACGAACTGATCGAGGGCATCATCGCGCATGAGTATTTCCACAACTGGACCGGCAACCGTATCACCTGCCGCGACTGGTTCCAGCTCTGCCTGAAAGAGGGGCTGACAGTGTTTCGCGATCAACAGTTCTCTGGCGATCAGCGCTCTCACGCGGTCAAGCGCATCAAGGATGTGCTGCAACTGCGCGCCCACCAGTTTCGCGAGGATGACGGCCCGCTCGCCCACCCGGTCCGGCCCGAAAGCTATGTCGAGATCAACAATTTCTACACTGCCACCGTCTACGAAAAAGGCGCCGAGGTGATCGGCATGTTGAAGACACTGGTGGGCGACAAGGGTTATGCCAAAGCGCTCGACCTCTATTTCGACCGCCACGACGGCGACGCCGCCACCATCGAGGATTGGCTGAAGGTATTCGAGGATGCCACCGGCCGAAACCTCAAGCGTTTCAAACGCTGGTATCAAGAGGCCGGGACACCGCGCCTGAATGTCAAAGAGAGCTTTCGGGACGGCACTTACAAACTGACCTTCAAACAGGAAACGCCGCCCACCCCCGGTCAGCCGCAAAAGCAACCCCGCGTCATTCCGATTGCGGTCGGATTGCTCAACCCGAACGGCGATGAGGTGCAGCCTACCACCGTACTGGAGATGACCAAACGGCAGCAGAGCTTCAAATTCGAGGGGCTTGCCGCCAAACCCGTGCCCTCGCTGCTGCGGGGCTTTTCGGCCCCGGTGATCCTGAACCGCAAGACCGACCCCGAAACCCACGCCTTCCTGCTGGCCCATGACACCGACCCGTTCAACAAATGGGAGGCAGGGCGCGCGCTGGCCAGGGATGTGCTGACCCGCATGGTCACAGACCAGTCGCCGCCCTCGCCGATGCTGCTCGACGCGCTGCACCGCGTGGCGCTGGACGACACGCTCGACCCGGCGTTCCGCGCCCTGGTGCTGCACCTGCCGTCCGAGGACAATCTGGCCCAGACCCTGCACGACGGCGGCATCACTCCCGATCCTCTGGCTATCCATAGCGCCCGCGATGCCATGCGCGACGCCATGGCGATGCATATGGCCACCGATCTGCCTGGACTATACCAGGCGATGGCCGTGCCCGGCCCCTACACGCCCGACGCAAAAGCCGCCGGCAACCGCGCCCTGCGCCAAGCCGCGCTGTCGCTGATCAGCCGCACCGATGGCGGCGAGGCGGGGGCCACACAATTCGCCGGCGCCGACAACATGACCGAACAGCTTGGCGCGGTGGGCTGCCTGCTCGATATCGGCAAGGGCAAGCCAGAAGCCGCCGCCTTTTATGCGCAATGGTCCGGCGAACGGCTGGTGATCGACAAATGGTTCGCCATGCAGGTGGTGCATGCCGCCCCTTCCAGCGCCGTCGAGATCACGGACCGGCTGACGCGCCACGCCGATTTCGACTGGAAGAATCCCAACCGCTTCCGCTCGGTCCTGGGCGCGCTGGCGATGAACGCGGCGGGGTTCCACCAGGCCTCGGGCACGGGCTACCGGCTGCTGGCCGACTGGCTGATCCGGCTCGACCCGCTGAACCCGCAGACCGCCGCAAGGATGAGCAGCGCCTTCGAGACCTGGCGGCGCTACGACCCGGGCCGTCAGGCGCTGATCCGAACCCAGTTGCAACGCATCGCTGCGACCCCGGAGCTTAGCCGTGACACCACCGAAATGGTAACCCGGATTCTGGGCGGCTAACCACCGGCAACAACACCCAAAGGCGGGTGACAGACCTGCCCGAGAGTGGCAAGATGGGGCGGTTCAATTCACCAGCCCTGTATTGGAGACGCTGTTCATGCCCTATATCATCGCCCTTCTGGGAGTTCTCGGTGCCGCGTATTTCTGGCTGTCGCGAGTGCGAAACGCCGCGGCAATGACCAACGAGTTGGCCGACATGGCCGGCGATGTCATGGCCGCGGCGCGCCGGTTGGGCTTTCGCCGCAGATCGAACACCCACCCGGTCGACAGCATCGATGACCCGGGCCTGGCCGTTGGCGGTTTGGGCGTGGCCTTCGTGCTGCTGGGTGGCACACCCACTACCGAACAGAAATCCGCATTGCTGCGCGGCCTGCAAACGCGCCTGTCGCCGCCATTGGCCAAAGCCGAAGAGATAGAGGTGCTTGGCCATTGGTTCGTCAATGAATGCAACGGCCCGGGTGCAGCGATCCCGCGGCTCGGCAAACGGATATACCAACTCAGCGGCACCGAGCATCTCGAAACCTCGATGGGCCTGGTCAGCGACTGCGTCGCCGCCGGTTCCGGCGAACTGACCGACCGCCAGAGAGAGGCGCTGCACGATGTCAAACGCGTCTTCAGGGTGGCCTGAGGCACCCACACCGGCAAATGGGACAATGCGTTGGTCCAGGCCCATCTGTGGCTTGCCCATCCCGGGCGCCGGTTGCCGTATCCAGAATGGTTGTCTGACAACCTTCATCGACCGCAGGTGCGTGCAAATCCCCCTGAACCGGGTCACCCGCGCCGTGCTGCAGGGCTGCCGCGGCGGCAGAGTTGCCTGCGAGTTGCAGTTGACCGACAGGCGGCACATTCGGCCGCGTCCTGCGCCGCCATGGGGTCACGGTGGTAATGGACCGCCGCAAACGCTAGCGCCCGCAACCGGCCCGCAATCACCTGGCGCAATACGCCTGCGCCCGGGTCCAGGCCGCCATCTCGGCGCGCACCCTGGCGTGGTGGAACGGCCCCCAGTCACGCATGCCACGCGCCACACTGCCGCGCCTAGGCATCTGGTTGGCCGCGATTCGCACCGCGCAACTCAGATTTGCCGACCCGTTCTTCAGCGCCGACCCGCTGGTCACGGCACAGCCATGCCCCCTGGCGGTACGTGGATCGATCTGCGTCAGCCCGAACCAAAGCCCTCCGCCACCGACGGCAGCCGGGTTCCAGGTGCTCTCATACTTGGCCAGCGCCGACAGCAACCCGGCCCAGAACGCCCGCCGCTCGGCCATGTTCGCACCCGCATAGCCCGGGCACCATTGGGCGATATCCGAAGGCACCAGGGCAGGCAGTGCCGCGCCATGGGTCTCTAGCGCCCGCAGCGTCACGGCGGTCCACTCGGCTGCCTCGGGCCGGTGGTCCCATCGCATGACCGGGCGCGTGCCGACCAGCGTCTTGGTCGAGGTGATCTCGCGGATGCGGGCGCAGCCAGTCGTCACAAAGATGATCGCCAGCAGTAGAAACACCAGACGCAGCATTGTTCTGTCCTAACCTGAATGCTCACCTCCCCCATGTCGCCCATCCATCCCGCAACGGGCAACCCCTTGGCAGCGGTATCGGCAAGACCTGGCCACTGCATGGGCAGACCATTGGCAGAACCCCGCCAATGTCCGTCCGGGCCCGCCGCAGATTGCCGCCGCCGGATCGCTTGTCCCTGCTGCCGGTTTTCACTAAGAGGCAAACCAACCTGACAGGGACGGACCACAGCCATGCTCGACCTCACCTTCGAAGCCCCGAAACCCAAGGTCATCGCCGGTGCGCAGCATGATTGGGAGCTTGTCATCGGGCTTGAGGTTCACGCCCAGGTCAGTTCCAACGCCAAGCTCTTCTCGGGCGCCTCGACCCGCTTCGGGGCAGAGCCCAATTCCAACGTCGCCTTCGTCGATGCCGCGATGCCCGGTATGCTGCCAGTGATCAACGAATACTGCGTCGCCCAGGCCGTACGCACCGGGCTGGGGCTGAAGGCCGCGATCAACCTGAAATCCGCCTTCGACCGCAAGAACTATTTCTACCCCGACCTGCCGCAAGGCTACCAGATCAGTCAGCTCTACCACCCCATTGTCGGCGAGGGTGAGGTGCTGGTCGAGATGGGCCCGGGCGTAGGACGCGTCGTGCGCATCGAGCGCATCCATCTCGAACAGGACGCGGGCAAAAGCATCCACGACATGGACCCGAACATGTCCTTCGTCGATCTCAACCGCACCGGCGTGGCGCTGATGGAGATTGTCAGCCGGCCGGATATTCGCGGCTCCGAAGAGGCTGCGGCTTACGTGGTGAAACTGCGCCAGATCCTGCGCTATCTCGGCACCTGCGACGGCAACATGCAAAACGGCAACCTGCGCGCCGACGTCAACGTCTCGATCTGCCGCCCCGGCGATTACGAGCGCTATTGGCAAACCCAGGATTTCGCGCATCTCGGCACCCGCTGCGAGATCAAGAACATGAACTCCATGCGCTTCATCCAGGCCGCCATCGAGGTCGAGGCGCGCCGCCAGATCGCCATAGTCGAGGGTGGCGGCAGCGTCGATCAGGAAACCCGGCTTTACGATCCCGACAAGGCAGAGACCCGCTCGATGCGCTCCAAGGAAGAGGCGCATGACTACCGCTACTTCCCCTGCCCCGACCTCTTACCGCTGGAGATTGAGCAGGGCTGGGTCGATGACATCGCCGACAGCCTGCCGGAACTGCCGGACGCCAAAAAGACGCGTTTCATGGGCGATTTCGGGCTGACGGATTATGACGCCAGCGTGCTGACCGCGGATGTGGATAGTGCCGCCTATTTCGAGGCCGTGGCGCAGGGCCGCGACGGCAAGCTTGCCGCCAACTGGGTGATCAACGAGCTGTTCGGTCGGCTCAAGAAGGAATACCACACCATGTCCGAAAGCCCGGTCTCGGCCGACCAGCTGGGCGGAATTGTCGACCTGATCACCAGGGGCGACATCTCTGGCAAGATCGCCAAGGAACTGTTCGAGATCGTCTATACGCAGGGCGGCGACCCGGCCCGGATCGTGGACGAGCGCGGCATGAAACAGGTGACCGACACGGGCGCCATCGAGGCCGCGGTGGACCAGATCATCGCCGACAATCCCGCACAGGTGGAAAAGGTTCAGGTCAATCCCAAGCTTGCCGGCTGGTTCGTCGGTCAGGTGATGAAGGCTACCGGCGGCAAGGCCAACCCCAAGGCGGTGAACCAGATCGTGGCAAAAAAACTGGCGCTATAGGCCCCATTACCCGGGCTGGACAAATACACTGAAGTTGACTACCCGCTCCATTCCCTCAGTGCCCGATTGAAAAAAGCCAGCGCCCTGTCGATCTCGACCTTCGTCGTCGTCAACTGCGGCGCTATCCATCCGATCGGATCCATGGCGCGTCTAGCCTTTGCGCTCGCGCTCTATACCGACCAGCGGCGGGCAGATATCGTGTCCTTTGGACCCTCACAGGTGAAAGACGGCTGGCTGAGCTTCACCCAGTTCAAGAATCGTAACAGAAACCCGGTGCATCTGGAGATCCCGATAATTCCGGAACTGCAGCGCATCATCGACGCGACCGACACCGGTTCCGAAACCTTCCTCGTCACCGCTTTCAACAAGCCCTTTACTTCGAATGGCTTCGGGAACAAGTTCCGTCGTTGGTGCAACGAGGCCGAATTGCCGCAATGCTCCATACATGGGCTCCGGAAGGCGGCTGCGGCACGCCTGGCAGAAATGGGCCGCAGTGAACATGAGATCATGGCCATCACCGGTCACAAAACCTCGAAAGAAGTCATCCGCTACACCCGCGCAGCCAGCCAAAAACGTCGAGCTGAGCGAGCAATGGATGGATTCGAGTTCGACCGCCCTAAAATCGAAAGTGTCCCACTTTTTTCTGGCACCCCTAATGGTGGGGCAGAATAAGCCTCTAACTCGTTGAAAAACAACGATATGATAAAAGAGTGGTGCCCGGGGGCTGATATAGCATTTGCTCACCCGTGACACATTGATATCGTCTATCTGTTTGGGATTCAACAGTTTTCTACTATTCGTATGTCTGCAGTACGCCGACAAATTCCCAGAATTTGTCCAGAATTCCGGGGCAGACAAGTCAATTGCACGTTCAATTCTGTTGTCACGCTTTAACCTGATATCTGGTCGCGCGAGCTTGGCCAAAACGCTCGATTTTGTTCATCTCGACAAGCTTGCGCAAAGTGTGGTCCACAGTTCTGGGGTTGAGGCCAGTGGCTTCCACAACTTCCTTGCGACTGAAAGTGTCTACGGTATTGGCAAACTCCCATACCTGAAGCTGCAGGTCTGACAGGAAATGAATCGCCCCGGTTTTACCGGAGACCTATAGCTTCATTTCACGCGACCATATCGAGCACGTCACGCTGTGCATGGTAGTTCTCTTCGGCCTCGGCAGGCGGGATGTTCCCGATGGGTCCAAGCAGCCGCCTGTTGTTAA
>JAAELR010000424.1 GCA_024226455.1 Paracoccaceae bacterium
GGCTCGATGAGATTGTGACCGTCGTCAGGCTGGGCCTGCCACTTGAATTGCGGCGCTCGCTTGCCAGCACCAATATCATCGAGTCCATGAACAGTGTCATCAGGCAAGTGTGTCGCAATGTGAAGCGCTGGCGAGATGCCGCGATGGCCCTGCGCTGGACCGCATCCGGCCAGAAATCGGCAATCTCAGCGCCGGTAAGCTGCGGCAGAATCCGCGGGTCGAGGGCAAAGACATGCCGCGGCGTACCCGCCGCCGCCCAGACCTGGTCGAACGCCATCAGCCGCACGTCCAGAAAAGCGCGGATCGGGTTCAGGTGCCCCACCGGCGCCACGCCGCCGATGGCGAACCCGGTCTGCGCCCGGATCAGCGCCGCATCGGCCTTGCCCAGCGGTTCTCCGGCCACCGCGCTGGCCCTGGCCGCGTCGACCCGGTTGCCGCCCGCGGTCAAAAACAGGATCGCCGCGGCGCTTTGTTCGCCGCGAAAGATGATCGACTTGGCGATCTGGTCCAGCTCGCAGCCCACCGCATCCGCCGCTGACTGCGCGGTGCGGGTGCTGTCGGGCATTTCTCGGATATCCGCCGCCACGCCCGCTGCCTCCAGTGCCGTGCGCACGCGTCTCAGACTCTTGCTCATCACCTGTCCTCCCTCGCGCTGGACTATTGCGCTGACCCGCGCCCCCGTGCAACCAATTGCCCCATGCATGATCTGAGCTTTTTCCTCGAACTTGAAGCCCGCGTCTGGCAGGCGCTGAAACACGGCGACACCGAAACCGACGCGGCCCTGCTCGATGAAGCATTCCTCGGTGTCTATTGCACTGGATTTGTCGGGCGCGACGAACACACCGGTCAGCTTTCGGGCGGTGCAACCGTGGCCGACTATACCCTGACCGACGCCCGGCTGCTGCCGCTGGGGCCCGGCCGGGCGCTGCTGGCCTACCGGGCCGAGTTTCTGCGCACTGGCCAAACGACCCCAGAGGCGATGTATGTCAGTTCGATCTGGGAACAGCGCGGCGGGCACTGGCGCAACACCTTCAGCCAGGACACGGCCGAGGGCGGCCCCGCGCCGGTCTGACCGATTGACGCTGCCGCCCGACCGCCGCAGGGTTCGGGGCATGACATTCGCCGCCCGACTGACCCGCTCTCCGATCCCCTACGACGCCCGGCTTGGCGCCGACACTGCCGCGCAATTCCCCGACCAGCCGCCCGAGATGCGCGGCCTGATCGCCGGCATCGCCGGTTGCAGCCCCTATCTGCGCGCCTCGATCGAAAAGGACACTGGCTGGCTGAACGCGGCACTCGACGCCGGTCCCGAACCGTCCATGGCGGCGCTGATGGAGGTGGTGCGCAACACCGCCGCGCCGGACCTGCAATCGGGGCTGCGCGTCGCCAAGCGCCGGGTGGCGCTGCTGGTGGCGCTGGCCGATCTCGGCGGCGTCTGGCAGCTGGAGAGGGTCACCGGCGCGCTGACAGAGTTCGCCGATCTGGCCACCGACCGCGCCCTGCGCGCCACCATCGGGCACGAGATCACCCGCGGCAAGCTGCCCGGCGGCGACGAGACCGGCGCCACCGTGGCGCTGGCCATGGGCAAGATGGGCGCGCATGAACTGAACTACAGCTCTGATATCGACCTGATCATGCTGTTCGAGGGCGAGGCCTATGACCCCGCCGACTATCACGAGGCGCGCTCCGCCTTGGTGCGCGCCACCCGCCGCATGGCCCGGCTGCTGAGCGAGATCACCGGCGAGGGTTACGTGTTTCGCACCGACCTGCGGCTGCGCCCGGATGCCAGTGTGACGCCGGTCTGCCTGTCGATGGAGGCCGCCGAAAGTTACTACGAGTCGGTTGGGCGCACCTGGGAGCGCGCCGCCTATATCAAGGCGCGGCCCTGTGCTGGCGATCTGGCGGCGGGCGACAGGTTCGTGCAGCGCCTTACCCCGTTTGTGTGGCGCAAGCATTTCGATTTCGCCGCGATCCAGGACGCTCATGACATGCGCCTGCGAATCCGCGAACACAAAGGCACCCACCGCCGCCCCGGGCTGGAAGGGTTGAACATGAAGCTGGGCCCGGGGGGGATCCGCGAGATCGAGTTCTTCACCCAGACCCGGCAGATCATCGCCGGCGGCCGCGACCCCTCGCTTCGGGTGCGCGGCACGGTCGAGGGGTTGGCGCGGTTGGCGGCAAAGGGCTGGGTGGGCGAGGATATCGCCGCGACGCTGACCGACGCCTACCGCGCCCATCGCGAGGTCGAGCACCGGCTGCAGATGATCGCCGACGCCCAGACCCATGACCTGCCTGGCGATGCCGGGGGTTTTGACCGGCTGGCGGCCTTCATGGGGGTCGAAACGCGCGCCCTGCGCGCCGATCTCGGCGCCAGACTGCAACAGGTGCATGAACTGACAGAGGGCTTTTTCGCCCCCGGCGCCACCGCTGCCGCGCCCGATATTCCCGGCGACGCGCAGGCGGTGGTGGATACCTGGCACAGCTATCCCGCCCTGCGCTCTGCCCGCTCGATGGAGATCTTCGAGCGGCTGAAACCCGACATTATCCGCCGCCTGGGCAAGGCCGCCCGCCCGCAAGAGGCGCTGGAGCAGTTCGACGGTTTCCTCGCCGGTCTGCCCGCCGGGGTGCAGGTGTTTTCCCTGTTCGAGGCCAACCCGCAGCTCATCGACCTGATCGTCGACATCGCCAGTACCTCGCCAGCGCTGGCCCGCTATCTGGGCCGCAACGCACAGGTCTTCGATGCGGTGATCGGTGGCAGCTTTTTCGATGCATGGCCGGGGCAGGTGGCCTTGCAGGCCGCCCTGACCGCACGGGTAAGGATTGCCGGCGACTACGAGGCACAGCTCGACGCCGCGCGGCGCTGGAAAAAGGAATGGCATTTCCGCATCGGTGTGCATCACCTGCGCGGCGTGATCGACGCGGCGGCGGCGGGGCAGCATTATGCCGATCTGGCGCAGGCGGTGCTGGGCGCCCTATGGGCTCCTGTGGTCGAAGACTTCGCCCGCAAGCATGGGGACCCGCCGGGGCGCGGCGCGGTGGTGCTGGGCATGGGCTCGCTGGGGGCAGGGCAGCTTTCGGCAACCTCGGATCTGGACCTGATCGTGATCTACGATGCCGCCGGGGTGGACATGTCCGGAGGCCGGCGTCCGCTGGCCGCCCGGGTCTATTTTGCCCGCCTGACCAAGGCCTTTGTTACCGCGATCACCACCCAGACCGCCGAAGGCACGTTATACGAGGTCGACATGCGCCTGCGTCCCTCTGGCCAGCAGGGGCCGGTGGCCACCTCGCTGGAGAGCTTTCGCAGCTATCAGCAGGACGAGGCCTGGACCTGGGAACATCTTGCGCTGACCCGGGCCCGGCCCGTAGCCGGGGCCCGCGAACTGGGCGACGAGGTCGAGGATTTTCGCCGCGGCCTGCTGGCGGAGCCGCGCGATGTGGCCAAGACCCTGCGCGACGTGGTCGAAATGCGCCAACGGCTGGCCGAGGCGAAACCAGCCCGCAACGCTTGGGAGGCCAAGCGCGGCCCGGGGCGGATGCAGGATGTCGACCTTCTGGCGCAGACCGCGGCGCTGCTGGCGGGCAGTGCCGCGCGCCAGACCGCCGATCAGCTGGCTGCCGGTGTCAGCGCCGGCTGGCTGCCCCGGGCGGTGGCAGAGGGGCTGGCCGAAACCCATGCCAGGTTCTGGACGGTGCAGGCGGCGGCAAGGTTGCTGACCGGCATAGCGCTAGAAATCAGCGATGTGGGCGAGGGCGGCCGCGGCTTTCTGCTGCGCCAGACCGGGGCGCCTAGCGCCGAGGCTCTGGCCGGCGATATGGCGGCGCGCGCAGATGCCGCGTCGGGCATGATCGATACCGTGCTGCAGCAAGAACCCGCCCGGAACTAGGGGCAGGTGTCGCTTTCGGGCGATATCTGGCTGGTTTTATGGTTCAGGCGGCCGGTATTTGCCCCAGGATCGTCGCCAGAGCCGCGAGGGACCGCATGACACTGGACGAGATCGACAAGACCGGGCTGATCCGCGAAGCCTACCGGATCGAGGGCATCACGCCAGGCGAATGCCGCTCTATCTTCACCGACTGGGCGATCAGGCTGCCCGCGGGGATCATGCCGCAAGAGGCGATCGCGACATTGCTCGACAGCTACGGGGGCGCGGCCCCGGAGCATCCGATGAGCGCGATCCTTCGCGCCGGGCTGCAGCCGCCCGCCCGGCCCGTTCGGCGCGGCGGACGCCGCCCGCGTACCGGCGGCACCTGAACCATCGGCTCATCGGGCCCTTGCAGGCCCTTCTCGCGACCGGCGAGGAGGGCCTGCAAGGGCCCGATGAGCGTTGATCAGAGCGCCGCCGCGCTGCGCGCAAGCGTCTCTATTCCGGCCCAGTCGCCCGCCGCCACCAGATCGGCCGGCGCCACCCAGGATCCGCCAACACAAGCCACGTTGCCCAGTGCCAGATAGGACGCCGCATTGCCCGGGCTCACCCCGCCGGTCGGGCAGAAGGTGATCTGCGGCAGCGGCGCGCCCATGGCTTTCAGCGCCGCCGCACCGCCGGCGGCCTCGGCAGGGAAGAATTTCGCCGTGGTATAGCCGCGCTCAAGCAGCGCCATCGCCTCGGTGGCGGTGGCAGCACCGGGCAACAGCGGCAGGTCCGCGGCGGCGCAGGCCTCCAGCAGCGCTGGCGTCGCCCCCGGCGACACCGCAAAGCGCGCGCCCGCATCCCGCGCCGCCGCCACGTCGGCGTGGTTCAGCACCGTACCGGCACCGACCACGGCGCCCGGAACCTCTGCCATCTCTGCGATCACCTGCAGCGCGGCCGGGGTGCGCAGCGTCACCTCCAACACCGGCAGCCCGCCCGCCACCAGCGCCTCGGCCAGAGGATGGGCGGTACCGGCATCCCCGACCACCAGAACCGGGATCACTGGCGCCATGCGGCAAAGCTCCAGCGTGCGGGCGCTGGTTTCATTCGGTGTCAGCATGACAAATTCCCCCTTCGGTCCGGTCAGATCACGACGCCCGCGCCCGTTGACGCGTCGCCCACGCTCTGGCGGAACATTTCGAACATCTCGCGGCCGGTGCCAAGCGAATTCGCCGACAGGTCCGCCACCGCAAGCGCCCGTGCTCCGAGATCGGCGCCCAGCACCTGCAACAGCCCGGCCTCGGCATCGACCCGCACCATGTCGCCATCGGCCAGCCGCGCCAGCGGCCCGCCCGCCGCGGCCTCGGGGCAGACATGGATCGCCGCTGGCACCTTACCGCTGGCCCCCGACATGCGCCCGTCGGTGACCAGCGCCAGCTTCAGCCCGCGGTCCTGCAGCACCGCCAGCACCGGGGTCAGCCCGTGCAGTTCCGGCATGCCGTTGGCGCGCGGGCCCTGAAAACGAACCACGATCACCACGTCTTCGGTCAGCTCTCCGGCGCTGAACGCCGCCTTCACCGCCTGCTGGCTGTCAAACACCCGCGCCGGGGCCTCGATCACCTGGTGTTCGGGCTTCACCGCCGAAACCTTCATCACCCCGGAACCCAGGTTGCCTGCCAGTTCGCGCAGGCCCCCGGTGGGCTGGAACGGATCGGCGGCACTGCGCAGGATCCTGTCGTTGAGGCTTTCACCCGGCCCGTCGCGCCACGCCAGCGCGCCGTTCAGCACCGGTTCGCGCGTATAGGCGGCCAGCCCGTCGCCCATCACCGTGGTCACATCCTCGTGCAGCAACCCAGCCGACAGCAACTCGCCGATCAGACAGGCCATGCCGCCGGCGGCGTGGAAATGGTTCACATCCGCCAGCCCGTTGGGATAGACCCGTGCAAGAAGCGGCACCGCGCCGCTGATCGCGTCGAAATCGCCGGGCTCCAGCAGCACGCCCGCCGCCCGCGCCATCGCCGGCAGGTGCAGCACCAGATTGGTAGAGCCACCAGTGGCCATCAGCCCGACGATACCGTTGACAAAAGCCTTTTCGTCCAGCACGCGCCCCGCCGGGCGATAGTCATTACCCAGCGCGGTGATCTCCAGCGCGCGCTGGGCGCCCGCCACGGTCAGCGCGTCGCGCAAGCCCGTGCCCGGGGTCACGAAAGAGGCGCCGGGCAGGTGCAGCCCCATGATTTCCATCAGCATCTGATTGCTGTTGGCGGTACCGTAAAACGTGCAGGTGCCGGGCCCGTGATAGCTGGCCATCTCGGCGGCCATCAGCGCCTCGCGCCCTACCTTGCCAGCGGTGAAATCCTGGCGTACTTGCGCCTTTTCATCGTTGGGCAATCCGCTGGTCATCGGTCCGGCGGGCAGAAACACCGCCGGCAGGTGGCCAAAGCTTGCCGCCGCGATCACCAGCCCCGGCACGATCTTGTCGCAGACCCCCAGATAGACCGCGGCGTCAAAGGTGTTGTGGCTCAGCGCAACGCCTGCAGCCAGTGCGATCACGTCGCGTGAAAACAACGACAGCTCCATCCCCGGCTGGCCTTGCGTGACCCCGTCGCACATCGCCGGCACGCCGCCGGCGACTTGTGCGGTCGCCCCCATGCGGCGCGCGGCCTGCCTGATCTGGTCGGGATAGGCGCCATAGGGCTGGTGCGCCGATAGCATGTCGTTATAGGCGGTCACGATGCCCAGATTGGCGCCGCGCTCTGCCGCCAGCATCGGCTTGTCGCCAGCCATCGCCGCATAGGCATGGGCCAGGTTGCCACAGGCAAGACCGGCCCGGCGCGGGCCGGTTCGCGCGGCGTGCGCGATACGGTCGAGATAGGCCGTGCGGGTCGCCCGGCTGCGCGCGGCGATGCGGTCCGTGACCGCCGCGATAGTGCTGTTCAGGGCCAATTCGGCGCTCCTGCCTATTTGTTTGGCCGCGTGTAGCAGGATGCGTTAGCGCTAACAATACTAATATCGCGGTGTTGCGGCGTCTGCATGGCGGCAATGCACAATCGCCGCTCGTCATGCGGCGGTACAGTGTCTAGCTTTGCTGCAACGCGGCATTGCCGCCCCCTAAATCAGGAACAGGAACTATGGAAAAGAACAAAACCGCCAGTTTCAACCACGAATACTACGAGGCGCGCGCGCGCCAGTTGCAGGCCGACGCTCTGCGCGCCTGGTGGGCGTCGATGATGTCCTGGCTGGGCCGCCAGCACGCGTCCAGCACCCTGCGCACCGGGGGCAAGCAGGCCAGGGTTTGAAGGTCCGAAATCTAGCAAATTGCGCAAGGAAATCCCACAATTGCACCGGGATTTTCATATTTCCGCCCCATTGTCGGGAGATTCTTGACCCATCGAAAAACAACCGGGCAGAAGCCCTGGAGGTGGGTCATGAACCCCATTCACAACCGTTACTTACGTTCGCTCGCAGCGCTTGGTCTGGCCTTTGGCCTCTCGGCCTGTGCCTCTGTGGACAGCGTCGATTCCAACAAGTATCTCGACACCGCGTCCCGCGCCGCTCCGGTTGCTACCGAGCTTGGCGCCACCACCGAACAGCCTGCGTCAAGCACAGCCCTTCCGACCTTCAAGGTCGTGGCGGTCAATGTCAGTGTGCCCGAAACCTTGCGTGTTTCCGAGGCCAACCGTTATTACCCGGGCGGTGACATCGTCTGGCGCGAAGACCCGATCGGCAACCGTCATGAGCAGGTCAGGGCCATCGTCGCCGCCGGCATTTCGCAAGGTACGGCCGAATTCGAAGGCGCCAGAGAGGTGACCCTCGACATCGTCGTCACCCGGTTCCATGCGTTGACCGAAAAGGCGCGCTATACGGTCGGCGGGGTCCACGCGATCCAGTTCGACCTGGTGCTGCGCGATGCCGCCACCGGCGCGCTGCTGAACGAACCGCGCCGCATCAAGGCCGATTTCGACGCGCTGGGCGGCCAGGCCGCCATCGCCGCCGAGGCCCGCGGCGTCACGCAAAAGCGGCGTATCACCAACCATCTGGCCTTCGTGATCCAGCAGGAACTTGGCCGTCCGGGCGGCTATGCCGAGCGTGACACCGGCCTGATCGGAGCCCTGAACCAGCTTTAGGCTTTCGCCGCCACAACAGAGCACTTAAGAGGACGGCCATGCAGCCGTCCTCTTTGCCTGTGATCCGCCTGAAACCCAAAGCCATGCCCCAGGCCATCCGGCACGGCTTTCCATGGGTCTATGCCAATGAATGCGTCACCGACCGCCGCACCCGCGCCCTGGCGCCGGGGACGCTGGCGGTGCTGGAAGACGCCGCCCGCCAGCCGCTAGGCGTGGTCGCGGTCAACCCGAACTCAAAGATCATCGCCCGGATGCTGGACCGCGACGCGGGCGCAAGGATCGACAGCGATTGGCTGGCCGCCCGGCTGCACAGCGCCCTGGCGCATCGCCAGCGGCTCTACGACGCGCCCTTCTACCGGCTGGTCCATGCCGAGGCCGACGGTCTGCCCGGCGTGGTGATAGACCGGTTCGGCCAGGCGGCGGTCATTCAGCCCAACGCCGCCTGGGCCGAAACCCTGCTCGAACCTCTGGCTCAGGCGCTTGCCGCGGTCACCGGCGTCGATACCATCGTCAAGAACGGCCAGGGCCGGGCGCGCGGGCTCGAAGGTCTGGCAGAGGAAACGCTGCTGCTGCGCGGCACGCTCGACGGCCCGGTCGCAACCCGCATGAACGGCGCCACCTACATGGCCGACCTGCTGGGCGGCCAGAAAACCGGCCTGTTCTTCGACCAGCGCCCGAACCACGCCTTCTCCCAGCGGCTGGCGGGTGGCGCAAGGGTGCTCGACGTGTTCTCCCATGTGGGCGGTTTCGCGCTTGCGGCACTGGCGGGCGGCGCCGAATGCGCCCTCAGCATCGACAGTTCCGCCCCGGCGCTGGACCTGGCCGGGCAGGGCGCCGCCGCCTCCGGCGCCTCGGACCGCTTCGCCACCCGCCGTGGCGACGCCTTCGACGCGATGGCCGCGCTGGCCCGGGAAGGCCAGAGCTTCGACCTTGCAATCTGCGACCCGCCCGCCTTCGCCCCCTCCAAACAGGCTCTCGACCGGGGCCTGCGCGCCTACGAACGTGTCGCCCGCCTTGCCGCAGCGCTGGTCGAGCCGGGCGGCTATCTGGGCCTTTGCTCATGCAGCCACGCCGCCGACCTGACCCAGTTCCGCAATGCCTGCGCCCGGGGCATCGGCAAGGCCGGGCGGCGCGGCCAGATCATCCACACCGGCATTGCCGGCCCCGACCACCCGCAACTGCCGCAACTGGCCGAGACCGGCTATCTCAAGGCCGTGTTCTTCCGCTTGGTGCCATGAAGGTTCTGCTCGATGCCTGCGTGCTATACCCAACCGTGATGCGCGAGGTGATGCTGGCGGTGGCCAAACGCGGCCTCTACCAACCGCTCTGGTCGGCCCGTATCCTCGAAGAATGGGCTCGCGCCGCGCGCAAGCTCGGCCCCGCGGGAGAGACGCTGGCCCGCGGCGACATCGCACTGACCTGCGCCGCTTTCCCGAATGCCTCAGTTGCGCCCGCGCCCGGGCTGGAACAGCGCCTGTGGCTGCCCGACCAGCACGACATCCACGTGCTCGCCGCGGCCATCGCCGGTTCCGCCGATATCCTGCTGACGCTGAACGCCCGCGATTTCCCACGCAACATCCTCGTCGAGGAGGGCCTCACCCGCCGCGACCCCGACGGGTTTCTGCACCAGCTCTGGTCGCAGAACCCAGGCCCCGTCGCCTCCGCCGCTGAAGAGGTCCACCAGACGGCCCAGCGCCTCTCGGGCGGGCCCTGGTCCATGCGCAAGCTCCTGAAGAAAGCCCGCCTGCCAAGGCTAGGCAAAGCCCTGGCCGAATAGGCGCAGGCGGCTCAGGTCTTCTTCTCTTTGTAAATACCTCGGGGGGGATGGGGGGCTGGCCCCCCGGTGCCGGACAGTGCGTGCAAGCGCGGGCCAGACTACCCCTGGCCCGTGGCCGTCCAGCGTGCTTCGAGCTTTTCGATCGCCGCCACCCGGTCATCCACCTTCGGATGGCTTAGAAACCAGGCCGGCATCGCCCCCATATTGCTCGCCGTCAGCGCCCCGAGCTTGGCAAATAGCGACTTCTGCGGGCCGGTGCCGATGCCGGCCTTGACCAGCAGTGCCGCGGCATAGGCGTCCGCCTCGTACTCGTCGCCCCGGCTCAGGCGCGCCGCCAGCAGTGAGGTTAGTGCGTTGGCCAGATAGCCGCCAAGCCCCGGCAGGAGCCGGCCCAGCACCATCGCCAGCGCCGTGCGCAGCGCGTTCTGGCCGGAAAAATCGATCATCCGGCGCCGTGAATGGCCCAGCGCCACATGGCCCAGTTCATGGGCGATGACACTGGCCATCTCGTCGGACGAAACCTCGCCGGCGCGGTACTTGTTGAAGAATCCGCGGGTGATGAAGATCCGCCCATCGGGCGCGGCCAGCCCGTTCACCGGGTCGATCTCATAGATATGCACCCGGATCCGCGGCACATCCAGCGCCCGCGCCATCCGGTCGGTCAGGGTCTTCAGCATAGGGTCGGCCAGTTCGGTCGAGCGCGCATCCAGCGTGCGCGCCGTGCGCCATGCAGAGAAGCGGTACATTATCAGCGCATAAAGCATCGCCAGCAGGATCGGGGTGAGTTTTAGCATGTCCCCAATATGAGGCCGCCCGCAGCATCCGGCAAGGCCCCCGCACCCTTGGGTGAGCCAATGGGTTGCCGAACGCCCCCCCGCCCGGGCCCTCCTCGCTGGCGTCACGCCACCGGGTCCGGTCCGCCGGGCCTGGCGGCCTTCATCATCTTTTTGGTCCGAGATCCGGGGCCTGGGGGTTTGGGGGCAGAGCCCCCAACACGGTCGGATCGGCGAGAGCCGATCCGAAACCACGCCCACTCCACCGGCGTATTCAGCGGCGCGCGGAACGCCCAGCCTGCAAACGGCACCGCTCCGGCCAGACGCAACCCCGGCAGGTGCCGAAACAGCATCGGCAGCGCCACCGCGCTGATCAGCGCCCTCGCCAACCCGCCGGGCTGGCCGGAACTGAATGTCCCGACGCGGCTTTGCGGCTCGAAGACATCGTCGCGCCGGGTGAACAATGTGGCACCCGGCTGCGCCACGAAAGCGTTCGGCGCCCCGGGCGGGTTGGGCGGCCAGCGCGGGGTAGGGGCGGCGCGCAAGGCGTGCGGGCCGATCCTGAAGGCAGGCGCGGTGCTCTCGCGTCCCAGCCAGCGTCAGGTTTTGACGCGCTGCAAGCCCATGGCTCGCGCCCGCAGCGCACCGCGGATCCACAGCCCCGCCCCAACGGCCACGGCGACCGCCGCCAGAAGGCCAGAGACATTGCCCATCACCGTCGCCAGAAAATCAATCTGGCTGGCAAAGTAATAGCCCATGCCAACATAGAGAGTGACCCAGACCGCCTCTCCGAACATGTCCCAGATCGCAAAGCGCACCCATGACAGCCCCGTTGCCCCGGCGACGAAATTGACCCATGGACCCAGCGGCGCGACGGCCCAGGTGGAAAAGAACACGCCCAGCCCGCCGTGACGGTCGACCAGGGCGCAAGCCCGGTCCAGCACGGCGCGCCGCGAGGGCGCTCGAGCCAGTCGCTCGGCCAGCCTTGTGCCGCCAAAGCGGCCGATGGCAAAACCGGTATTGTCGCCGATCACCGCACCGGCAAAGGCAAAGAGCATCACGTTGGCAAGTTCCAGGTCCCCGGTGGCGGCAAAGGCGCCGCCTGCCAGCATCATCAGCGAGGTCGGGATCGGCAGCGCCAGGCAGGAAAGAAAGGCCGAGGCCAGCACCGCTATCGGTCCGTAGGCAGAGATCAGGGCAAAGAGCGTCTCGGTCACGGCCGGTCACCGACGGCATGTTCGACCCGGAACGCGGCGATGGCGGCCTCGACCGCCGCGGTCAACTCTTCGACGCTGCGGCCCTGCAAGCGCGCCAGCCGGTTGAGGTTGCCCTTGCCTTTCGGGCCCCGGGGCAAACCCAGCGCCTCGGTCACCACCTCGCGCGGCACGTGCCAGGAATGGCTGATATAGCCCGGTGTCATCCAGCCGGCTATACTTTGGTCGCGATGACTGGGATCGTTCCAATAGACCCAGTGGGCCGTGGTGCGCACGCCAAAGAACACCCCCGCCGCCAGTGCCACGGCCAAGATCACCGTGGCGACAGGGGCCGCGCTCCACATCCGTCTGACAAGGTTTCGCACCGCGCCGCCCTTCCCGTTCCTGACCTACACGCGGCAGGTAACAGGTTCCGTCGCTGGGGGGGCGAGTTTATTGCGACGCATTGCGCATGCAAGCGGCCAGGTCAGGCGGCCCGGCGATGCGCCACGCGGCTGCCCAGCCGCTGGGCAATGGCCGCCGGCACCAGCCGCGACGTCGAAATGCGCGGCAGGTCCATCTCTTCGATCACCGGCGCATCGGCGCGCTCGGCGCCGTTGACAAAGGCCGACCGGTCGGGGATGTCGAGATAGCTCTCGGCGGCACAGCCCTCTGCCAGGATCAGCTCATGGGTCTCGGTTTCCACGTGGTAGTAGGTGAAGCCGTCAAGCGGCATGTCGCTGACCTGATGGATGCTGGTGCCGTTGAC
>JAAELR010000425.1 GCA_024226455.1 Paracoccaceae bacterium
AGATCCCGCACCCGCCCCCGCAGCTGCTCGATCTCCCGGCCCAGCCCCGCCTCGCGCTCCAAGGCCCGGCCATGCTGGGCCTTCCAGTAGCTGGCCTGCGCCTTCAGCTCGATGTGCTCCTGCTTGCTCAGCATCACCACCTCCTGCGAGAAGGGGGTGCCGTGGACCACGGGAAGGGTCGCTGGCGAGGGCTGGGCTTGGGAATGGCTGTCCATGAGTTGACCTTATACACGATTTTCTCGGGCGTGTACCGCCTTTTTTTTCCGACTGCCGACCGCACCTTGCCAAGCAGCGCTCGCGGCTCGACACGACCGCCGCGCCTTGACGCGGCGCGCCCATGCCGCACTCAGTACCTTCACTCAGGGAGCTGGAAAGCTACAGTCAGCCGGTCAGGAGGGGGTTGGCCGAATATTTACCATTCGTCCTCGAAATTTGACTTTGGACAAAACCAGCAGCATGTCTTTACCAGTCTACGGGCCTACGCGACCCAGCATAGGGCGGGGTCATAACGTGCCGGTATTTTTTATTCCACGGAGCACGAGGTGAGGCCTGCAAAGCCGCTGGTAAAGGGCGGCGGCCGGAGCAGGCGCCGCGTCACGCAGGGAACCGCGCAGCGACGCCGGTCACAGGGCGAACAAGCTATCCTCTCCTGTAGATGTACAGCCACCTTTGGAGGTAAAGAGGATGTTCAAGCCGTTCCAGGACCGATTCCGCACGTTCCGTGCGAAACTGCACGCGCTGTTCCCGAGACGGGCTGACGCGACCATGGATCTACTCGACAGCCTGGCAGGCAATCGGCAGGCCGATTCGCCAGTCAAGCTAAGCCTGAACGCCCCATTCCGGCGTCGCTACGGCAGTATACACGATGCGGTGGACAATTTCGCCGTGGCCGAGCCTGGTGCGCCGGGCGGGGGCGGTGAGCCCGCCAAGGGCGGTGTGCCGGTCGGGGGCGATGTGCCAGCCAAGGGCAGTGAGCCCGCCAAGGGCGATGCGCCGGTTGGGGGCGACGTGCCAGCCAAGAGCAAGGAGCCGGTCAAGGGCGATGCACCGGTCGGGGGCGACGTGCCCGTCAAGGGCAGAGAACCCGCCAAGGGCGATGCGCCGGTCGGGGGCGACGTGCCAGCCAAGGGCAATGAGCCCGCCAAGG
>JAAELR010000426.1 GCA_024226455.1 Paracoccaceae bacterium
AGCCTGCAACGTGTACATGGCGCTACCGTCGGCCTGCAGTCCGATGACCTTGCGATCGGGACATGCCACCGCGGCACCGGTGGCCATCGGTAAACCGAGTCCGATGGCGCCGCCGCAGATCTGCAACCAGTCGTGGGGCGGCGATGCGCACGTAAAGGGGTGCAGGCCGCGTCCCGAACTGATAGCCTCGTCGGCTACGATGGCGTTTTCTGGAAGCAGGGCGCCCACGGCGCTGGCTATCGAATCGATATCCAGCGGGCCATCGGTGGGCAACGGGGGCGGCTCCAGGCCCTGCAGCACGGCGCCATTTTTCGGTGCACCCAGTTCCCCGGCAAGCCATTCGAGGGCGTGAACCGTGTCCTCGTGGGGCTCGGCCAGGGTATGCACGGCGCAATCTTTCGGCCACAGCGTGCTCGGCTTGTCGGGATAGGCGAAAAAAGCCACCGGCGCACTGGCCCCCACCAGCACGATGTTCTTGACGCCATCGAGCATGGCCAGCGCCTGGTCCACCGGGTACGGCACCCGTTCTATACAGACGCGCCCGGCTCCGCGCGCCAGGCGCGCATTCGACATCTGACCGATGAGGCGCGCGCCGCTGGCGGCTGCGATAGCGCCTCCCAGCTCGAGACCGTGGGCGCGAAGCGCGTGGCCGGTCATGAGAATAACGGTCGGCTCGCCCGACCTCAGCACCGCGGCGACGGATTTGATTCTTTCCTCCGACACTTGTGGTGGTTTGGGCACAGGTGGCACGATGGCCGGTCCGTCGGATGCCTCCCAGGCGGTATTGGCTGGCAGGATCAGGGTCGCCACCTGCCCCGGGTGGGTTCGCGCCGCCAGCACGGCATCGGCGCCATCGGTTGCCACGCT
>JAAELR010000427.1 GCA_024226455.1 Paracoccaceae bacterium
CACCACCGACGGGGTCTACAGCCAGGCCGTCGCGGTGATCCGCGGCGAACATCCCGACCTGCTGCGGCTTTCGTGCATCCACGAAGAGCTGAGCCAGGGCCTGGGCCTGCCCAATGACAGCCCCCAGGCGCGCCCCTCGGTTTTCAACGACGACGAGGAATTCGGTCTGTTGACCAACCATGACGAGCTTCTCTTGCGCATGCTCTACGATCCCCGCCTGCGCTCTGGCATGACCGCCGCAGAGGCCCGCCCCATCGCCGAACGCATCGCCACAGAGCTGATGGGCGGCGACTCATGAGTGAATAATGTCTAGCGACCGCAGACAACCGTTGAACGATCCCACGGAACAACGTCACTCACTGTTCCGGGGCGGCAAATTCGCGCTCGGAACTATCACCGGGATTATTCTTGCCATTTCTGGATACCTCCTGTTCGGTTTTGCGGACCTGTCACTTTCGAGACCTGAATTACTCGAGCTTGTGCCGACTTCGATAGCTCTGCTGGTGGCATTTGTTTCTCTTCTCATGTCCTATCAGGCAATCTCCGAACAACGATTGATGCGGCAAGCAGGTACTGACCCAGTAGTCCTTGTTCATCTTGGAACACGTGAAGACACTAGAGCGTTGGCTACATTCGAGGTCACAAACGTAGGTGCAGGTGCCGCTCTCGATGTTTCGATAAAATTGAAGTCAGATATTTCTGAGATACCAAAGGAAAGAATTATCGTCGATTTCAAACGGATCGAACATCCAATACAAACAATTCCCCAGAACAAGTCGGTCTCGTATAATTTTGGATTCGGACACAAACTGCTCGGGGACGAACCCGTGCCCCCTCTCGAATTTGAGATTACCTATAAAAATATTGAGGGTACTCGTTACCGTTCACGGCAAATTATCGATGTTAGAGAACTGCATCAACAACGCGCTGACAGCCCGCCATTGGCACGCCTAGCATCGGCAACTGAAGAAATGGCCAAAGCGCAGAAGGGCCTAGGGCGCAAAGCGGCACCAATTCACGTTGTATCCGAAACCAGGACAGACCATGAAACACGACAGAAAGCTCAACACGAAGAAATGCTGAGACAGCATAGGAACAAGCAAGAGGACGAGAACTGATGGGCATTTTCGATTTTCTCTCCGGCGAATTCATCGACGTCATCCACTGGGTCGACGACACGCGCGATACCATGGTCTGGCGCTTTGAACGGCACGGGCACGAAATCAAGTATGGCGCCAAGCTGACGGTGCGCGAGGGCCAGGCGGCGGTCTTTGTGCATGAGGGCCAGCTGGCGGATGTGTTCACCCCCGGTCTCTACATGCTCGAGACCAACAACATGCCGATAATGACGACGCTGCAGCACTGGGACCACGGCTTTAAAAGCCCGTTCAAGTCCGAGATCTACTTCGTCAACACCACGCGGTTCAACAACCTGAAATGGGGAACCAAGAACCCCATCATGCTGCGCGACCCGGAATTCGGGCCGACCCGCATCCGCGCCTTTGGCACCTATACGGTGCGCGTCACCGATCCGGCCAAATTCATGACAGAGATCGTCGGCACCGATGGTGAGTTCACCATGGACGAGATCAGTTTCCAGGTGCGCAACATCATCGTGCAGGAGTTTTCGCGGGTGATCGCGGGCAGCGGCATCCCGGTTCTGGACATGGCCGCCAATACCGGCGACCTGGGCAAGATGATCGCCGCCGAGATCAGCCAGATCGTCGCCGGCTACGGCCTGTCGATCCCGGAATTCTATATCGAGAACATCAGCCTGCCGCCGGCGGTGGAACAGGCGCTGGACAAGCGTACCTCGATGGGGCTGGCGGGCGATCTGGGCAAGTTCACCCAGTACAGCGCTGCCGAGGCGATGACCCACGCCGCGCAGAACCCCGGCGGCGGCAACGGCATGGGCGCCGGGCTTGGCATGGGGATGGGCATGGCGATGGCCAACCAGATGACGGGCGCCATGGCCGGGCCCTGGGGCGCGGTTCCGGCCCAGCAAGCCGCCCCGGTGCAACCCGTCGCCGCACCGCCACCTCCGCCGCCGGTCGAGCATGTCTGGCACATCGCCGAGGACGGTCAGACCAGCGGCCCGTTCTCCAAGGCGAAACTGGGCCGCATGGCCACCGCCGGAGAGATCTCCCGCGAGACCTATATCTGGACCGCCGGTCAGGATGGCTGGAAACGCGCCGAAGATGTGCGGGAACTGGCGCAGCTTTTCACCATCCTGCCGCCGCCGCCGCCGGGGGCATGAATCAGAGCGCCCGGACCGGGGTTCGGGCGCGAACCACCCCCGGTTCGATTACGTTTTCGCGGTTACCCGTTCATCCGGGTCGGCGAGCACAACAAACCTGACCGGAGCGCCCCCATGCTCAACCGCCCGCCCGTCCTGAAGTGGCTGCATTGGCAACCCATGCCGACATGGCTAAGCCAGCAACGGTGCGCCGGTCAGCGGCCCCGTTCCTCGCGCAGCACCGAGACAGGCGGCAGCGTCACAGCACCCACCTTGTGCTCTGCCGTGTCGTAGTTGAACCAGAACCGCTCTGACCCGGTGTCGCGCAACCGCACGCCCTGGGGCAGATCGACGGTGGGGATACCGGCAGTTTCGCAAAGCCGCCTCAGGGCATGCCGCCACCCGGTCTGGTCCAGCCAGGCGCCAACATAAGTCTGACGCCCGCGAAGCACGATCACCGGTTCGCCGGTTTCAGTGGTCTCGACGATATCCGCGCCGGTCTCCAGAAACTCGCGGTACCCCACGACCTGCCCGCCACCGGTCAGCGCGACCGGCGCCGTGGGGCGCAGGCTCTCCACCCGCGACACGGTGACGGCAAGCCCGGGGATATCCGGCGGCAGCGGCACGGGGATACACATGTCGCAGTCGCGGGCGGCGGTTCTGGGGCCATAGAGCACCTGGGCGCCGCTTGCTGCCAGATCGCGTTTCAGCCGCTCGGGCATATGCATCATGCCCGGCGCGGCGATCAGGTCATAGCCCGCAAAATCCGTTGTCTCGGGCGGCAGGATATCCACCGACAGGCCAAGCGAGCGCATGGCGCGGTAAAGCTCGAACACCAGCCCGAAATAGCCAAGCCCGTCCCCATGCGGCTGGATCTGCCATGCGTGATCGGCATCATAGTCGAAAAGCAACGCAACGCGGGCCTGTGCTGCGGCGACATCCGGAGCGTCGGCGATCTCTGCGGCGACCTGGCGGGCCTCGTCCAGCCCCGGCGCGTCGGCGCTGTCGGGGCGCAACAGCCCCGCATGCATCTGTTCTTGCGCCATCGGCGCCTGCCGCCAGCGGAAATAGCACACCGCCTCGGCACCGTGGGCAAAGGCCTCCCAACTCCAGAGCCGGACCATGCCGGGCAGCGGTGCGGGGTTGTAGGGCGCCCAGTTCACCGGCCCGGGCTGTTGCTCCATGACCCACCAGCGCGGCAATCCCCCCTTTTGCGCAGCTTTGGCGCAGCGCCCCACGGCACGATAGAGATCATGGTGGAAGGCCTGAAAATCAGGGTCGCCCTGCCGGGCAAAGCGCAGCTGATGCGCCTCGCCCGCCCCGACCCGGTCTTCGAGAAAACCCAGCGGATAGCTGTCCCAACTGGCGATATCGAGATCGGCCCCAACGGCGAAATGGTCGAAATCGGTGATCCGGCCCATGTAGTTATGCGCAATCGGCGCGGCGGAATGGGCGCGGATGATATCCGTTTGCAGTCGGTTGAAGCTGACCACCTGATCAGAGCTGAAGCGCCGGAAGGCCAGCGCGTGGGACGGGTTGGGTTCGGTCACGGTCAGGTTGGGCAGGTCGATCTGTTCGAAACCGTCATAGTTCATCGACCAGAACACATTGCCCCAGGCCGCGTTCAGCGCGCCGACATCGCCGTCATTGCCCGCGCCGGGATACCGCGCCCGCAGCCATGTGCGAAAGGCAACACGCGCCACATCGCTGTAGGAAATCGTGGTGTCGTGGCAGCCATACTCGTTGTCGGTCTGCCAGGCGGCGACATGGGGGTCAGCGCCATAGCGCCGCGCCAGTTCGGTGACGATCCGGGCGCATTCGGCGCGATAACCCAGGTGGCTGAAGCAATAGTGCCGGCGAGAGCCGAACTTGCGCGGGCGTCCCTCGGCATCGACGGCCAGCATGTCGGGATGGCGGTCGATCATCCAGCGCGGCGGCGCGGCGGTGGGGGTGCCCAGCACCACCTTCAGCCCCGCCGCACCCAGCACCGCAATCGCCTCGTCGAGCCAGCCGAATTCATAGCGTCCCGGCTCGGGCTCCAGCCGCGACCAGGCGAACTCTGCGATCCTTACCCAGGTCAGCCCCGCCGCGGCCATGCGGCGCGCGTCGTCCGCCCAGATCTCGCGCGGCCAGTGTTCGGGATAATAGCAGGTGCCAAGCGTTCTTTTCATGCGATGTCAGGCGGCACGGTGGGCCGTCCTGCCCCTTGTCTGTCTACCCTGTAACGACCACACCGGCATCGACGGCCAGCGTCTGGCTGGTCACCATGCGGCTGGTATCGGATGTCAAATACAGCGTCGCGTCGACGATGTCCTGCGGCGCCAGGTGTTGCTTCAGGCATTGCCGACCCATATGCGCCACCAACGCCTCGGGCGTGGCCCACAGTTCTTTTTGCTTGTCGGTCAGCACCCAGCCCGGCGCCAGCGAGTTCACCCGGATCCCGGCGGGCCCGAACTCGCGCGCCAGGCTGCGGGTCAGACCGTTGATGCCGGAATTGGCGGTGGCATAGGACGGATAGCCGGCATTGCCCATCATGTAGCTGATCGAGGTGAAATTGACGATCGCGCCGCCACCCACCGCGCGCATGCCGCCGACCACGGCCTGACAGGCAAAGAAATAGGCCTTGAGATTGATCGCCTGCGACCGGTCCCAGAATTCCTCTGTCACCTCTTCGGTGCTGTGGCGTTTGTCGTTTGCGGCGTTGTTGACCAGCGCCGTAATAGCCCCGTGCGCCTTTGCGCTTTGCGCGATTGCCGCCTGCAGCGCCGCGATGTCGGTGATGTCGCAGGGCACAAACAGCGGCCGGTTGCCGTGCCGCTGCTGCATCTCGTCGCAGAACGCCGTGCCGTCAGAGCGCTGCACAAAGGCGACCCTGGCGCCCTGTTCCAAGAACCCCTCTGTCAGCGAGGCGCCGATGCCAGAGCCGCCGCCGGTGATGAAAACGCTCTTGTCCTTGAGATCGTGAAATGTCGCGGTTCGCATAGTCGTTCCTTCTTGCCCCGGGGCAGGATATCCCGGCGCGCCCCGTTCATCCTGCAATTGCCTGTCTCAGACCATGGTTCCCTCGACCACCCACATGGTTTCAGGGAATGACCACGGCAGGGTCAGACCATGGCTCATCAGGTATTCGCCGCCAAGCTCTACCGGCCCGGACACCAGCGCCGGAGCGCCGCGTGAAAGCCCCGGCGCCTCGTCTCGGTTCACCAGCTCGACGCGGTAGCGCGCATCGGGTGACAAACGGGCAAGCCGCAAGGGGCGCGGGGCGATCTGGGCCGAGGATGCGGCCTTGCCGGCGAAAACCACGAACCGCTCGCCGCCGCGGGCAAGCTGCTGTTCGGCGATCACCGCCGGGTCCGAGCTGTCGAGCCTCAGGATATCGGCGCCCATCATCCAGTGGCGATTGGCCTTCCACCAGGCGGTCACCTGTTTTAGCACCTGCGCCTCGTCATCTGTCAATTCGCGCGGGTCCATCTCGAAGCCCAGATGCCTCTGCGCCGCGACCCAGGCGCGAAAGCGAATATCCAGAACCCGGCCCGACGTGTGGCAATGGCGCGGACCCACATGACTGCCGGTCACGCAGGCAGGCAGAAAGATCGCCGCGTTGTGCTGCATTTTCAACCGCTCCAGCGCGTCGTTACTGTCGCTCAGCCAGACCCGGTGGCTGCGGCTGAGAATGCCGAAATCGATCCGCCCGCCGCCAGAGGCGCAGCTTTCGATCTCCACATGGGCAAACGCGGCGCGCAGCCGGTCGATCAGCGCGTAACAACCACGGGTCTGGGCCGCGTCGGGCATCGGCAGCACGCGGTTGTGGTCCCATTTGACATAGTCGACGGCATTGTCGCGCAGCACCGCTCCGATGCGGTCGAACAGGAAATCGCGCACCTCTGGCAGCGCCATGTCCAGCGCCATCTGCTGACGCCCGAGGATCTGATCCTCGCCGCCCAGCGCCCAGCCGGGATTGGCGCGGAACACATTGGAATCGCGGTTTATCATTTCCGGCTCGAACCAGATACCGAACGACATGCCCAGCCCGTGCACATGGGTGATCAACGGGGTCAGCCCGTCGGGGTATTTGCGCGGATCGACCTGCCAGTCCGACAAGGAACTTGTGTCGTCGTCGCGCGTGCCGAACCAGCCGTCATCCAGCACGAACCGCTCTGCCCCCAATGCGGCGGCGCGCCCGGCAATATCCTTGAGCTCGGGCAGCTTGTGATCGAAATAGACCGCCTCCCAGCAATTGTAGTGCACCGGGCGCGGGCGACCGGGATCGGGCAACCGCACCACGCGGTCGCGCAGGTGGCGCTGGAACGCCACGGCGCAGCCATTCAGCCCATCGTCCGAGAACACCGCGTATAGCGTCGCGGTCTCGAACCGGCGGCGCGGGCTGGCATCGGTGCCCGCAGCATGGCCGAACTGGATCTGCCGGCGCCCGTCGGGCAGCTCTTCGGCAACCATCCGGTGACCGCCGGACCAGCCATAGTGAAAGGCAAAAGCCTGACCGGCGGTGTTGGTGGCCCCGCGGCACGGCACGATCAGCCCGGGGAAATGCTCGTGCCCGGTGCGCCCCGTGAGGTTCTCGCGACAGCGGATGCCGGGCGACCAGGGGGTGCGGTTCATCTGGAACTCGCCACACCAGCGCCCGGCGAAATCGACCATCTCGTCGGAATGCTGCGGCCCGGGCAGCACCGGGGCAGACAGCCAGTGCAGATGCATTGGCCGCGTCGCCTGCAGCGTTGCCTGCGCCTCTATCACATGGGTCTCGCCATCAATGGCAAAGCTTGCGGTATAGCTCAGCACCCCGGCCTGATCGGTATAGTCCAGCTCCAGCGTGCCGTCGCCCTGCCGCGCCCCGGCGAAACCGAACCTGGGCACAACCGGCGTACCGTCGCCATCGTGCACGATCAGCCCCGGCTGACCCGGAAAGCTGCGCGTGGCCTCGGGACAGATCGACAGCTCCGGGTTCTGGTCCAGCATGCCGCCGGTCACGTCGATAGTGTGGGCGGCCAGCAGCGTTTCCAGGTCTTCGCCGTCCGCCAGCCGCGGCCCCCAATAGATCACCTCGGCGAGGTGGTCGCGATGCGAGCCCAAAACCAGTGTCTGGCGACCGTCGTCGAGGCGCCAGCACCTGATCACTTGACGGCCCCCAGCGTCAGGCCGGCGATGAAATGGCGCTGCATCAGGAAGAACATCAGCACCGGTGGCATCGCGGCCACGATAGAGCCCGCCGAAACCAGGTGCCAGGCAGCGACCCACTGGCCGTTCAGCGAATAGAGCCCCGCAGTGATCGGCTGCGTGTCGGCTCCCTGGGTCAGCACGGTGGCCCAGAAATAGTCATTCCAGATGAAAGTGAAGATCAGCACCGATAGCGCGGCAATGGCCGGTTTCATCAGCGGCATCACCACGTACCAGAAGATCTTTATCTCGCTGACCCCCTCGACCCGCGCCGCCTCGATCAGGGCAAAGGGCATTGCCTTGATGAAATTGCGCATGAAGAGGGTGCAGAACCCGGTCTGGAACGCGATGTGGAACAGCGCCAGCCCGGTGATGGTGTTGTACATGCCCATGTCCAGCGTCAGTTCCCGCACCGGCACCATCAGAATCTGGAAGGGCACGAAATTGCCGGCCACAAACATGAAGAACACCAGCAGGTTGGAACGGAACTTGTAGACCCCCAGCGCAAAGCCGGTCATGCAAGACAGCGCCACCGCACCGATCACTGTCGGGATCGTCACCTTGAACGAGTTCAGTATGTACTTGCCGATCGGCGTGTTCTCGAAGATCGCGGTGTAGTTCTCTATCAGGTTAAAGCTGGTGGGCCAGCCCCAGTAGTTGCCCGCCGTGATGTCGCCGGCCGAGCGGACCGAGGTCAGCGCCACCGCGATCAGCGGCAGCAGCCAGAGGATCAGCGCAATGGGCAAAGCGATCTTGTAGGCGAACTGGCGGCCCTGCGACGACTTTTCAATCGGTGTGGGAAACATCTCAGCGCCCTTTCTCGTCGCGGTACATCTTGAAAAGGAAGGCACTGATATAGATCATCATGATCGCGAACAGCACCACGGCGATGGCCGCGCCGTACCCCATGCGAAAGCCGTATTCGCTGAACGCCTGCTCATACATGTAAAAGGCCAGCACCCGCGAACTGCCCCAGGGCCCGCCATCGGTCATGATGGAAATCAGGTCAAAGCTGCGCAGCGCGCCGATGACCGTCACCACCAGCGCGATGAAGGTCGCAGGCTTCAGTTGCGGCAGCACCACGTACCACAGCATCTTCAGCCCCCTGGCATTGTCGAGCCGGGCCGCCTCGATCTGTTCGGGATCGACCGCGTTCAGACCGGTGAGGTAGAGGATCATGCAATAGGCCGTCTGCGGCCAAAGACCGGCGGCGATGATGCCGTAGGTCACCCATTTCTCATCTGCCAGCACCGCCACCGGATCGAACCCGAACGCCATGAGCGCGATGTTCAACAGACCGTTGGTGGGGTCGTAGAACCACGAGAACACCAGGCCGACCACGACCTGGCTGATCACGAACGGAAAGAAGAACAGCGACTTGTAGATCCGGATGCCGCGCACCGTCTGATTGAGGAACAGCGCCACGAACAGACCCGCCGGGATCGCCAGCATGTACAGCACCAGCCAAATCACGTTGTTTTTCAGCGAGGTATAGAACGCCTCGTCATCCATCAGCTCGACATAGTTGGCCACGCCGACATATTCGGCCTGGCCCAGCCCGTCCCAGGCGTAAAAGCTGATGTTCACCGACTGAAAGATCGGAATGATCACGTAGACCGCGAACATGAAAATGCCGGGGGCCAGGAATAGCCACGGCGCAATGCGCTGCTGGTTGCGTTTCCACAATGACGACATGATGCCCCTCCCCAGACCCGGACTTTGCCGGCAGTCGCGCCTTCGCCCCAACAGGGGCGAAGGCGCTGCGTTTCTTCTGCGCTTACTTGTAAACCCGGGCGCGAACCTTCTCGAGCCGGGTCAGGATCTTTTCCAGACGATCAGGCTTGACCATGAACTCCTGGAAGCCTTCCATGCCGGCCTTGGCCATTTCCGCCGGAGCGTCGCGGTCGAAGAACTGCGCGATGCCGCCATCGGTTGACGACAGCATGGCATAGCCGGCCTGCAGGAACTTGTCCTCGCCCACCGCAGAGCCAGAGTTGATCGGCAGCTGGCCCAGGGTCTCGTTGATCTGGGTCTGCACGTCGGCGCGGGCCAGGTAGGCCAAAAAGAGCTTGGCTTCTTCCTTGTTCCTGGCGTTCGACGGAATGTGCAGCGTGTCGGTCGGGGCCTCTTCAGCCAGCGGTACGTCGGGGTTGATCACCGGGAACTGGAAGAAACCCAGCTGGTCGTCGGTCAGACCGGCCTCGCGCAGCGGTGCGACGGCAAAGTTGCCCATCACGTACATCGCGGCGTCGCCCTGTACCATCGGTGCCAGCGCCTCTTGCCAGGAATAGGCGGCGTGGTTGTCGATCCAGAACCCGGCGTCGATCAGCTCTTTCCAGTTGGCCATGGTGGCGCGCACGCGGTCGTCGGTCCAGGCAATCTCGCCCTTGGTCAGCGCCATGTGGAAGTCATAGCCGTTGGTGCGCAGGTTCAGGTAGTCAAACACGCCGCCCGCGGTCCACAGGTACTTGGTGCCGATGGTGATCGGGGTCACGCCGGCGGCCTTCAGAGTCTCGCCCGCGGCCTTGAACTCTTCCCAGTTGGTGGGAACGGCGATGTTGTTGGCCTCGAAGATGTCCTTACGGTAGTAGACGCCCCACTGATAATAGGTATAGGGCACGCCCCAGATCTTGCCGTCGATGGTCATCGAACCTTCGGCCGAGGCCAGAGAATTGTGCAGGCCGTTCTCGTCCCAGACATCGTTGACCGGCTCGAACAGGCCGGCGTTGACATAGGGCAGCATCCGGTTGCCGGCATACCAGTTGGCAAGGTCGGGCGCATCGGCGGTCAGAAAGTTGCGGATCGAGGTCTTGTAGCCCTCGTGGTCAAACAGGTTCCAGGTGACCGAGATGTCGGGATTTTCGGCCTCGAAACCCTTGATAAGCGCCTCGAACGCGGCCTTGGGGGCGGGGTCGGACGTGTCGGTGTTGATCACAAGCTCACCGGCGAACAGCGCCGAGCCGAGCAGGGTCGAAGCTGCGAACGCAGCGGTCAGGGTTTTCATGCGATGGAACAAGATAGCCTCCCTTTTGTGTCCATTCGAACTCAAGTTCCACTATTTGGAACCTAATCTCAATAGTTGAAACTTTTGTACCGTTCCTCTATAAAAGTCAACAGTTTCGTCGCGCAACCAGGGCGAGACCGGGAGGAAAACGAAAATGAACACCCAGGTCCGCGCGGACGGTACAGTCGGCAAAGCCTTGGAAATCCTAGATATCGCCGTCGGTTATGGCAGGGCGGTCCGGTTTTCCGAGTTGCTCGAACTCAGCCCCTATCCCAAAGCGACGCTGCACCGCCTGCTGCAGACGCTGACGAATCAGGGAATGCTCAATTACGACGAGGACCGGCATGTCTATTCGCCAGGGTTGCGGCTGGTGCGGCTGACCCAATTGGCCTGGAACCAGACCTCGCTGGCGCCCCTTGCCAGGCCATTCCTCGACGCGCTGGCGGCGGATGTGAAGGAAACCATACATCTTGCGCAGATGGAGCACAGCCGGGTGATCTTCATCGACAAGCGCAAGTCGAGCGGCCAGTTCGAAACCCTCGCACAACCGGGACGGCTGGCGCCGCTGCACTGCACCGGTGTCGGCAAGGTGATGCTGGCCTTCATGCACCCCGCCCGCCGCGACCAGGCCCTTTCCCGGCTGACTTTCGAGAAATTCACCCCCGCCACGCACACTTCGCCCGCGACGCTACTGCCCGAAATCGAAGAGATCCGCGCCGAAGGGATCGGGTTCGACCGGCAAGAGCATGAGCAGGGCATCATGAGCATGGCTGCGCCGATATTAGGCGCCGGCGGCAAGGTGATCGGGGCGTTGTCCATCGTGACATCCGCCTACCGTATGAACATGGAAGACCTGGAGGCGCTCCGCCCGGCTCTTCAAAGAACCGCAACGCAGATCGGAACCGAGGCCGCGCTATGGCCCTTTCCGATCGCATCATAGAATCACGTGGAGGAAACGAAATGTCGGGTGTCGTTCTGAAGAATGCGATCAAGCGCTACGGTGAAGTTCAGGTAATTCACGGTGTGGACCTGGAGATCGAGGATGGCGAGTTCTGCGTTTTCGTCGGCCCCTCTGGCTGCGGCAAGTCCACGCTTTTGCGCATGGTGGCGGGGCTTGAGGAAACCACCGAAGGCCAGATTTCCATCGGCGGCCGCGATGTGACCCGGGCCGATCCGGCAGACCGCGGCGTCGCCATGGTGTTCCAGACCTATGCGCTTTACCCGCACATGACGGTCGAGGAAAACATGGGCTTTGGCCTGAAGATGAACGGCGTGGCCAAGCCCGAGATCAAGTCGAAGGTCGCAGAGGCCAGCCGCATCCTGCAACTTGACCAGTACCTGGCGCGCAAACCCAAGGCACTGTCGGGTGGCCAGCGCCAGCGGGTCGCCATCGGACGGGCCATCGTGCGCGGCCCCGAAGTGTTTCTGTTCGATGAGCCGCTATCGAACCTCGACGCCGAATTGCGGGTCGACATGCGGGTGGAAATCTCGCGCCTGCACGGCGAAATCGGCGCCACGATGATTTACGTCACCCACGATCAGGTCGAGGCGATGACGCTGGCCGACAAGATCGTGGTGCTGCGCGACGGTTATATCGAACAGGTCGGCAGCCCGATGGAGTTGTACCAGAACCCCGACAACAGGTTTGTCGCCGGCTTCATCGGCTCGCCGTCGATGAATTTCGTTGACGGTGTGGTCGAGGGCGGCAAGGTGCGCGTCGCCGCGCTTGGCGATGCGGTCATCGAAACCGACGTCACCCTGCCCGCCGAGGGCTCCGGGGTCACGGTCGGCCTGCGCCCGCAAAACCTTGCCCTGCGCGCCGCGGATTCGCCGCTGGTGGTGGATATCTCGGAACGTCTGGGCGGCGTCGCCTACGACTATCTCAAGACCCCGACCGGCGAACGCATAGTTGTCGAGACCCGGGGTGACGAGGTACAGCCCGCCGGCGCCAGCGTCGCGATCGAATTCGGCCCGCAAGCCGCGATGTTCTTCGACCCCAAAACCGAACAGCGCCTGCGATAGGTTCAAAGTTCAAGCTTGGCGCGTTTTCTTCCGCCCGCTAACCTCGCACCCATCCGGGGTCGGTTTGAGGGGTCAGAGGTGAAGGTCATTTGTTTGGGCGGCGGTCCGGCCGGTCTCTGTTTCGCGGGCCGCATGAAGCTGCGCGATGCCTGGCATCAGGTGACGGTACTGGAACGCAATGCACCGCCGCCATCCGGGGCCACTTCGCCTGTTGGGACGACATCGCGGCCCAGCATGACGGCACCCGCACGGTCAGCGGCGGCCATGGCCTTGCCGGGACCCGGGGCATGCAGATGCTGATCCTGTTGCAAGGCCGCGCCCGCGAACCGGGCGTTGATCCGTACCTATCCGGACGCGATCAGGCCTGCCGCATCCACGACAAACAGCAAGAGGCGACACCGGCATGACCCAGACCACACGACGCATTCTGATCACCGGCGGCGGCACCGGCATCGGCCGTGCCATCGCCCATGCCTTCGCCGGCCATAAAGACGAAGTGACCATCGCCGGCCGCCGCCCCGAACCGCTGGCCGAGGCGACCGGGGGGCATCGGATCGAAACCCGCATCGCCGACGTCACCGACGAGGCGCAGGTCGCCGCGCTCTTCGACCGTCCCTTCGACGTGGTCGTCGCCAATGCCGGTGGCGGCAAGGCCGCCAGACTGACCGATTTGACGCTGGCGGACTGGAACGCCACGCTTTGCGTCAATCTGACCGGCACCTTTCTCACCTTCCGCGAGGCGCTGCGCGTCATGCCCGGGGGCGGGCGCCTGATAGCCGTTGCCTCTACCGCCGCATTGCAGGGCAGCGCCAATATCGCCGCCTACGCGGCCAGCAAACACGGGGTGCTGGGCCTGGTACGCTCTGTCGCCAGGGAGGTCGCCAAAAAGGGCATCACCTGCAACGCCATCTGCCCCGGCTACACCGACACCGAAATGGCCGAAGGCGCGGCGCAGACGGTGATGGCCCGGCTCGACATACCGCGCGACAAGGCAATGTCGATGATCACCGGCGGCAATCCCATGGCCCGGCTGATCGCGCCGCAAGAGGTCGCCGCCGCGGCGCTGTTCCTCGCCTCGCCCGGGGCCAGTTCGGTCAACGGCCATGCGCTGAGTGTCTCCGGGGGAGAGGTGTGACCGGCAGGCGAAACATATCGAGAACGGTTGGAACATAACCGGCGACAGTTTCTCCATGGGCAATGGCGGCAGCCCCGCATTTCGCCGCCCGCAACGACGACATGATCGTCTCGTCGGGCTACAACATCGCCGGGCCGAAGGTCGAGGCGGTGCCGCCCGGCCATCCGGCGGTGATCGAATGCGGGGTGACCGGCGTCTATTTCATCATGATCACTCTGGCCTTCGGCCTGATGCTGTTCCAATTCGCCATCTCCTGGCCCGCCTGTGGCAGCGAGGACGGGCTGGCGATCCATTTGCTAAACGGTTTCCCGGGTCTCAACACTTTGGACCCGATCCAGTTCCTCGCCGTCACCTATGCGCTGCTGCTGATCGTGCTCTTGCTTGTCCACCGCTTGACGCGGCCCGCCTTCGGCCTGGCCCCCGGTTCCGCCCGCCAGAACGAGGAGCGGGTGGAGGTCATAAGCCAAGGGCACAATCGTCTCTATCTCACCGCCTTCACCATCTCGGACGCCATCACCGGGCTGGCGGGCGCGCTTTTTGCCGATCTCGGGGTAGATTCCGGCTGAGTGCAAAATAGTAAGGTAACGGGTTTACCGTGCTGATCGCCCCCCGTTTGCGCTACTCTCAATGAGAAATGGATAGAGACGCGCTATTTATGTCCGATAGGGCGGTTTTTGAGACGTTTCCCAAACCCTCGTCAGAGATTGATGAATGGCCGGATAGTGCATGGAGCCCATTTTGTTGTCTGTTGGGCACTTGTACAACTTTCCTTTCCGCTTCTCATACAATTTCTGCTTGCAAACGGTCCTTTGGCGGCGGCATCCTGAAACACGGTCTTAAAAGGACTCATGGATGGAAAACTTCCATTTCGACACCGACGGCTTTCAAGACTCGAGGCAGCGCCTTGAAGAAAACATCAACGAAATCGGTGGGTTTGGTCTTTGTGAAGTACTTCGAACGGCATTGACGAACGCCGGCTTCCAAACTGAAGATGTTTTTCCCGAAGACTACGGCTGGGCGTTTGAGGGGAACATCAAAGAAATCAAGTACTTCTGCTCTGCATCAATCGATCCCGTTGATGAAGACGAACAGAGCAAGTTCGGCCATTTTGGCAACTTGAACATTGAAAGAAGCCGGTATTGGACAAGCTGTTGGGACGTAACAAGATGGAAGCAAACGATCTAGCCATAAAGGCGATCAAGTCAGCTTTAGAAAATCACGCTGACGTCCAAAACTTGAAGTCGTCACTGAAATAGCCTTAGCCGTAACCCCGATGGAATTGTGGCGACCTGAAACCGGTTATCCACCCTGATCCGGCAGTTAGCCCATGGGCCCCGCGCCCCGACGCGGGCAGCGTGCATGGCTATCATCATCGTCGACAAGTCGCTAAATGAGCTTGCCACCGCCGCCGACAGCGCCATGATCCAGAAAAGAGGGCGTATCCGTCTGGTCCGGCCCATTCGCCGCACCGACGCCCGACATCACCGACCGTTACCCCGGGGGGCTGAACCATGACGTTTGTCTACCGAGAAAAAGTACTCTTTCGCCATTGCGACCCGGCGGGCATCGTGTTTTATCCGCGATATTTCGAGATGATCAACGACGCGGTCGAGACCTTCTTTGGCGACGCACTGGGCTATGCCTCCGAACACATGCACCCCGAAACCAGCATGCCCACCGCAGAGATCACCGCCCGCTTCACCGCCCCCAGCCGCCACGGCGACAGGCTCGACATCTCGGTCGCCATCACCCGGATCGGGCGCAGCTCTCTGGGTCTTGCCGTTAACGCCCATTGCGGCAGCGAAACCCGGTTCGAAGCCGCCTTGACCGTGGTGCATGTGGACCGCAACATCCGCCCGCTGCCATGGCCCGAAGATCTGAAGCCGAAAATGAACCGCCATCTGAGGACCGAGAACCCATGACCACCAAGACCATTCAACCCGAAGGCTGGGCCGTGCCCAAGGGCTATGCCAACGGCACCCAGGGCAATCGACTGAATAGACTGGTGACGTGGGCGTGGTTTTCTGACTCAAAGCCTGAAGTGGTCCGGCAAAACTGGACAGTCTGCTAAGGTGTATCCAACTCTTGAGAATGGATATGCAAATGACGACGAGACGCCGATTTTCCGATAAGTTCAAAGCAACCGTGGCGCTGGAAGCGCTGCGCGGTGACAAAACC
>JAAELR010000428.1 GCA_024226455.1 Paracoccaceae bacterium
GGGCTCGACCAGTTTCATGGCGCCAAGGGCATGGGCCGCGTCGGAGCCGTCTTTGACATGGTCGGTGATATCACGGTCTTGCCCGCCCTCGATAACCTCGAATTCCGGGCGCTGGCGGCGGCTGGATTCGGGCGGCTTTTCGAGCGGCTTTTCGAAACCTTCGCGCGTGCCCAACACATTGCGCAGGCGAAGGATCAAAAACACCGCTATACCGGCAAGAACCAGCAACTGGATGACTGCAGAACTCATTCAGACCTCTTTCCCGGGCAGGTGGTATTAATCCGGTGCCGTGCTTATGTAAGCGTTGCGCGAGGCCAAGTCCACCTTGCGCGGTCAGACAAATACGAGGTTTTCCATGTGGCTTTTGGCGCTTTTCATCGCGGTACCGTTGATCGAGATTGCGCTGTTCATTCAGGTGGGCGGCGCAATCGGGCTGTCGGCGACCCTGGCCATCGTCGTTCTGACCGCCATCGCCGGCACCTGGCTGGTACGCAGTCAGGTCATAATGGAGATGGAGCAACTGCGCGACGGTTTCAGAGAACTGCTGAATCCTACCGAATCCCTGGCCCATGGCGCGATGATTCTGTTTTCCGGGGCGCTGCTGCTGACGCCGGGGTTTTTCACCGATGCGGTTGGTTTTGCGCTGCTGGTCCCGTCGGTTCGCTCGGCTGTCTTTCGCTATCTTCGGTCACGGTTTCAGGTGCAGGGCTTTTCTATGGGGGCCTCTACCGCGCCGCCGCGCCGGGAGAACCCGCGTGGCGATGTCGTCGAAGGTGAGTTCAAAGAGGTTTCGGCGGCGAAGACGTCGACCCGCGGCAATTCGGGTTGGACCCGCCATTGAGACCCCGGGATTGACCTGCTAAGGGGCGCCAAAGCCGGTTTGGATACGAAGGAGGTTATTCTATGGCAGAGAATGGCGGCAATCAGCCCGACGCAGCGGCAACACAGCCCCAGCCCCCAAAGATGCAGGTTCTGGGACAGTATATCCGGGACTTCTCTTTCGAAAACATCATGGTTCAAAAGGGTGTCGGCGGAGAGATCACGCCAGAGATCTCGGTGCAGGTTGCGCTGGATGCGAAAAAGCGCAGCGTAGAGAATCAGTACGAGGTGATGAGCAAGTACTCGATTACCTCAAAGAACAAGAACGGCGGTGAGACGCTGTTCATGCTGGAGCTGGAATATGGCGGCATGTTCCAGGTAGAGAACCTTCCCGAAGAGCAGACACATCCGTTCTTGATGATCGAGTGCCCGCGGATGCTGTTCCCGTTTGTGCGCCGGATTGTCGCGGATATCACCCGCGAGGGCGGCTTTCCGCCGCTGAACCTGGAGACGGTCGATTTCGTGGCGCTTTACCGGCAGGTGGTGGCGCAGCAGATGGAAGCGGCCAAGGCCGCCAAGCCGTCCTAGGCGTCAAACTTGCGCCACAGGGCTTGCTCGCCCAGGGCGTCGATGAAATCCGAATGTGCCGCCGCTTCTTTGTCACCAAGGCGCGGCGGCAGTTTTTTGGGCCGAGGGCCGGGGCGCCAGTTCTCGTCTGATGGCCCTACGCCCCTGCCGGGGCCGGTGGCGAGCACAAGATCAGGCTGACGGCCGCCGATCAGTTCCAGATAGACCTCTGCCAGGATCTCACTGTCGAGCAGGGCGCCGTGCAGGGTGCGGGCGGAATTGTCGATGCCGTAGCGGCGGCAAAGCGCGTCGAGCGAGGCGGGCGAGCCGGGGAATTTCTTGCGGGCAATGGCCAGAGTGTCGGTGGCCTGATCCATCGGCAACGGCGGGCGGCCCATCCAGCCCAGTTCGGCATTGAGAAACTTCATGTCGAAGCTGGCGTTGTGGATCACCAGCCTGGCGTCGCCGATGAATTCGACAAATGCGTCACCAATACGGGCGAAAACCGGCTTGTCGCGAAGAGTCACCTCTCCGGGTTTGGCCTCGCGCGGGGCGGCCAGCATGTCGGGACCGATGCCGTGCACCTCGAACGCCTCTTGCGGCATCACGCGTTCGGGGTTGATGTACTGGTGATAGGTGCGCCCGGTGGGAACGTGGTTCAGCAGTTCCAGAGCGCCGATCTCGACGATGCGGTCGCCTGTTTCGGGTTCGAACCCGGTGGTTTCGGTGTCGAGTACGATCTCACGCATGGTTCAGCCCGCCCCTGATATCACGCAGACAGGATTGCACTGCGGCGCGGGCATCTTCAAGTGTCCGGGTTTCGATGACATGGTCGGCGCGGGCGCGTTTCTCGGCATCAGGGGTCTGTTTGGCCAGAATAGTCTCTAATTGCGCCTCGGTCATGCCGGGACGCTTCAGTACCCGGTCGCGTTGCTGGTGTGGCGGGGCAGTGACCACAATCACGGCGTCGACGGCCTTGTCGGCGCCGGTTTCGAATAGCAGGGGAATGTCGAGCAGCAGGATATCGCTGTCTGTGGTTGAGATGAAGTCCTGGCGGTCGGCGGCAACGAGTGGATGCACAACCTGTTCGATCTGACGCAGCGCGGTGGGGTCCCTGGCGATCCAGTGTTTCAGCGCTGTTCGGTCGACCATGCCGTCGGTGACGCTCGCGGGGCAAAGCTGCCGCATCGGCTGGACCGCCGCGCCGCCGGGGGCATAAAGCCGATGCACCGCGGCGTCGGCGTCCCAGACAGGAACGCCAGCGTCGGCAAACATCCGGGCAGTGGTGGACTTTCCCATTCCGATGGAACCGGTGAGACCGATCAGGAACGGACGCCCCGAAGCGCTCACCGAAGCATGACCTGGCGCAGGTCGTCGTCGACCTCTGGCCGTTTGCCGAACCAGCGCTCGAACCCAGGGGCGCCCTGATGCAACAGCATTCCCAGCCCGTCGACAGTGGTACAGCCGATCTCTGCCGCGTGCTGCAGGAATGTAGTCTGCAGCGGGGTATAGACCAGATCGTTGACCACCGCTTTTGGCGACAGGCCATCCAGTGGCACCCGGAAATCGGGTTTTCCAACCATGCCCAGTGAACTGGTGTTCACCACGGTCACCGCGTTCTCCATCATGTTGCCGGCCTGCACCCATTCGTAAACAGACACCTTGGCACCGAACTCTGTACGCAGCGCGTCGACGCGGTTGCGGGTGCGGTTGCTGATGCGAATCTCGGGCACGCCTATCTCCAGCAGCGAGGCGACAATGGCCCGCGCCGCGCCGCCGCTGCCGATAACCGCGGCGGGCCCGGCTTTCGGCTTCCAGCTCGGAGCGTTCTGGCGCAGGTTTTCGACAAAGCCGTAACCGTCGGTATTGTCGGCATGCAGCTTGCCGTCGCGGCGGAAGATCAACGTGTTGGCGGCCCCGATCAGCGCGGCGCGATCGGTGACCAGATCGGCCAGTTCCAGCACGGTCTCCTTGTGGGGGATGGTGACGTTGACCCCGACAAAGCCCATTTTCGGCAAGACTTTCAGGATCTCGCCAAGTTGCGACTGGGCGATATCCATCGGGATATAGAAACCGTTTATCCCGTAGCGATTTAGCCAGTGACCATGCAGGCGTGGTGATTTGCTGTGCGATATCGGCGAGCCGATGACGCCGGCCAGCGGAATTCTGTTTTCGTCGGTCATCCCGGAATCAGCCCCTTTTGTGAAAGATAGGCCAGAAGGTCCAGCAACGGCAGGCCAAGAACGGTGAAATAGTCGCCTTCTACGCGATGAAACAGCCTGACGCCCTCTTCTTCAAGCTTATATCCGCCGACCGCCTCGGCGATACCCGGCCAGTTACGGGTGATGTAGCTTTCCATAAAGACGTCGGATGATTGGCGCATATGCAGTTCCACCTTGCCCACATGGCGCCAGACCGGTTGCCCGGCCTCATAGATCACCACAGCGGAAAGCAGCCGGTGGCTTTGCCCGTTCAGACGGTCAAGAATGGCGCGCTGTTCGTCGCGGTCCCGGGCTTTCGACAGCAGCTCTCCATCGAAATCCAGCACCTGATCACAGCCGATGACGATAGCGTCGGGTTGCCTGGTGGCGGCGCTGCGGGCTTTCTGCTCTGCCAGCTGATCGGCGATAGCGACCGGCTTGGCGCCCTGCGCCAGCAACCCATCACGCAGCGCGGCCTCGTCGATCTTGACGGGCATCGGCTGGAACGGGACGCCGGCATTGCGCAGCAGCGTCTGGCGAATCTGCGAGCCGGAGGCAAGGATGATGCGGGGCGGCATGTGGACAGACCCGGGGGCAAGTTCTGTTTAGCTTGTGGGATGGAACCTGCGTAACAGGGCCTTGGGCTTCTGTCACCGGGAACCAGCGATTTCCAGGCGGAACCGGCGGTTTTTTTCCGTTGTGGGTTTTGCGAACCCCATAGGTGTGAGTAGCTTGGGTTATCTGGGCGCCGTCCAATTTCACACACGTGTTTTCCACAAAATCACGCGCTTAACTATAGGATAATAAATGAAAAATATTGATCATTTGATTTCGTGGAGAACTGTCAGACGGTATTCCGGGCTGTGGGTTACCGGGCCGGAAACCGATTAATCCACATTCTCCACAGACCCAACAACAACAACATCTTTTCTTTTCTTTCTATATTATTTTATGAGGGTTCGGACCAGGCGGGGCGTGGGGCATGACCGACTTTCTGATCGAGCTATATCCATGGACGAAGACATTGCATGTGATCTCTGTCATTGCGTGGATGGCGGGGTTGTTCTATCTGCCCAGGTTGTTCGTCTATCACACCGAGGAGGTGGAGAAGGGAAGCAAAACCGATCTGATGTTCCAGACCATGGAACGGCGCCTGCTGCGGGCGATCATGAATCCGGCGATGACCGCGACTTGGGTGTTTGGCCTGTGTCTGGTGTTCACGCCCGGCATTGTCGACTGGTCGTCCTTTTGGCCGTGGAGCAAGGCAGCAGCGGTTCTGGCGATGACCTGGTTTCATCACTGGCTTGGATACCGGCGCAAGGATTTCATGCGGGGACAGAATACGCGGACCGGGCGACAGTACCGGGTGATGAACGAGTTGCCGACCGTGTTGATGGTCGTAGTTGTGGTTTCCGTTATTGTGCGGCCGTTCTGGTAAAGGTTGACTCTGGTAGCGATGATGCCTAGATAGCGCCACACGCTGCCGTCCGGCAGAGCGTGTCTTCCACTCAACGACTGACCGCGCGGCACTTTTGCCCGGCCTCTGGATATTCCCATGACCACAGAACGACTGAACCTTGCCGAGCTGAAGGTAAAAAGCCCCAAAGACCTGCTGTCGATGGCAGAAGAACTGGATATCGAGAACGCCACGACGATGCGCAAGGGCGAGATGATGTTCCAGATCTTGCAGGAACAGGCCGAAGATGGCTGGGACATCGGTGGAGACGGTGTTCTGGAGGTAGTGCAGGACGGGTTTGGATTTCTGCGGTCGCCAGAGGCCAACTATCTGCCCGGCCCCGACGATATTTATGTGTCGCCCGACATGATTCGCCAGCATTCGCTGCGAACTGGCGACACGGTGTCTGGCGTGATCCGCGCGCCTGCAGAGAATGAGCGGTATTTTGCCCTGACCAACGTCGAAACCATCAATTTCGAGGAGCCTGAGAAGGCCCGCCACAAGGTGGCGTTCGAGAACCTGACGCCGCTTTATCCCGACGAACGCCTGAAGATGGAGATCGATGATCCGACGATCAAGGATCGGTCGGCCAGAATAATTGATCTGGTGGCGCCAGTCGGCAAGGGCCAGCGTTCGCTGATCGTGGCACCACCGCGGACCGGCAAAACGGTGCTGCTGCAGAACATCGCGCATTCGGTCGAGGCGAATCATCCCGAATGCTATCTGATCGTGCTGCTGATAGACGAGCGTCCCGAGGAAGTGACCGACATGCAGCGGTCGGTGAAGGGAGAGGTTATTTCCTCGACCTTCGATGAACCGGCAACGCGGCACGTGGCGGTTTCCGACATGGTCATCGAAAAAGCTAAACGACTGGTAGAGCACAAGCGCGACGTGGTCATTTTGCTTGATTCGATCACGCGACTGGGACGGGCTTTCAACACAGTCGTGCCGTCGTCGGGCAAGGTGCTGACCGGTGGCGTCGATGCGAATGCCTTGCAGCGGCCCAAGCGGTTTTTTGGTGCTGCGCGGAACATCGAGGAAGGCGGATCGCTTACCATCATCGCCACAGCGCTGATCGACACCGGAAGCCGGATGGATGAGGTGATCTTTGAGGAATTCAAGGGCACCGGCAACTCTGAGATCGTGCTGGACCGCAAGGTGGCGGACAAGCGGGTTTATCCGGCGATGGACATCCTTAAATCCGGCACAAGGAAAGAGGAACTGCTGGTCAACAAGGCCGATCTGCAGAAAACGTTCTTGCTGCGGCGGATTCTGAACCCGATGGGTACAACGGATGCGATTGAATTCCTGCTATCGAAGCTGAAGCAGACCAAGAGCAACTCAGAGTTCTTCGATTCGATGAATACCTGATGTAAAAACAGCGGGTTAACGTCATGGATACGATCTTTGCCCAGGCGTCGGCGCGGGGAAAAGCGGGTATTGCCGTGATTCGGATCTCGGGGCCGCTGGCCCATGAGGCTGGGCGCATTCTTGGCGGCTCGCTGCCGCGGGCGCGGCAGGCGGCGGTGCGCTGTCTTCGTGACGAGCATGGCGAGGTCTTGGACCAGGCGCTGGTATTGGCGTTTGCGGCGGGGCAGAGTTTTACCGGCGAGGATGTCGTTGAACTGCACCTGCATGGCGGGACAGCCGTGGTATATGCGGTTCAGCGAAGGTTGACGGGTCTGGAGGGTCTGCGGCCAGCGGAGGCCGGAGAGTTTTCGCGACGCGCACTGGAAAATGAGAGGCTGGACCTGGCGCAGATAGAGGGGCTAGGCGACCTGATCGAAGCAGAGACCGAGGCGCAGCGCAGGCAGGCGGCCAGGGTGTTCTCAGGGCGCATGGGTGAGAAGGTCGATGAGTGGCGTGACAAGTTGGTGCGCGCGATGGCCCTGCTGGAGGCGACAATCGACTTCGCCGATGAGGAGGTTCCGGAGGATGTATTCCCGGAAGTCTTGGAGATTCTTCAGTACCTCTCGGCGGAGATGTCGAGGCAAGTGGGTGGGGCGCAAACAGCAGAGCGTTTGCGGGATGGTTTCGAGGTGGCGATCGTGGGGCCGCCAAACGTGGGAAAGTCGACCTTGCTGAACTATCTGGCGGGTCGTGAGGCGGCGATCACCTCCGAGCTCGCCGGGACCACACGGGATGTGATAGAGGTGCACATGGACCTGTCGGGCTTGCCCGTGTCATTTCTCGACACGGCGGGTGTGCGCGACGACCCGGATGAAATAGAAAAGATCGGGATTGCGCGTACCATGGAGAGGGCGGACGCGGCGGATTTGAGGGTGTTTCTGGGTGTTACCGGGTGCGGGACGGTGGGTATAGCGCGCGAGCCGGATGATATCTGCGTTGCCGGAAAGTCCGATTTACCTGGGGCTGGCAAGGGTGTGTCCGGATTGACCGGCAAGGGTGTGGACAAGCTTGTGGGTAAGATAGTCGATGTCCTGTCTGAAAGAGTGGCGGAGGTGGGCGTCGCCATCAATCAGAGGCACGCTGATGTGCTGGGGTCGGCAGTTGGATGCCTGGCCCGTACGCGAACCGAGATTACAGGGGCGGGGCAGGTGGAGATTGCAGCGGAGGAATTGCGGCATGCGGCGGTTGCGTTGGATTCCGTTGTGGGCAGATTGGGTGTCGAGGATGTGCTGGAAGAGATATTCGCCAGATTTTGCATTGGCAAGTAGGGAATGTTTCACGTGAAACACCGGGACTTTGACGTTATCGTGGTTGGCGGCGGCCATGCCGGGGTCGAATGCGCCCACGCCGCTCACCGGATGGGCGCGCGCACGGCGTTAGTGACACTGAAACCGGCGGATTTGGGCGTGATGTCCTGCAATCCGGCGATTGGAGGACTGGGGAAAGGTCACTTGGTCCGGGAAATCGACGCGCTGGATGGGGTGATGGGCTTGGCCGCGGATCGGTCCGGAATTCAATTTCGGTTGCTGAATCGTCGAAAGGGTCCCGCTGTGCAAGGACCAAGAGCCCAGGCCGACCGAAAGCTGTACCAACGGGCGGTTGTCGAGATTGTAAACCGTGCGGAGAACCTGGAAGTGTTGATCGGCGAGGTGGTCGATTTGGTTCTGACCGGGCAGATGGTGACTGGTGTGCGCCTGAGTGACGGATCGGTGGTTTCGGCTCGCTCCGTCGTCTTAACCACCGGAACTTTCCTGCGTGGTGTCATTCATGTGGGCGACAAGAAGTGGTTTGGCGGGCGGTTTGGGGATTCGGCCTCCGCCCTTCTGGGCGAGCGGTTGGCTTCGTTAAGCTTTGAATTGGGACGGCTGAAGACCGGAACCCCGCCGCGGCTCGACCGGAACACGATAAACTGGTCGGCTCTCGAGCAGCAGCCAGGCGACGAGAATCCCAGCATGTTCTCATTTCTTTCAAGCAACCCGTCAGTTGCGCAGATCTCTTGTGGAATCACCCACACGAATGAGCGAACCCATGAGATCGTCAAGAGCAACCTGCATCGCTCGGCGATGTATGGTGGCAGGATTGATGGTGTAGGCCCACGGTATTGCCCGTCGATAGAGGACAAGGTTGTCCGGTTTTCGGGCAAATCCGCGCATCAGGTCTTCTTGGAGCCAGAGGGGCTGGAAAGCGAAGTGGTTTACCCGAACGGGATTTCTACTTCGCTGCCGGAGGAGGTTCAGGTGGATTATGTTAGGTCGATTCGGGGACTCGATGAGGCTCGGATCGTGCAACCGGGTTATGCAATCGAGTATGACTATGTCGATCCGCGATCCTTGAAGCCTACTATGGAAACCAAGGCGGTCCAGGGGCTGTTCCTTGCCGGGCAAATCAATGGGACCACTGGATATGAAGAGGCGGCGGCCCAGGGAGTGGTTGCCGGAATAAACGCCGTTTGCAAAGCCACCAGGCGGAATCCAGTGGTTATGTCGCGCGCCAAGTCATATATTGGCGTGATGGTGGATGACCTGGTGACCCAAGGAGTCAACGAGCCCTACAGGATGTTCACATCAAGAGCGGAGTACCGTTTGTCGCTTAGGGCGGACAACGCAGACCAGCGCCTTACCGAGTTCGGTTTCGAGGTGGGGTGCGTTGGCGAGAGCCGTGCCAGGGTTTTTCGGGAGAAAGCAGAGAATCTGGACGCGTGCAGGGCGAGGTTGCAGGAGAGAGAGTGGACCCCGAGGCAATTGCAAGGCGCGGGGTTCAAGGTCAAGGAGGACGGAGAGCGGCGAAACGGGTTGGAAGTACTTTCGATTCCGGGGGTCTCGTTCCAGGATTTGGGTGGACTTGACAGTGCGCTGTCGGAGGTCTCGCCGGAAATAGGGCGACAAATTGGGATCGATGCACTCTACATGAACTATATCGAACGACAGAGCCGGGACATAGAGGCCTTGAAACGGGACGAGGAAACTCAGATACCAGAGGGTTTTCCGTTTGCCGATCTGTCCGGGCTGTCTAACGAGGTGAAGGAGAAACTCTGGAAGGTGGGGCCGCGATCCTTGGGGCAGGCATCGCGAATAGAGGGCATGACGCCGGCTGCCTTGAACCTGATCCTGGCCTGGCTACGGCGTGAGCAGAGGAAACGACGGGCGTGACTGTAGGGCACGGCAAGAGGGAGTTTCAGGAGCGATTCGCTGTTTCACGTGAAACAATGGCCCGGCTGGCGCGCTATGAGGAATTGCTTTACAAGTGGAACCCCGCAATCAATCTGGTAGCCAAGTCGACGCTTAGTGATATCTGGGACAGACACTTTCAGGACTCCGCGCTGGCCTTTCGGGTTGCCGACCGGCAGCGGTGGCGTTGGGCCGATCTTGGGTCTGGCGGCGGGTTTCCGGGCGCGGTTGCCGCAATTCTGGCCGTAGAGAAGGCCCCGGAGCTTTCCGTTGCCTGTATCGAAAGCGACACCAGGAAGAGCGAGTTCATCCGTACCGTGGCCAGAGAAACCGGCGTAGCTATCAAGGTCGTGACCCAACGAATAGAGCTGAGTCCACTGCAAAACGCAGACGTGGTCTCTGCCCGCGCGTTGGCACCTCTGCCGCAATTGCTGGAGCATGTCAGCCGGCATTTGGCGCCAGGAGGTGTTGCGGTGTTGCACAAGGGTGAAAGACATGCGGAGGAGATGGAAACGGCCCTTGAAACATGGGCCTTTACCGTTGAGAAACACGTCAGCCCGACGAATCCAAACTCTGTCTTGCTGAAAATCGGAGACCTCTCTCGTGGTTGACCCAATCCACACACGTCGGCCCAAGATCATCGCTGTGGCCAACCAGAAGGGAGGCGTCGGTAAAACGACGACGACGATCAACCTGGGCTCGGCATTGGTCGACGAAGGGTATAATGTATTACTGATCGACCTGGATCCGCAAGGCAACGCATCTACAGGCTTGGGTTTGCACGCGCAGGACCGCCGGGTCACAACCTATGACCTGTTGCTGGAGGACGCGCCAATAGAAGAGGTAATCCACAGCACCGATATCGACGGGCTTTGGATCGCCCCCGCAACGACCGACCTGAGTTCTGCCGATATCCAGTTGGTTTCGAACGAAAAACGCAGCTTTTTGCTGCACGACGCCCTGCGCCAACCTGCAATTGAAAAGTACGAACTGGATTATGTCCTGATCGACTGCCCACCATCGCTTAGCCTGCTGACGGTGAACGGAATGGTTGCAGCCGATTCGATTCTGGTGCCGCTCCAATCGGAGTTTTATGCGCTCGAAGGGTTGTCGCAGTTGATGTTGACAATCCGCGAGGTGCGGCAGTCTGCTAATCCGAACCTGCGGATCGAGGGCGTCGTTCTGACCATGTATGATGGCCGAAACAAGCTGTCTCAACAGGTAGAAGCGGATGCGCGCGAGAACCTGGGAGAGTTGGTTTTCAAGACGATTATACCACGAAACGTACGAATCAGCGAGGCTCCATCTTACGCTGTGCCGGTTCTGGAGTATGATCCGGAGTCAAAAGGTAGCCAGGCCTATCGCAATCTGGCGCGCGAGCTGGCGACGAGGGGCTCTGCAGTTTAGGGCAAGGAGGATCGGATGGCCGACAAGAAACCAGAACGCCGCGGGTTGGGGCGCGGACTTTCGGCCCTGATGGCGGACGTCGCCCCAGCCGATCCGCAGCGCAACGAAGAGACCCGCGATGAGACTGGCGAACGGCAGATCCCGATAGACCGGATCCAGCCTAACCTGAACCAGCCGCGCAAGGATTTCGAAGAAGGCCAGTTGAACGATCTGGCCAATTCGATTCGCGAGAAGGGCGTGATTCAGCCTCTGATTCTGCGGGAAAGCGCGGAACAGGAGGGTATTTACGAGATCGTCGCTGGAGAGCGGCGTTGGCGCGCGGCCCAGGTCGCGCGGTTGCATGAGGTGCCGGCGCTGGTTCGGGACTATGACGATACCGAGACGCTGGAGATAGCAATCATCGAGAACATCCAGCGGGCCGAATTGAACGCCATGGAAGAGGCTACAGGGTATCGGCAGCTGATGGACCGGTTCGGTCACACTCAAGAAAAGATCGCCGAGGCGCTGGGCAAGAGCCGCAGCCATATCGCCAATCTGTTGCGGTTGCTGAACCTGCCGGACACGGTGCAGGATTTCGTGCGGGACGGGACTCTGAGCGCCGGACACGCGCGCGCGCTGGTGACCGCTAAAGACCCGATTGCGCTGGCGAAATCGGTTGTCGGCAAGGGCTTGTCGGTTCGTGAGACCGAGTCGCTGGTCAAGACCGAGGGCACGCGGCGAGGAACACCAGCGCCACGCGCGGATGTCGAAAAGGACGCGGACACTGCCGCGCTGGAGGGCGATCTGAGTGCGGCTTTGGCGATGAAGGTGACGATTGATCACCAGGCAGGCGGGCAATCGGGGCGCCTGACGGTTGGCTACAAGACGCTCGACGAACTTGATCGCCTGTGCAATTTGCTGTCGGCGGTGAAATAGCGAGCTTCAGTCGCGAGAGAGCATCAATTCCCGCAGGATGGAATTCAGGACCGGGCGCCCGCTGTTGGTGACGGCGATCCTGCTGTTTTCGAGCCTGACCATGCCGATATCGCACAAATAGGCGAGCTTTTCGCGCAGCGAGTCAGGCCTAAGAAGCCGATCCAGGGCGATACCCTCGCGCAATCGTAGCCCCATCATCAAGGTCTCGAAGTCCAGATCCTTGGTGGCCAGCGCTTGCCGGGTGTTTTCCCCGCTGCCGGTCTTGGCAACCTGGGCGAGCCATTCGGACGGGGCAAGCAAGGTATCGGTGGCCAGCCGTTGCCCGGAAAAAGAAAGCCGACCATGAGCACCCGGCCCAATCCCGCCCCAGTCTCCGGAACGCCAATAGGTAAGGTTGTGACAGCTTTCCGCGCCGGGTTTGGCATGATTGGAGACCTCGTAGGCGGGCAGGCCAGCCGTGCCGCATATCTCTTGCGTCGCCTCGTAAAGGTCGGCGCCGAGGTCCTCGTCGGGAAGACCCGGGAGTCGGTTGCCGGACAGACGGTCACCAAAGGCGGTGCCGGGCTCAACGGTCAACTGGTATAGAGACAGGTGATCGGGCGCCAGGGTCATGGCCTGCCGCAGCTCTGTCTGCCAATCCCGCAGGCTTTGATGTTGACGGGCATAAATCAGGTCAAAGCTGACGCGATCAAAGATGTTTCGCGCCGTCTCAATCGCTTGCAGCGCCTCGCTCACACTGTGCCGCCGCCCCAGGGCGCGCAGGTCGGGATCGTTCAGAGCCTGAACGCCAATGGAAACCCGGTTCACACCCGCCGCGCGAAGGGCCGCGAAACGACCGGTCTCTACCGAGGTCGGGTTGGCCTCTAGCGTGATCTCAATGTCGTTGGCGGTGGTCCAGGTGCTTTGCACCATGTCCAGAATGCTTGCGACGAGATCAGGCTGCATCAGGCTGGGTGTGCCGCCACCGAGGAAAACAGAGCCCAGGAAGCGGCCCTTGGTTTCCCGGCCTAGACGGGCAATTTCGCTGGAATAGGCTCTGTTCCAGAGCCGTTGGTCGATATCGCGCGCGACATGGCTATTGAAATCGCAATAGGGGCATTTCGAGGCGCAGAAGGGCCAGTGGATGTACAGGCCGAAGCCGTCGGTCTGCCAGTTCTCAGGCAAAGCACCCGGCGACCAGCTTGGCGAAAGCGTTGGCGCGGTGGCTCATGCGATGCTTCTTTGCCGGGTCCATTTCACCGAAGGTGACGGTCTCGCCATCGGGAAGAAATACCGGATCGAAACCAAAGCCCAACTCGCCTCGCATCGGCCAGACAACTTGACCCTCGACCCTGCCCTCGAAAATCTCGTCATGCCCGTCGGGCCAGGCGAGGCAGAGGGTGGCGCAAAACCGGGCGGTTCGTGGGGCGGGGGCCCGCTTCTCTTCCAGCAGGGTCCAGACCTTTGTCATCGCCATGGGAAAGTCTCGCCCGTTTGGCGTCTCGGCCCAATCGGCGGTGTATACCCCGGGGGCGCCGTCCAGAGCGTCGACCTGGATGCCGCTGTCATCGGAAAGCGCCGGCAGCCCGGTTTCACCCGCGGTGAAATGCGCCTTGATCCGGGCGTTGCCGGCAAAGCTGTTCTCTGTCTCGTCCGGCTCTTGCAGGCCGAAGTCCGAGGCGGAACGTATTTCGATCCCAAAAGGCTCTAACAAAGCCCGAATCTCGCGGATTTTGCCCGCGTTGTGGGACGCGATGACCAAGGTGGATCCGTCAAACCGGCGCATGTCAGGCCACCGCCGCCTTTTGTGCGGCGACCAGTTCTGCGACGCCTTTGTTGGCAAGGCCAAGAAGTTGGGTCATCTCGTCCTGAGAAAAGGTCGCACCCTCGGCGGACATCTGAACCTCGACCAACCGACCACTGCCGGTCATCACGAAGTTGCCGTCAACGCCGGCCTCGCTGTCCTCGGGATAGTCAAGATCCAACACCGGCTGTCCGGCATAGATGCCGCAGCTGATACCGGCGATGGGGTCGACAAGCGGATCGGTGATCACGTCGCCGACCTTGATCAGCTTGTTTACCGCCAGCCGCAGCGCTACCCACCCGCCAGTGATCGCGGCGCAGCGGGTACCTCCATCGGCCTGGATCACGTCGCAGTCGATGGTGATCTGGCGTTCACCCAGCGCAACACGGTCTACCCCGGCGCGCAGGGCCCGCCCTATAAGCCTTTGAATTTCCTGGGTACGCCCGGTTTGGCCATTCTTGGCCTCGCGCCGCATCCGGGTGTTGGTGGCGCGTGGCAGCATGCCGTATTCGGCAGTCACCCAGCCCAGCCCGGTGTTTTTCAGGAAGGGCGGTACCCGCTCTTCCAGCGTTGCGGTGCACAGAACATGGGTGTCGCCGCATTTGATCAGACAGGATCCCTCGGCGTGGCGGGTGACCGCCACATCGATCGAGATCGGGCGCATTTCGTTCAATTCTCGGCCAGAGGGTCGCATGACAGTCCTTCCATTCGGGTTGCCGGTCACTTACCTGTGGCATGGTTTCGAACGCAACCCCGATTGACGGCGCGGTACGATCGTCTTTAATGGCGCGTGGTTTCCGGGGTGTCCGCATGACTGACAACGCACAAATCCTGTTTGATCTGAACGAGCGGAGTCGCGAGGTGTTTCGCCGTGTCGTGGAGGGCTACCTGCAAAGCGGTGAACCCATGGGGTCACGTACCCTGACACGCAGCATGAAGGAAAAGGTTTCTGCCGCAACGATTCGCAACGTGATGCAGGATCTGGAGTTCCTGGGCCTGCTCGATTCGCCGCATGTGTCGGCGGGACGTATCCCGACCGAGCAGGGGCTGCGCATGTTCATAGATGGGTTGCTGGAGGTCGAGACCCTGGATGCCGGCGACCGGAGGAAAATAGACGCAACCCTGAGCGGTAGTGAGCGTGACGTTGGCACAATCCTCGACAGTGTCGGGTCTGCGTTGTCAGGGCTGACCAGCGGTGCAAGCCTGGTGTTGACGCCCAAGCATGAGGCACCGATTCGGCATATTGATTTCGTGTCCCTGGCGCCTGACAGGGCGTTGGTGGTGCTGGTTTTCTCTGACGGCAACGTGGAAAACCGCGTGTTCAGCCCGCCCGTGGGTCAGACGCCCTCGTCAATGCGCGAGGCGGCGAATTTCCTGAATTCCCTGGCCGAGGGCAAAACACTTGGCGAGCTGCGCAACATTTTCGACCGTGAGATCGGCAAGCGACGGCAGGAATTGAACCGGCTGGCCCGCGACATGGTGGAACAGGGTCTCGCAATCTGGGAGAATGAGGGGGAACCGCATGAGAGATTGATCGTCCGCGGGCGGTCCAATCTTTTGGAGATCGACGGGCAGGAAGAGGATCTGGAGCGGGTTCGCAGCCTGTTCGACGACCTCGAGCGTAAACGCGACATTGCCGAATTCCTGGAACTGACCGACGAAGGCGAGGGTGTGCGCATTTTTATCGGTTCTGAGAACAAGCTTTTTTCACTTTCGGGTTCCTCTTTGGTGGTCTCTCCATATATGAACGCAGACCGAAAGATTGTTGGCGCCGTGGCCGTGATCGGGCCGACCCGGCTGAACTATGGGCGGATCGTGCCGATCGTTGATTATACGGCGCAACTTGTCGGGCGGCTGATTGCCGACCGGGGGTAAAGAGGATGAAAATGGCCGAAGAGCAGAAGAAACCGACCATGCCCGAAATCGATCTGTCGGCGCTGGACGACATTGGCGGGGCCCAGATCGACATTACCGAGACGGCATTGGACGAGAACCCCGAGATCGAGGCGGTTCATGGCGAACTGGAAGATCTGCGCGCCGAGCGGGATGAGTTCAAGGACCGGTTCATGCGGGCACTGGCAGACGCCGAAAACTCGCGCAAGCGCAGCGAACGCGACCGGCGCGAGGCAGAGCAGTATGGCGGCTCGAAACTGGCGCGCGACATGCTGCCGGTGTTCGACAACATGTCCCGGGCGCTGGAGGCGGCGACCACAGAGCAGCAGTCGGTGTCGGGAGCGCTGCTGGAGGGTGTGGAACTGACCATGCGCGAGCTGCTGAACGTGTTCAAGAAACACGGGATAGAGCCTGTTGTACCGGAAGTTGGCGACAAATTCGACCCTCAGCTGCACCAGGCGATGTTCGAGGCGCCGCTACCCCAGACCAAGGCGGGTGACATCATTCAGGTCAGCCAGGTCGGGTTCATGCTGCATGACCGGTTGCTGCGACCGGCACAGGTGGGCGTCAGCTCTACACCGGGTTGAGAGCTCGAGGCGGTTTCACCGGTTTGTCGGCATTTGTCGGCAATGTTTACTTTTCGGGTATTGAGTCGCAGCGCGCGCGGTCCGAACGACTGGGAGGCCAGCCCCCAAGACCCTCGGCGTATTTCCAACTAGGAAGAAGCGATGAGTTTCGGTCAGGATTTGCCGCGGCCCGGTTTCAATAGATCCTGCAGCTCATAGATCAGGTCCAGAGCGTTTCTTGCAGACAGGTCGTCGGGGTGGATCTCTGCAAGGCGCTTTTCGACTTCGGAAGGGCGGGTGGTGGGCGTCGGCGCGGCGGGAGCGGCGGAGAACAGCGGCAGGTCGTCGAGTAGCGCCTTGCTGCCCGCCTTGCCCTCGCGCGCGCCGGCCTCGAGTTGCGAGAGAATGTCCCGGGCGCGGTTAATGACAGATTGCGGCAGCCCGGCCAGCCGTGCGACCTGCACACCGTAGGACCGGTCGGCGGCACCCTTGCAAACCTCGTGCAGAAAGATCACCTCGCCCTCCCACTCCTTGACGGCGACGGTGGCGTTCTCGACACCGTCTAGCCGGTCGGTAAGCTGCGTGAGCTCGTGATAGTGCGTGGCAAAGAGCGTCCGGCAGGCGTTGACGTCGTGCAGATGTTCCAGAGTCGCCCAGGCGATGGACAGCCCGTCATAGGTGGCGGTTCCGCGACCGATCTCGTCGAGAATCACCAGCGCCCGCTCGTCGGCCTGGTTCAGGATCGCGGCGGTTTCCACCATCTCGACCATAAACGTCGACCGGCCCCGCGCCAGATCGTCAGAGGCCCCAACCCTGCTGAAAAGCTGTGAAACCAGCCCGATATGGGCGGTGTGGGCCGGAACATAGCTGCCCATCTGGGCGAGGATCGCGATCAGCGCGTTTTGCCGCAGGAAGGTCGACTTGCCGGCCATGTTCGGGCCGGTCAGCAGCCAGATATCCGACCCGTCGGACCCATCGGCAAGGTCGCAGTCATTGCCGATGAAGGGCGCGCCACTTTGCCGACGCAGGGCGCGCTCGACAACCGGGTGACGCCCCCCCTCGACGCGGAACACCCGGCTGTCATCGACCCTGGGTCGACACCAACTCTCGGCCAGTGCCAGATCGGCGAGCGCGGTGGAAAGATCGATCTCAGCCAGCGCTCGCGCCAAGACAAAAAGCCGCGCCGATTGGTCCAGAACTGCCGATTTCAGGCCGTCAAAGAGACGCTTTTCGATCGCCAGCGCCTGACTCCCGGCGCTCAGAATTCTGGTTTCCATCTCGCTGAGTGGAACCGTGGTGAAGCGCACGGCGTTGGCGGTGGTCTGGCGGTGGATGAACGTTTCGGCCAGCGGTGGCGCGAGCATTTTCTCAGCGTGGGCGGATGTGGTCTCGATAAAGTACCCAAGCACGTTGTTGTGCTTGATCTTTAGCGAGGCAATGGCTGCCTTTGCGGCGTATTCGGCCTGCATCTCGGCGATTACGCGGCGGCCATCGTCGCGCAGCTCACGCAACTCGTCGAGTTCCGGGTCGAACCCGGCTGCGATGAACCCACCATCGCGGGTAATCAGGGGCGGCTCGGCGATCAGGGCGGCCTCAAGTTGGGCCAGAAGGTCGTCGTGACCGGTCAACGACTCGGCGGCCGCTTGCAGAAGCGCGGGCGTCTTGCGAACGCTGAAGTGGCTCGACAGGGCGCCAGCCTGGGCCAGACCAGTGCGGATTGCCGCCAGATCGCGGGGACCGCCGCGGTCTAGTGCGAGGCGCGACAGAGCGCGGTCGATATCCGGGACGTGGCGTAACAGATCACGGATGCCGGTGGAGAAATCCCTGTGGGAAAGGCAATGCTCCATGGAATCGAGTCGATTGTGGATCGCGGCCAGGTTGCGCGAGGGGCTGGAAAGCCGCCGTTCCAGCAGGCGGGCGCCGCCGGCGGTGGCCGTCCGGTCGATGGCGACCAGCAACGTGTCCTCGCGTCCGCCGGACAGAGAGCGGACCAATTCCAGATTGCGACGCGTTGCAGCGTCGATCTGCATGGACGCGGTAATCGCCTCTTTGACGGGCGGTTGAAGAAGCGGCAGCTTTCCCTTCTGGGTTATGTCGAGGTAGTCGATGATGGCGCCCAGGGCGGAAATCTCTGCCCTTGTGAAGCCACCGAAGGCGTCAAGCGACCCGACCCGGTAAAGCTCTGCCAGCCGTTTCTCGGCGGCGGTGCTGTCGAAGCTGGCGCGTGAAAGCGGCGTGGCGGAACTGGCCATTTCAGTGACTATTTCTGCCAATTCCGGATCCGCGGTCTCTGACAGAATCACTTCGCTGGGGGCGATCCGGGCAATCTCTGGCGAGAATCGCGCGCGTGGGCAGGGCATCACATGCAGAGCGCCGGTCGAGATATCGACCCAAGAAAAGGCGCCCTCGCCGCGAACCTCATGATAGGCGGCAAGGTAGTTGTGGCTGCGAGCGTTCAACAGGCTGTCTTCGGTCAGGGTGCCGGGGGTGACCATGCGCACAACGTCTCGCCGAACCACCGATTTGCCGCCGCGTTTCTTGGCGTCGGCGGGGTTTTCCATCTGTTCGCAGACGGCGACGCGAAAGCCCTTGCGGATCAACGTCAGCAGATAGCCCTCGGCGGCGTGGAACGGCACGCCGCACATGGGTATGTCGTCACCGAGGTGCTTGCCGCGTTTGGTCAGGGTGATATCCAGCGCTTCGGCAGCGGCAACCGCGTCGTCAAAGAACATCTCGTAGAAATCGCCCATCCGGTAGAACAGAAGCGCGCCGGCGTGATTGGCCTTGATGTCGAGATACTGCGCCATCATCGGCGTCAGCGCAGGTTTGGCAGCGGTCACGATATCCCCCAGGGTGAACCGAGGTCGAGTCTACTGATTGCTGCCGGGGCGGAAAAGCGGAACTTAGCTGTGATCGCCCGCAAAAGGCGCCGCGTCACCCCAAAGCTCCAACACCCGCGCGTCGCGCCCACAAGCCTCGCGGTAACGTTTGTAGGCCTTGGCCTTGGTGATCGGGCCAAAGCGGGTCAGCACGGTTTTCGTCTGCCTATAGTAGTTCTGGTGATAATCGTCGGCGGGATAGAATGGCCCGATATCGAGGATCGGCGTGACGATGGCCAGACCCAAATCGGCCCCGGCCTTGGCCCGCGCGGCTTCTGCGATGGCCTGTTCGGCAGTATCAGAGACGAAAACCGCAGTGGTATAGCTGTGCCCGCGATCGCAGAACTGACCACCGGCGTCAGTGGGATCGACCGACCGGAAGAACACGTGCAGCAGTTGCTCAAAGCCGACTTTGGTCGGATCATAGGTCAGCTCTACCACCTCCAGATGGCCGGTGCCGCCGCGTACCACTTGCTTGTAGGTCGGGTTTACCAGGGTGCCGCCAGCAAAGCCCGAGACCGCCTCAATGACGCCCGGCACGCGTTCGAAATCGGATTCGACACACCAAAAGCAGCCGCCAGCGAGGATCGCCGTTTTGGCATCCCCCGCCTCTGACCGAGTATGCATCGAGGCCAACCCCAGCAAGATCGCCGTGGCCAGCAACAGGAGTTTCAGTGACTGGAATGATATGCGCATGGGTGTCCTCCGTCCTGGGGTGATCGTCAGGCGGGCGGCCGAGGTCGGCAAATCACCGATCCGTGAAGTCACGGGATGGTGAGCCTTGGCTATGCCAACCTCCCGCACTAGCTTGCAGCGGGGTCGGGTCGGGTCGGGTCAGGCAGGAGGGGCCAGGTTTGAGAATTGCGATGTGGTCGGGGCCGCGGAACCTTTCGACGGCGTTGATGTATGCCTTTGCCCAGCGTGCCGACTGTGCCGTTTGGGACGAGCCGTTCTATGCTGCATATCTGGAACAGACGGGGCTGGATCACCCGATGGGCAAGGCGATCATCACCGCGGGCGACCGCGACCCGAAAGATGTGATCACAAAGTGTCTGGGGCCGGCTCCGGGAGGAAAGGCGCATTTCTACCAAAAGCACATGACGCAACACATGCTGCCCGAAATCGACCGCGGCTGGATGTCGGATGTGACCAACGTGTTCCTGATCCGCCACCCGGCCCGGGTGATCGCCAGCTATGCCGCCAAGCGCGAAGATCCGGTGCCGGACGATCTTGGGTTTCGCCAGCAGTTTGAGTTGTACGAATATGCCAGGGCATTGGGGCAGACCCCGGTCGTGATCGACAGTTTCGACATCCGGGCGGACCCAAGAACGTCTCTAACCCGCCTTTGCAAGGCGATAGGTCTGGCGTTCGACCCGGCCATGCTGGGCTGGGCAAAGGGCGGCAACATCAACGACGGGGTTTGGGCCGCGCATTGGTATGGGGCGGTGCACGGCTCGACCGGGTTCGCCGGGGCGGAGGGGCCATTACCGGAACTGTCAGGCGAATACGCCTGGCTGTGTGGGCAGGCGATGCCCTATTACGAGGCGCTGGCGGGCTCAAAGCTGGCAGACTAGCCCGATCCCGCCTTCGGTAGCGGCTATTTCATTCGCCGCTCGCGCATGGCCAGCAGGCGCAGGCGCAGGGCATTCAGCTTGATGAAGCCGGCGGCGTCTTTTTGATCGTAGGCACCGGCGTCTTCTTCGAACGTCACATGTTCTTCGCTGTAAAGCGAGTGATCGGACCAGCGACCGACGGTGCGGGCGAGACCTTTGAACAGCTTCAGCCGCACGGTGCCGGTGACATGTTCCTGGCTCTTGTCGATCAGTGCCTGCAGCATGTCGCGCTCTGGGCTGAACCAGAAGCCGTTATAGATCAGTTCGGCATATTGCGGCATGATCTGGTCCTTCAGATGCGCGGCGCCACGGTCGAGCGTGATTGACTCGATAGCGCGATGCGCCTCTATCAGGATGGTGCCGCCGGGGGTCTCGTAGATGCCGCGCGACTTCATGCCGACGAACCGCCCCTCGACCAGATCGAGCCGCCCGACACCATGCTTGCGACCATATTCGTTCAGCTTAGTCAGCATCTCGGCCGCACCAACGGGTTTGCCGTTGATCGCCACCGCGTCGCCCTTTGCAAAACTGATCTCGATGTACTCCGGCGTGTCCGGCGCGTCCTCTGGGTGCACGGTGCGCTGATAGACATAGTCGGGCGCGTCCTCGGCGGGGTCCTCCAGCACTTTGCCCTCGGAAGAGGTGTGCAGCAGGTTCGCGTCGACCGAAAACGGCGCCTCGCCCCGCTTGTCAGTGGCGATGGGTATCTGGTTCTTTTCGGCAAAGTCGATCAGCCGGGTGCGGCTGGTCAGGTCCCATTCGCGCCAGGGCGCGATCACCTTGATATCGGGGTTCAGCGCATAGGCCGCCAGTTCGAACCGCACCTGATCGTTGCCCTTGCCAGTAGCGCCATGCGAAATGGCGTCGGCGCCGGTTTCCTCGGCAATCTCGATCAGGCGTTTCGAGATCAGCGGCCGGGCGATAGAAGTACCAAGCAGATACAGCCCCTCATACTGTGCGTTGGCGCGGAACATCGGGTTGACGAAGTCGCGCACGAATTCCTCACGCAGGTCCTCAATATAAATGTTTTCCGGCTTGATCCCCAACAAGATCGCCTTTTCCCGGGCCGGTTCCAGCTCCTCCCCCTGACCGAGATCGGCGGTGAAGGTCACAACCTCGCAGCCATACTCGGTCTGCAGCCATTTCAGGATGATGGACGTATCGAGACCGCCGGAATAGGCGAGAACCACTTTCTTGGGCGCAAACATCGGGACCTCTCGTTTTTTCCTGCCAAGCGCCCGGGCGATAACGGGAATTCCGGGCGAGGGCAACCGAGGGCAATTGACGCCAAAACAATCTTGATGCCATGGTACCTGGCAGGGCGGTTTTTCGGGAGGTTTCGATCATGCGCTTGGGATGGAAGATATTCATTCATTCGGTCAGGCAGCTATTGCTGAACCTCGGCCCCGCCATGCGGATAAGTGCGGCTCCCATGCTGATCGCCAGCGCGGTGTTCTATTTCGGCATGCGACCATATCTAGAACAACATCCGGTGCAAACCGGGGGGTGGAACGATTTCGTCGGCGAGTTCTTTTTGCGGCTGATTCTGGTCATGCTGGTCTACGCCTTCCTATCGATCTGGGTGGCGGTTGCATGGCACCGGTTCGTTCTGTTGTCGGAATACCCGGGGAGATTCGTTGCCCGCTTCCACTCTGACAGGATGTGGTCCTATTTTGGAGCCTCGATCAGGGTTGTGCTTGTAGTCATCGTGTTGGGAATGGTCGTACTTGTGGTCATGTCGATCGTCGTTTCCTTGTTCCGGTCGATGACGGGTGCTCTGACGCTGATTCAGCTTGTGATTCAGACGGTGTTTTCGGTCCTGATAATGCGGTTTTCCGTCATCCTGCCAGCGGCGGCGATCGGAGAGAGGCTGACATTGGCAGAGGCGTTCCAGGTAACGGTCGGTCACAACATGGCCGTCCTTGTTGCCGCCGTACTGATTTCGGTGCTGACGATGATCCCTATCTTTCTGGTCCAGACGCCGCTTGCCCCGCTGGTCACAAGCCTAGTCTACCAGATATGCGCCAACTGGCTGATATTCATGCTGAGCATCAGCATTCTGACCACGCTTTACGGCCATTTCGTCGAACGCCGCGAGCTGGTGTGACCCGAAAAGGCCCTTATGCGGCCTTTTCCGACGCCAGCTGCATCAGGAACTGGTGCTTGGACTCGCGGTAATTCGCGACCACGGCCGGAATATCGACAGAGCCGCAATCCCCCGCGGCGGAACGGGTTTCTCCGTCGGCACAAAGAGCGGCAAGGCTGCCGAACCCCAGATTCAGGGCGCAGCCCTTCACAAAGTGCAGGTCGTCCTCGTATTGCCCAGGGTCCGGCGAATTGCACATACGTTCGATAACCTCATCGACCTCTTCGAGAAACAGTTCCACGACCTCAAGAAAATCATCCACGCCGATCTCATCGCGCAACTCGCCCACACGATCCCAATCAATCATCGAACTCTCCACCATTTGATCCTCCTCCCACGGAACTATCGCAATGGCGTAAAAACTCTCTCAACTCAGCGGGAGGAGTTGGATAAACCTTTAGATTTAGCCTGCTGTTAACAGGCTTGCGTCAAACCTTTCCGCAAACCGTCCGAATATCGAAAGGGAAAGGACTGACGTGACGCGCGCGGCGAGGAACGACAAACAGACCGGGCCGCCCGAAACGGTGCTTGTCGTTGACGACAGTCGCGCCCAGCGCCGGTTGCTTGGATCCTATCTGACCCGCTGGGGCTATCAGGTTGTCGAGGCCGGCAGCGGGGAAGAGGCGTTGACGCATTGCACCGACGCCGGGCCCGATATGGTGATCAGCGATTGGATGATGCCTGGCATGGGCGGGCTGGAACTGTGCCGCAGGTTTCGCCAGATGCGGTCCGACCGGTATGGGTACTTCATCATGCTGACCTCGAACAGCGACAAGGACGCGGTGGCGCGCGGGCTTGATGTTGGGGCCGATGACTTTTTGACCAAACCGGTGAACGCGCCCGAACTGCGCGCCCGCATTCAGGCCGGGCAGCGTATCTTGACCATGGAACGCGAACTGACAGGCAAGAACCGGCTGATCAGCGCCACTCTGGCAGAGATGCAGGTGCTGTATGACGCCATCGACCGCGATCTGGTCGAGGCCCGCAAACTTCAGCAATCGCTGGTGAAAGACCGGTTCATACGTTTCGGCGGCGCTGATGTGTCACTGTTGCTGCAACCGGCGGGGCATGTGGGCGGCGATCTCGTAGGTGCCTTTGCGGTAAATGACCATGAAATCGGCGTCTATTCCATCGACGTTTCGGGACACGGTATCGCCTCTGCCCTGATGATCGCACGGCTGGCAACCTGTTTCTCGGGCAACTCGCCAAAACAGAACATGGCACTTTGTCGAGACGGCAATGGAGGGCTGCAAATGCGCCCGCCCGCCGAGGTGGTCAAGGCGCTGAACACGCTTATCCTGAACGAGATCGAGACAGAGCATTACCTGACCATCCTGCTCGCCCGCTGCTCTCTCGCTACCGGGCAGGTCACAATGACGCAGGCCGGTCACCCGCACCCGGCGGTGCAGCGCAGTGACGGATCGATAGACTTTGTCGGCGAGGGCGGCCTGCCGGTCGGCCTGCTGGGCGAGGCCGATTTCACCGAGTTCGAGCTTCAGCTGGAACCGGGCGACCGGCTGTTCTTGGGCTCTGACGGTATCACTGAATGCGAAAATCCCGCCGGGCAGATGCTGGAAGACACCGGGCTCAGGCGCCTGCTGCGACACAGCCACAACCTGTCAGGAAACCGGTTCTTTGAAACCTTGCTGTGGGATCTCACCGAGTTCTGCGGTGACACTGACTTTTCCGACGACATATCTGCGGTGCTGCTGGAATATCACGGCCAAGGCTGACAAGGCGCGTCGGCAGCGAGAAAGCCCCGGCAAGGGGCTGACGAGCGCCCCCCCTTGCTACAGCGCGGCTCGCCGTCTGTCATGGTAGGCCCGCAGGAATGCGCCGTCACCTTCGTTGGCTAGTCGCCGGACAGCGGTGGCGACCGACATCCAGAGCGCCGTATGCCCAGCCTCTGTTGGCGGCCCCAGCCTGAGGACCGGACGGGCGGCGTAGATGTGGCAGATCTTTTCCGCCCAGAGATCGTATTCCGGCATGTAGGTGTAGCGGCGATAAGCCCCCAGCCGGCGCGGTGCCGCGATGCTCCAGCCCGTCTCCTCATAAACCTCACGGTGAAGCGCGGTAACCGGTGACTCGCCCGGGTCGATGCCGCCGCCGGGTAACTGCAGTTCGGGGATCGGCCTGGCCTGATGTGTCAGCAACACATCGTCACTTAGGGCCAGCACCACATAGACGCCGGGTCTGTACCGGTACCGCACCCCCGCCTTCACCGCCTCGCCATAGCGCCTGATCATAGCTACCCTGCCTTTCGAGCCCCGTTGCCCGCCCTATATGGACGCGGTATGCCAAGCCAAACCCAGTAAAGGAAGCCCATGTCTTTCGGTTCTCAGATCGCCTGGGATGACACGATCCTGCCGTTCCAGCTCGACCGCTCTGACATACGCGGTCGTGTTGCGCGGCTTGACGGCGTTCTCGACCGTGTTCTGGCGCAGCACGACTATCCGCCGGTGATCGAATCGCTGGTGGCGGAAATGGCATTGCTTACAGCGTTGATTGGCCAGACGGTCAAGCTGCGCTGGAAGCTGTCGTTACAGTTACACGGCAACGGTCCGGTCCGGCTAATCGCTACAGACTATTTCGGGCCCTCGGCAGAGGGCGAGCCGGCGCAGATTCGTGCCTATGCCGGCTATGATGCAGAGCGGCTGGGCACTGACGGCGACATTTTTGGCCAGATCGGCAAGGGCCATTTCGCGATCCTGATCGATCAAGGCATGGGCACGACGCCCTATCAGGGCATTACGCCCATCGCCGGAGGTTCTCTTTCTGCCTGTGCAGAGACATATTTCGCCCAGTCAGAGCAGATCCCGACCCGTTTCACACTAAGCCATGGCCGCTCGACATTGCCCGGCGGCGCCAAACACTGGCGCGCTGGCGGGGTTATGCTGCAGCACATGCCAAAGGCCTCTCCCTTTGCCAAAGAGGCCGGCGGAGAAAGCAGGCCTGTTGCGGTGCACGACCTGCTCGACGACGAACCGGAGGAGAACTGGAACCGCGTCAACATCCTGCTCGATACCGTCGAGGATCTGGAACTGATCGGGCCGACGGTTCAGCCCACCGACCTGCTGGTGCGGCTGTTCCATGAAGAGGTGCCGCGGGTGTTCGATGGTCAGACGGTCAATTTCGGCTGCACTTGTTCCGCCGATCGGGTGCGGCAAAGCCTGTCGATCTACTCGGCCAAGGATATCGGCCACTTGACGACCGACGAGGGTATCGTAACCGCGGATTGCCAGTTTTGCGGCGCACACTACGAATTCGACCCTAAATCGGTTGGATTCGAAGCAGAAAAGGCAGTGGACGGTGGCGATTGATCCGACCCAACAGCTTCGTGCCGCGCTGGCCCGGACCAGCCCGGCGTCATCGGATTTCGACCTGAACCCCGGCGTGGTGCTTCCTTCCGGGCGCATGCTGCGCCCGGCGGGTGTGCTGGTGGCAGTGCAGCAGACGGAGGCGGGGCCTCAGGTGGTACTGACCAAGCGGTCATCGGCGCTGAAACACCATCCGGGACAGGTGGCATTCCCCGGTGGCAAGGTGGATGAAGGCGACGCCGACGTCGCCGCCGCAGCTCTGCGCGAAGCGCATGAGGAAATCGGCCTGCCGCCGGGGAATGTCGAGGTGCTGGGCAGATTGCCCTGCCACGAGACCGTCACGTCTTTTCGGGTGACGCCGGTGGTGGGCATGATCAGAGACGCATTCGACCCGATCCCAGAGCCCGGAGAGGTCGAAGAGGTGTTCCTTGTGCCGCTGACCCATGTCACCGACCCGTCGCGGTTCTCGGTGCAGTCCCGACGTTGGCGCGGGCAGCGGCGCTATTTCTACACGGTGCCCTACGGCCCCTATTATATCTGGGGCGCGACCGCCCGTATCCTGCGCGGTCTGGCAGAACGGATGGCCGCATGACCCGGATCCACGGCGACTGGCTGGACCGGCCCGAGACCCAGACGGTCTGCGCGATGCTGACTTCGGTGGGGCATCAGGCGCTGTTTGTCGGTGGCTGTGTGCGCAACACGGTTCTGGGTGAGCCGGTCAACGATATCGACATTGCCACCGACGCCCGGCCCGAGACAGTGATTGCGCTGGCTCGGAAGGAGGGGCTGAAACCGGTGCCGACGGGTATCGACCACGGTACCATCACCGTGGTGTCGGGCGGGTTGCCGCATGAGGTCACCACCTTTCGCCGCGATGTCGAGACCTTCGGTCGCCACGCGGTCATCGCCTATACCGACGACGTCACCGAGGACGCACGGCGCCGCGACTTCACCATGAACGCGCTCTATGCCGGGCCCGACGGCGGCGTTACCGATCCACTGAACGGCCTGCCCGACCTGCGCGCGCGGCGGGTGCGGTTCATCGAGGATGCCGAGGCGCGGATCAAAGAGGACTATCTGCGCATCATGCGGTTCTTCCGGTTCCACGCCTGGTATGGCGACCCCATGGGTGGGCTGGACCCGGACGGTCTGGCGGCGTGTGCCGCACTTTCGGACGGAATAGAGACGCTTTCGAGGGAACGTATTGGCTCTGAGTTGCTGAAACTGCTCGCCGCGCCCGACCCGGCTCCCTCGCTGGCAAGCATGCAAAGTGCCGGTTGCCTGGCGCGGGCTCTGCCCGGTGCCAACCCGCGCGGCTTGTCAATTCTGGTCGCTCTCGAAGCCGCCAGCGGAGTTGCGCCGAACCGGGTGCGCCGGCTGGCCGCCATTGGCGGCGAGGATCCGGCGGAGCATCTGCGGCTGTCGAAAAAACAGACCCGTGACGCGGCGGCGATTAGGCGATGGCTGGCCGAGCCGGTGCAGGCGCCCGGGCTTGGCTACCGCCTGGGGCATGATCTGGGTCTCGACACGGTACTGGTGCGCGCGGCGCTACTGGAACAGCCACTGCCCATCGGGTTTCGCTCTGACCTTGAACTGGGTGCCGACGCGGTGTTTCCGCTTCGTGCAGCAGATCTTCCGGCCCTGTCCGGCCCGGCGCTGGGCGAGCGGTTGCGAGCGCTTGAAAACAGATGGATCGCCTCGGGCTTTGCGCTGAACCGCGACGAGCTGCTTGGGGGGGCGTGACAATCCGGATGGGATGATCTAAGACGAACCCGTTCCAAAACCGGAGGTGTGCACATGTATTACGGGATCTGGCTAAACCGACGCTGACGCCAACCCCGTTTGATGAGGGGCCCGCGCGCCGGCGCCGCCCTTGTCTACATCGCACGACCTTCCCGTTTCCGGAGCCTTCCCTGATGTTTCGTTTTTTTGAGAACCTTGTCGATCCGTTTGCGCCCTATACGCAAACCGATAACCCGCCACAGACCTTGCCTGCCTTCCTGTGGGATTATGCCCAGCCGTTCAAACGGTTGTTCGTTCTGACTGCCCTGATGTCGGTTTTCGTCGCCGCGGTAGAGATCGGGCTGATTTTCTACCTGGGCCGCGTGGTCGATGTTTTGAACGGCGGCGACCCGGCCGAGGTCTGGGCCGTCTATGGGATGGAACTGATCCTTGCCGCGCTCTTTGTCCTGATCCTGCGGCCGCTGATCCAGGTGCTCGACGTGGCACTACTGAACAACGCGATCATGCCCAACTTCGGCACCCTGTTTCGCTGGCGGGCACATGGGCAAGTCTTGCGTCAGTCGGTCGGCTGGTTCGAGAACGACTTTGCCGGGCGCATCGCCAACCGCATCATGCAAACCCCACCAGCGGCGGGCGAGGCGGTGTTTCAGGTCTTTGACGCGATCACCTTTTCGCTGGCCTATCTGGTCGGGGCTGCGGTGCTGTTGTGGAACGCCGACATCAGGCTGGTGATTCCTCTGCTGGTCTGGCTTGGCCTCTACATGGTGCTGCTGCGTTGGACCATGCAGCGCGTCGGCCCGGCCTCGAAGGCGGCAGCGGACGCGCGCAGCGAGGTCACGGGCCGGGTGGTGGACGCATATACCAATATCCATTCGGTCAAACTCTTTGCTCACCACGATCACGAAATGGCCTTTGCCAGGGAAGCGATCGAGGCCACCCGGCAGACTTTCAGCCGCGAGATGCGGATCTACACCGTCATGGATGTCGCGCTGGTTGGGCTGAACGGTCTGCTGATCGTCGGTGTCGTCGGCTGGGCGATCTGGCTTTGGATGGCCGGTACGGCATCGGTGGGTGTCGTTGCCGCTGCGACAGCGCTGACCCTGCGGCTGAACGCCATGACCGGCTGGATCATGTGGGCGGTCAGCAGCTTGTTTCGCAGTCTCGGCATCGTGGCCGAGGGGATGGAGACCATCGCACAGCCGATCACACTTGTTGACGCGCCGGATGCCAAACCGCTGGAGTTCCGCAAAGGCGCCATAGAACTGCAGGAACTGTCGCATCATTATGGCCGCGGTTCGGGCGGGTTGGACTCTGTTTCGCTTAGCATCGCAGCGGGTGAGAAGATCGGCCTGATCGGGCGTTCCGGGGCAGGAAAATCGACCCTGGTGAAGCTGCTTTTGCGGTTTTATGAACCTGAAGGTGGGCGCATACTGATCGACGGGCAGGACATCACACAGGTAACCCAGAACAGCCTGCGCCATGTCATCGGCATGGTGCAGCAAGATAGTTCATTGCTGCACCGTTCGGTGCGAGACAATATCCTCTACGGAAGCTCCGGCGCGACCGAGACCGATGTCGTCACTGCGGCGAAACAGGCAGAGGCGCATGAGTTCGTGCTTGACCTCAGCGACCCCGAGGGGCGCGCGGCCTATGACGCTCAGGTCGGCGAACGCGGAGTGAGGCTGAGCGGTGGCCAGCGCCAGCGCATCGCGCTTGCCCGGGTGATCCTGAAGGATGCGCCGATATTGGTACTGGACGAGGCGACAAGCGCTTTGGACAGTGAGGTCGAGGCGGTAATCCAGTCGACTCTGTACGGCATGATGGAGGGCAAGACCGTAATCGCCATTGCGCACCGGCTATCGACGATTGCCCGGCTTGACCGGATACTGGTGCTGGATGACGGTCGCATCGCCGAGGATGGCAGCCATGCCGAGTTGCTGGCGCAAGGTGGGCTGTATGCCAGTTTCTGGAACCGGCAATCGGGCGGCTTCATCGGGGTCGAGGAGGTGGCAGAGTGACGCCGTCGAAATGGATCGACCCGGAAGCGCGCGCCAACGGCCCACCGCCAGACCGGCTGTTGCCATTCGCCCGCTGGGCCCTGGGTGGCTGCGGCCTGGCGCTGTCCATTGCCGGAATAGTCTCTGTTCTGGGCGGAATAGTCGAGGTGACGGCGGCTTTGATCCTTGGCCGGGTGATCGACGCGGCTCTGGCGGTCGAACCTTCGCGCGTCTTTGCCGAACAGACCGGTGTGCTGCTGACCGGGCTGGTGTTCTTTTTGGTGATCAGGCCGCTTTTTTTCGGCGGCAATGCCCTGATGCAGAACGTAACCGTCGCGCCGAATGTGCTGAACCTCACGCTGCAGCGGCTGCACCGGCACACACTGGGCCAATCGGTGACCTTCTTTGACGAGGATTTTGCCGGACGGATTTCGCAAAAGGAAATGCAGACCGCGCGGGCGCTGACCGATATCGTGGTAGAAATGAACCAGACCGTGCTGTTCGCGCTGGCCTCGGTGACGGGTGCGGTCCTGCTACTGACCACGGTTGACGCGCGGATTGCGTTGGGTCTGGTGGCCTGGCTGGCGGTCTATCTCTGGACCATCCGGGTTTTCATGCCGCGGATCCGCAAACGATCTATGGCACGGGCGGCAGCGCGGGCGAATGTCACCGGGCAGATCGTCGATACGATCACCAATATCAAGACCGTCAAACTGTTCGCCCATGCCGATCATGAGGACAGGGCGGCCTTGTCTGCTATGTCGGCGCTGCGTGGGCGGGCGCTGGATTATGGCCGCATATCGGTGGCGTTCCGGTTCTGGCTGATCACCATCGCCGGGTTCCTGCCGGTGATGTTGGTGGGCGGAGCGTTGTGGTACTGGACAAAGGGTCTTGTCACCGCGGGCGACATCGCCGCGACCGGCGCCGTTTCGATCCGGCTGGCGCAGATGACGGGCTGGGTAAGCTTTACGCTGATGGGGATCTACGCCAATATCGGCGAGGTAGAGGACGGGATCCGCACCCTGTCGCCGCCGCATGCGCTGGCGGATCGCCCGGATGCGGTTGAGCTGGATGGGCCGCCGGTGGTTCGTTTCGACGGGGTTTCGTTTGCCTATGGCCGCAGAACCGGCGGCGTTTGCGATCTTGGCCTGACGGCTCATCAAGGCGAAAAACTGGGTATCGTCGGTGCTTCGGGCGCGGGCAAGTCGACGCTCGTCGCCCTGCTCATGCGGCTCTATGACGCCGAATCCGGCATTATTTCCATCGGCGGGCAGGAAGTGCGCGGCGTGACACAGAAAAGCCTGCGGCGGCGTATCGGTATGGTTACTCAGGAAACCGCCATGTTCAACCGGTCTGCTCGCGACAATATCCTTTATGGCCGCCCCGAGGCTGGCGAGGCCGAGATGATCGGGGCGGCGAAACGGGCCCGGGCGCATGAATTCATTCTTGACCTGCAGGACTATCACGGCCGCACCGGATATGAGGCGTTTTTGGGTGAGCGCGGGGTCAAGCTAAGCGGTGGGCAGAGGCAGCGCATCGCGCTGGCCCGGGCGATCCTGAAAGACGCGCCGATCCTGGTGCTGGACGAGGCGACAAGTGCGCTCGACAGTGAGGTCGAGGCTGAAATTCAGGAGGCCCTGGTCGAGGTGATGCGCGGCAAGACCGTCCTGGCCATCGCCCACCGGCTGTCGACGATTGCCCGGATGGACCGCATCATCGTGCTGGATCAGGGTCGCATCGCTGAACAGGGAACCCATGCCGACCTGCTGGCGCGCGAGGGGCTTTATGCGCGATACTGGCGTCGGCAATCGGGCGGGTTCATGGGACTGCCCGAAGCAGCGGAGTGACCAAGATGGATCTTGAAACAGTTCCGGCCGAAGAGTTCGGCCGTTCCCTGACCGGTATCGGTCTGAACCTGCTAAGCCCCGATTTGCGGCGTCTGGCTGGCTTTCTGGCGCAGGTCTTTGGCCTTTGCGCGCATCGGCTGTCGGACGATTTCGCCATTATTCGGCACGGCGGGATGATGCTGCAGATCCACGCCGACGGGACCTATGGCGCGCATCCCTTGTTGTCGCTGGTGCCAGAGGTTCCACCGCGCGGCGGGGCAATGCAGATCTACCTGTTCGGCATCGACCCCGACACCGCCAGTCAGCGGGCCGAGGCCGCGGGTCACATGATTCTGGAACAGGTGGCCGACAAGGTACATGGGCTGCGCGAGGCGACGATCCTGTCGCCCGAAGGCTATGCCTTCAGCCCCGCTGTTTCTACTGCCTGACCGTGCGCGGTACCCGATGAAAGCGATGATCGAACGGCTGGGTCATCGCGGCGATGGCATCGCCGAGGGGCCTGTATACGCCCCGCTGACCTTGCCCGGAGAGGTGGTCGAGGGCGACGTTGTGGATGGTCGCATGATCTTGCCTAGGATCCTGACCCCGTCACCCGACCGAGTGCGTCCGCCATGTCCGCATTTCAAATCCTGCGGCGGTTGTGCCTTGCAGCATGCCTCTGACCCATTTGTCGAGCAATGGAAGGCGCAAGTTGTCCGCGACGCGCTGGGCGCGCAAGGAGTGCCGGCGCCGATCCGGAGTGTGATCATATCCGCACCGCAATCGCGCCGCCGGGCCGTGTTCTCTGCCCGCCGCACCAGGAAGGGCGCTTTGCTTGGCTTCCATGCCCGCGCGTCCAACATCCTGATCGACACGCCGAATTGCCTGCTGGTGGTGCCAGAGATCACGTCGCTGCGCCCCGTTCTGCATGACATTGCCGTCACGGGTGGTTCGCGTAAGGGTGAACTGTCTATAACGGTCACCGCAAGCCCGGGCGGCGCGGATGTCTCGGTGATGAACGGCAAACCCGCTGATGCCGGCTTGCAGCAGGAATTGGCCAGAATAGTCTCTGATTCCACCAGTGCCCGGCTCAGTTGGAACGGCGAAACCGTTGCCCAGCGCCAGCCGCCCTGGCAAGAGACGGGAGGCATTCGTTTCACGCCGCCGCCGGGGGCGTTCCTGCAGGCCACCAAAGCCGGAGAGGCGACACTGATTGCTTCGGTGAGGCAAACGGTGAAAGATGCGCGCTGTATCGCCGACCTGTTTGCCGGTTGCGGTACATTCACTCTGCCTCTTGCCCGGCAGGCAGAGGTTCACGCGGTAGAGTCCGGGTCGGACATGCTGGCCGCGCTCGATTCCGGATGGCGCTGTGGCACGGGGATGCGCAAGGTCACTACCGAATCGCGCGACCTTTTCCGCCGCCCGTTGATCGTTGACGAGTTGAACGGATATGATGCCGTAGTGATCGACCCACCCCGTGCAGGGGCGCGGGCGCAGGTTGCCGAGCTTGCCGCCAGCACCGTGCCGCGCATCGCCATGGTGTCGTGCAACCCGGCCAGCTTTGCCCGCGATGCAAAGGTGCTGACCGACGCCGGTCTCACGCTTGCCCATATCGACGTGGTCGATCAGTTCCGCTGGTCGACCCATGTCGAACTGAGCGCGCAATTCACCCGGCAGTAGCAAGGAATTGCCCGCCGCGAGGCGAAGGATTTCGAATCACTCCTCATTGCGGTATCGTAACCTGTGGATAACATCGGATCGTAGTAATGAAGCTCTTGAAATGTGTGCTGGTTCTTACGTTGATTCTGACGCTCGGAGCGTGCTCCAGCAAATTCCGCCGGTATTACGGCCCCGAGGTGACACGGGTCGTGGTGCTGAAGGGCGAGCGTCGGATGCTGTTGTATCACCACCAGGAATTACTGGCGGAACACAAGATCGACCTGGGTTTTGCCCCTTCCGGCGACAAGCAGTTCGAGGGTGACGGCAGAACGCCAGAAGGCCGGTATTCAATCGACCGCCGCAACCCGGAAAGCAGCTTTCACCTTTCGCTCGGGATTTCCTACCCGAATGAAACGGATATCGAGATTGCACGCGAAGAAGGGCTCGACCCCGGTGGCGATATCTTTATCCACGGTCAGGCCAAGCGGTTCCAGAAACGCGACGGCGACTGGACGGCGGGCTGCATATCCGTGTCGAACCGGGAAATCGAAAAGATCTATTCGATGGTCAGGAACGGTACCGTGATCGACATTTATCCCTGAGGCACCTGCGCCAGCGAGTTCGGTGAGGGTTGCACCGGGGTCGCTCCACCACCGATGATCAGCGTCCACCAGATCTTGCCGCCGGGCTCTTGATGCCAGGAAAAGCCCAGATGTTGAGCCTGTTCTGCGACGATCACGTTGCGGGTGTCCTTTTGATCCATCCAGGCGGCCAGAGTCTCCAGCTCGGTCTCGTAGGTCTCCGAGATATTCTCGCCCAGCATGGTCTGCCGGTAACCGGCGCGCCAGGCACGTTCGACCGGTGACGACCCGTCAGAGCCGAAATGCCAGGGCCTGTTCTGCACCGCCATGTCGCGCGAATGAGTGGCCGCGGCGGCGTTCAGAGAAGAGTTCAGGGACAGATTGCCCAAGCCCTCTGCCTTGCGCAGTGCGTTGACCGAATCAAGCATGCGGAACTGAATGCGCGAAGTCTGCAACTTCGAGATCCGGTAAACGCCCATACCCGGCCTGGCGTTCGTGCCGACCCCTGTCGTCGTGGTCGTCGTGCAGGACGCCAGTAGAAAAACGCCGGATACCAGCAGAATAAGAAAACGCACCATGGTCAGCCCCGCGCTATTGTGTCGGTACTGCCTTAGCCGCAGGAAACCACCAGAGCAAACCGATCCCTGCCGACTTGGGCGAGTTGACGCATGTTTGAATTGCGACTGCGGCTTTCCGGCCATATGATGCGCCTTGGGTAAGGTGACCGTCAAATGGAGTGGGCGATGGTGAAGGACTTGAAACAGGGCATTGACCGGCGGGTATTCCTTGGGGCTGGTGCAGCGGCGATGGCTGGGCTGGCAGCGCCGACGCTGGCACAGGATACCGGCAGCACAGTAGAGATCGAGGCAGAGATCACCGAGGTCAGCCGTCGCAATATCTCCAGCTTCCGGTCACTCGACTGGAAGCCGTATTTCTCAAGCACCAGAAACGGTGCTGTGCTGGTCGACACTACGTCGCGCGCGCTGCATTTCTGGTCCGAGGACCTGTCGGTCTACAAGCTCTACCCCACCAGCGTGCCGCTGACAGAGCAACTGACCCGCCGGGGCCGGACCAAGGTGGTGCAAAAGATCGTTGGGCCGGAATGGCGCCCGACGCCCTCGATGCTGAAACGCAACCCAGAATGGCCCAGCTATGTCGGCCCGGGCCCGGATAACCCGCTGGGCAGCCATGCGCTCTATCTGTCGTGGACCTACTACCGAATTCACGGCACCCACGACACCCGCAAGATCGGGCGGCGGTCGTCAAATGGCTGCATCGGGCTTTATAACGAGCATATCGCGGAGCTGTTCGCGCTGACCAAAGTCGGCACTCAGGTGCTGCTTATCTAACGCGTCCCCCCTGACCGGACAATCGTTATCGGTGCGTATGCCCCATGGTATCGGGTTTTGATCCGATGTGAGAATCTGGCCTCCAATAATTTTGGAGGTGATTTGATGCTTGATGATGGAAATGGCTTTGAGCGCCGGAAGCCGGTTCGGCGCACTGCGAAA
>JAAELR010000429.1 GCA_024226455.1 Paracoccaceae bacterium
AAACGTCGCTTCTCCTGGGCAAGCCAAATCGGGCGAAGCTCGAAAACCAGAGCGTCAAAGTCCGCCAGACGCATTCCCGAAAGGCGGAAAAACAACTCAGGACGTGCGCGCAAGACCTTCAATACCGCCATTTCCCCAAACCCCACTGCCATAGTGCAGTCAGAATCGCAGAAATGGTCCTATTGTGAAACAGGTCTAATGTTTTCTCGGCATCGGCGATACCACGTCGACCGGGAACCGAATGCCCGTTGCCGCGCAATTTGACTACCCCTCGGAACCGCCAGCCTACACGCCGAGCACCAATGTTTTCGCACTGCCATCAGCTTGCGTCTGCGTGTCCTTCCTAGCGGTATTCGCCACGTCGAATTTCAGCGTTGTCCGGGCACTGAAGAACTCGCCGCTACTCTTCACGTGGGTACCTGGATTGACCAGCCCTTCAAGCTCTCGCACTGCTTCGTCAGCTTCCTGCCCGACAGTGCACAGATCAACAATCGCGGTCTGCACAAAATCCTTTTGGTCCATGAATTTCTTCCACTTGCTACAAACCCGAAATCGGAAGGGTGCAATCGGTTACCCCTGCCCGGCCCCGGCATCGAACATCCCGTCCACCGGCACCTTCATGGCGGTGACCAACTGGTTGGTCTGGGCCGCCATGCCGATCACCGCCAGCAGTTCTCCATACATTTCTGGTGTCATGCCTTTGGCGCGCGCCGCCGCCGTGTGCGAATGGATGCAGTAATCGCAACCATTGGTCACCGACACCGCGACATAAAGCATTTCCTTGACCAGCGGGTCCAGCGCGCCGGGCGCCATCACCGCTTTCAGCCGGTCCCATGTCGCCCGCAGCGTCGCCGGGTCATGCGCCAGCGCACGCCAGAAATTGTTCACATAGTCGGTGCCCCGCAGAGCCCGGATCTCATCGAACACCGCCCGCGCCTCTGGCCCGGTCTCGTCGTCGCCCAACAATGATACCGTTGCCATTAAACTGCCTCCAATCCCCAAAAGAACCGCGCAAGGTCCTTTCTTCTCTTTGCAAATACCTCGGGGAGGTCTGGAGGGGCAGAGCCCCTCCAGCGGATCGGATCGGCGCCAACCGATCCGAAACCCCTCAAAACAGCGCGAATATCCGGCACGGGCCTCCGCTGCCACCGCGATGGGTGCCGGCACCGACCACCAGCGTCGCCCCGCTCACCGGCACCTGGTCGAGCCCGGCGAGATTTTCGATCCCGTAGCGATTGGTCGGCAGCCAAGCGTAATGCGTGGCGAAATCGGCGCTGATGCCATGGTCCAGCGACAGCGTGTCCACCGCCATCGCCACCGTGCCGCTCTCTTCCATCAGCATCTGCGCGGCTTCCACATGGAAGCCCGGGAAATGCATCGCTCCGTCGCCGTCCACATTGCGAAACCCCTCGCCACCGGTCTTGCCGGCCCAACCCGAATGCATCGCCACGCAAGCGCGGTCGGGGATGTCGCCGTTGCTGGCCATCCAGGCCTTGATGTCCTCGGGCGTCACCTGCGCATCCGCATCATCCTCGGCCTTTGCGGCGATATCGACGACGCAGAGCGGCACCACGAGGTTCTCCACCGGGATCTCATTGATCGACTGACCGTCGGCCGAGAAATGCAGCGGCGCGTCCACATGGGTGCCGGTATGCTCGTTTATAGCCAGGTTGAACAGGTTAAAGCCGTCCTCGGCGAAATTGAACGCCTGCGTGACCTCGATCCCCGGAGCACCGAAATAGGTCGGAAAGCTGCTGTCATAGACATGGGTCATGTCCACCACTCCACCATGACCGGCAGCCATCGCCGGCGGCGCCGAAGCCACGCCACCCACAGCAACAACGGCGCCCACCGCCGCCGAGGCGCGGAAGAACTGGCGCCGGCTCAGCATCCGTTCCTTGACGGAATTCATCACACAAATATCGCACATGTTTTCTCTCCCTGTTGTTTTTGCTTGGTGATCGTTGCGCAGCGGGGATCACTCCCCGCCGCGGAACCTTTCGATCAGGCGCGGGCCGAAGACGCCCATCACCGCGCCGACCGTCAGCGGCACCGCGCCGCCCTCGGCCAGAAACCAGGCCAGCACCGCCGCCAGGACCAGACAGACCGCCAGCGACAAGGCGCGCAGTTCCGCCGCATCAAGCGGCGTCTGCGCCATCGCCGCGCTCTCCAGCGCGCGTTTCACATGGCGCTCCGCATAGGGCGCCGCAGCGCCCGCGACCAGACCAAGAACCAGAGTTCCAAACATTCCCTCCCTCCCGCATTATCCTTCGAGTCGCCCGCAGCTTAACCCCGGATAACCCATATGGATAGCGGTTTCGTGCGACTTCATGATGTGATATAGGTTATTCATCAATGGGTTAGGCGAAAGGGCGCGGGGATTTGGCACGGGATGCGACGGGTGAAGTGAAAACCGGCCCTCTTCGACTTGA
>JAAELR010000430.1 GCA_024226455.1 Paracoccaceae bacterium
AGACAGCTTCTCCGCCAGTAACCTTTACGAAGGCACGCCAAATGGGGAATGCCGGTTGAATCAGATATCAGCCAAAAGGGGAATCCTGAATATCAACAGGCCCTAGTCTTTTTTCCAGCGTGCTTCTGCCGCAATACGGGCGATTTCTTCCCTCTGGGCTGGCGTCAAGGATGCAGCGCGTCTCTCTCCACCCCTTTTCCCACCCTTTTTTTGCCCTGATGTGTCTGGTTCGTGCTCAGGTTTTTCACCCGTCGCCACGTCCACGATGAACTTGGCAAGCTGGTTGGCGTCTCTGGGTCTTTTGGGTTTGTCGGTCATGCCCCCAATATGGGGGCTGACGACGCTGGGCGCAAATCAAAGCTGATTGGGGTCGGATTTCAAAGTGACCCACTACCCAAAATCCGCTTCAATGCCAGAGTTGCACCTCGCGCTTGAATCCACCGTTAACATTCCGTAACGTTCAGTCGATTCCCCTGACAGCCTGTTGCAGCCTGACGGCACCCCAAAACCGGATCGGGGCTAAGGCTTTCGCGGCGGGGTGAAACCGGCTATGGTCTGGCAAAACAGCCCGACAGAGGCCCGAGCAGACATGATACGCCCCCTGATCCCGGCCGGATGCGCCCTGGCCCTGCTGGCTGGCTGCGGCGGCGAGCTTCCGCAAGTGGCGCGGCTGACCGAACCGGCGCCGGTGCGCACCAGTGCCGCGGTCCCGCCGGGGGCCGATCCGGATGCCTGCTATGGTCAGGACGTGAGCCCGGCAGAGATAGAGACGGTGACCGAGCAGGTCATGCTGCAGCCCGCCCAGATCGATACCGAAGGCTCAATCCTCTACCCGGCGGTCTACAAGACAGAGACCCGGCAGGCGATCGTGAAAGAACGGCGCGAGCTGTGGTTCGAGACGCCCTGCCAAACGGAATTGACGCCGGAATTCATCGAGACATTGCAGCGCGCGCTGAAAGTGCGCGGGCATTACCGGGGCGCCGTCACCGGCGAGATGGCGGCACGGACGCGGCGGGCGATCCGGGCTTTCCAACGGCCGCAGGGCCTGGATTCGGCGATCCTTTCGAAAGCGGCGGCGCGGCAGTTGGGGCTGGTCGCCTTCGCGCCCCCGCCCGAGGGCTAGAAGCGGGTAGAACACCAACCGGGCAAGATGTCCTCATGGGGATATAGTAACATCGGCAAAAGGCCGGGGAAGTTCTCCTCAGCAAGGGGATTCACAGCGGGCCCGATTTGTGCGAGTCGGTTGACCCATGGCGGAACACACGAGCGACATCGACGAGCTGGGCTTGGATGAGCTGAAGTTGTTGCTGGTGCAAGTTCTGGAGGAGA
>JAAELR010000431.1 GCA_024226455.1 Paracoccaceae bacterium
CCGGGGGAGCGGGCCGAACGTGACGCCGCCCAGGCACAGGGTGCCGGTACCGCGGTCAAACGCCTTGAGGAGCGCCTGCTCGCCTGCCAGGGCGAGTTGACGCAAGCGGCGCCGCACTTCGAGCCTATGGAAGGTGTGGCGAACGCCGGTGTCCTACTGGCCTTACCGGCGTTGATCGGCGAGGGCCTGTTGAGCAGCGCCGAGCGCATTTACGCACCGCTGAAGGCCGGATTCTACGGGTTGCATTCGATCCTGCTGTGCCTGGTCATGATGGCCTTGTTGCGCATCAAGAGCATCGAGCGCTTGAGCGCGCATCAACCCGGTGAGCTGGGCATCCTGTTGGGACTCGATCGGGTACCGGAAGTGAAAACGCTGCGCCGCAAGCTCGCCGAGCTCGGGGGCCAACAACGGGCGGCGAAGCTTGCCGCGGCGTTGACCGAGCGTTGGTCACGGGGCGAACCCGACGAACTGGGCGTCCTCTACATCGACGGTCACGTGAGCACCTACACCGGGCGCAAGCATCGACTGCCCAAGACGTTTGTGCAGAAACGCCGTCAGTGTCAGCCCGCCTCGACGGACACGTGGGTGCATAACGGGGCGGCCGAGCCCTTGTTCTTTGTCACCAGCCCCATCAATCAACACCTCTTGGCGCTGATCGAACAGGACGTCATTCCCCAAGCACGCCGGCAGATCGGTGCGCACAGGGCACTGACGCTGGTCTTCGACCGCGAGGCTTGGAGCCCCAAATCCTTTCAACGCTGGCACCCCCAAGAGGTCGAGGTCATCACCTACCGCAAGGGCAAACAGGCGCCCTGGGACCCGGAGGATTTTCAACCCTTTCACTGCGAGCGCAACGGCAAGTCCGTGACCTATTGGCTGGCCGAGCGCAGCGTGCCGGTCATCCCCGCCACCGGCAAACGCCCCGCCTTTTGGATGCGCGAAATCCGCCGTCTGTGCAAGGGCGGCCATCAGAGCGCGATCCTCACCACACGACAGGACTTGCCGGCCGAAGTGATCGCCGATCACATGTTCGCGCGTTGGCGTCAAGAGAACTTCTTCAAATACATGCAGGCCGAATTCAATATCGACCACCTGAGCACCTACGCCACCGAACCCGCCGATCCGCAGCGCATGGTTCCCAATCCCGAGCGCACCCAGTTGGAGAAAGCGCTCAAGGCAAAAAAGGCCCAGCTCGGCAGAGCCCACGTCCGCCATGGCGCGCAACAGCGCGACGGCGCTTCAGCGACCAAGCAAGCGAAAGAGGTGCAGATGATCGAACGCTTGGAAAGCGAATGCGATCAACTCGGCGAGCGCATCAAAGCGATGGAAAAGCGCGTGCCTTTGAAAACCGTCCTGGATCCAGAGAAGATCGTCCAGCACGAAACCGAGCGCAAGACCCTTACCCAGCTCATCAAGGTCGTCGCCTATCGCAGCGAGAGCTGTCTGGCGAGTATCGTCGAACCCTTTTTCGCGCGTCATGACGATGAAGCTCGCGCCTTTCTCAAAGCCGTGTTCCGCCTGCCGGGCGACATTATCCCGGATCACGAACGTCAAGAACTGCGGGTGCGCCTTTACGGCTTGGCCAATAACCGATCCCAACAAGCGCTCATCGCTCTTTGCGAATGCCTGAACACGCAACAGGCAATCTACCCCGGCACCGAGCTACGCCTCGTTTTTGAGGCGGTCCAGTCGCATTGAATTTAGCGCCAAGTCAAGAGTTCTGCA
>JAAELR010000432.1 GCA_024226455.1 Paracoccaceae bacterium
TAGGGAATGCAACGCACCAAAGAGTCTGAACTGATCACCGCGGTGCTGATGTATGCCCTGCGCTGCCTGGCGGAAGGCGATCAGGGCGCCCTGCGTAACATGAACTTCGGACCCCGGGAAATCGCGGCCCTGCGGGAGATGACGCTCGCGGATCTCTATCGCGTGGAGTCCTTGAGGGCGCATTGCCTGAGCATTGCGCTTAACCGTGACGTCTACTGGCCGATGATGGACCACCTGCGCCGGCAGCGGGAGGCGGAAGAGACCGAACAGGCCCTGATCGCCGCGGATGCACCCCTGGAGATGATGCAGACACTGTTTGGCTTGGGGGCCAGGGAATACAGCCGCCTGCGTCGGACGCTGGCGGTTACGCCATCAGTTGGGCGTCCCCCGGAAGCCGATGAGGAGACCGCCCATCGGCTGTGGCATGCGTGGGAGCGGCGGGTCAACCACGAGGAGAGTAACCCACTGTCCGCGGCCGAATACCTGGAACTCCATGGGGAGACCGGCGTTTCGCTGCGGGCCATCTGGAACCTCACCCAGCGCTGGTCCCAGTATGGCGATCTGAACGGTGTGGCAGACGCGGAACCGGTTGGGCA
>JAAELR010000433.1 GCA_024226455.1 Paracoccaceae bacterium
ACAAATCGAAGTTTCTTTGACGGACACATCCAGTCCAACATAACATCCCATGGTCGTTCTCCTCTGCGGCTATAAACTATGAGGCCAACATATCGGACCTCGTTCGCCCGAGGAGAGCGACGGCCGCAAACACACCATGTCGTTCGCCTGTGACCTGGGCGTCAGAGTCATGCCGGGTGGCAGCGCCGCCGTCGGGTATCCCCGGAGAAATCCGCGCCGGTTTGCCGTTTCGGTTTCAGGCCCCGACGATGCCCCGTGCCGCGTGCGCTGCCGCGGCCACAGCCATCACCACAAGGCTCGGGCCATGGCTGTTGTCGCCCGCGGCAAAAACCTTTAGATTGCTGGTGCGGCCGGTTTCATCCGTGATGACAAAGCCGCCCTCATCCGTGGCGATGCCGAGACCGCGCAGCCAGTCTACATTGTCCGGTGCCTGCCCGAAGGCAATGATCGCAACGTCGCAGGGCAGGGAGCCCGATGTGCCTTTCGGCCCGTCAAAACGCACAGCCTCCAACCTATCCCGTCCGGTGAAAGCCAGCGGGCGGTGGTGGAAAACAAAGCCGACGCCTTCCTCGCGGGCGGCGGCGATGTCTTTCGGGGCGGCCCGCATGTGTTCCGGGCTTCGCCGATAAGCGACCGTTACCGTGGCCGCGCCCTGGCGCACCGCGCTGCGGGCGCAGTCAAGCGCGGTGTCGCCGCCCCCTAAAACCACGGCCCGCTTGCCCGCCACGCCGTGGACATCCGGCTGACCGGAACCCAGCGCTGAAAGATAGCCGATCCCGTGAGTGACCCCCACAAGATCCTGCCCCGGCAGCCCGGTCCGGCGCGGGGTCTGCGCGCCGGTGCCCAGAAACACCGCGTCATTGTCGGCGATCAGCCGCGCCAGACGCTCTGCATCGACATCCACGCCGAGATCAAAGCGGATGCCGGCGTCCTCGAGCAAAGCCTTGCGCCGCAGAATGGTGGTCTTGTCCAGCTTGAAGGGTGGGATGCCATAGGTCAGCAACCCGCCGACCTGGTCGCGCCTGTCGAACACGGTGACATCGAAACCCGCCTGGCTCAGTTCGCCAGCACAGGCCAGCCCCGCTGGCCCGGCGCCGATGATCGCCGCAGACCTGCCACACGCCGGGGCCCGGGCGCGCTGCGGTGCCCATCCCTGCCGCAGCGCCTCTTCGGTGACGAACCGCTCCAGCGCGCCAATGATCACCGGGCCGCCCGCGCCATTCAGTGTGCAGTCACCTTCGCACAGGCGCTGCGTGGGGCAGACCGCGCCGCAGATCTCGGGCAGGGGGCTGGTGGCATTGCTGATGGTTGCGGCGAGCCGGATATCGCCTTGCCCCAGCGCCTCCAGCCACTCTGGGATGCGATTGCCCAAGGGGCAGGCGTTGCGGCAGCCTGGCACCCCGCAATCGAGACAGCGGCGGGCCTGCTCCTGCGCCGTCGCAAGGCCTAGCGGCACGTGTTCTTCGCCCCAGTCCGCGCGGCGGGCGGGGGGGGGGCGCAGGGCCGGCTCGACACGCGCGGCAAGCTCTGGCGGGGCGGAACGTCCCAGCAGATGAGAGCCATCCATGCGGAGACCAGGCAGGAATTCATTGCGCACGTCGCGGAATTCCAGCGCATCCGTCGGGCAGGACAGCACGCAACGCCCGCAGCCCATGCAATCGGCCAGCCCGGTAACGCGGCCATGCGCCTTGCCCTGCTGCCAGACCGGGATGCCCATGTCGCAGACCTGCTCGCAGCGCCGGCAGTCGACACAGGCGTCCATGTCCATGCGGATGCCGTAGAACCCGATATGGTTGAGCAGCCCGAAGGTGGCGCCATAGGGGCAAAGATAGCGGCAATAGAACCGGTTTCCGGTCAGCGGCGCGATGAAGAACGATCCGAAATAGGTGATCCCGACCAATGCAAGAAAGCCTCCATAGACCGGCGAGACATAGGCCGTGCCGGAAAACATGATCAGCACGAAGATGACCATGTAGCCCGCGAAAAACAACCACTTGGCATGGCGCCAGTTCCAGGCCGTGGCGCTGCGCGGCGTGTATTGCCTGAACGCAAAGCCGACGGTTTCGCGGATCGCGACGCAGGGGCAATTCCAGCCGCAGATCACACGGCGCCCGAACAGAAGCACCAGCAGCAGCACGGCAAAGAAGGTCAGGGTGCCGGGGGCGTGGATCTGGGGAAAGATCGGCTGCCCGGGCAGGGCGCCCACATGCGGTTCGGGCAGGCGCAGCACTGCGGGAAGAAACCACCAGAACACGCCCACCGCCGCGGTCAGAAATGCCAGCCGTTTGCGGGTATAGGGGTTCCTCTCGGCCCACGTGCGCCAGACCCCGAAGAGGATGATAATCAGGTACTCGGTCCAACTGCCCAACCAGACCGGCGGCTGGCCCGTCTCCTTTTCCAGCAGGTGCAGGAATCTGCCGTTCAGGTAAGAGAACGCTACATAGCCGAAGGCCAGCATCGACAGGGCTCTGACCCCGAATGAATAGTGGCTGGGCAGGCCGTCCTGCCGCGACGCGGCAGAAACACGCGGCGTTCTGGCCGGGGCGGTCGCCGTCTCAGCGTGCACCGGTCAGTATGCCGGGCTGTGCAGGCAAAGATCTGCCTCGGAATAGGCCGGTTCCGCCCGGCTCGCAGCATTTCCCCCGCCGCTGGCGCCCAGCCAGGTCACCGTGATGGCGAGACCGGTGATCAGCGCATACCTGAGCGCCGCCACCGCGCCGTGGGGGCTTTCGGAGGGGCGCGGCGAGGCGCCTGCGTCCCGCGCGCGCCTGCTCATGGCTTCGATCCTTGCATCGGAAGGGCCCGGGCGTTTCATTCAAGTGATTGCCAGAATAAGATGAAATCGGGAGCAGTGCAATGCCAATAGAACCGAAACGCAGGGCAATCGACTGACTAGACTGGTGACGTGGGCGTGGTTTTCTGACTCAAAGCCATTTGAGTTTGAACCACATGGATCTGCATCATGCCCAGAACTGTCGCTGCCAACCACCCCCCGCATTTTCTGAGCTATTTCAGCAGAAATAGATGATCCTCGTCAGGCTGCAAAGGTTCTTTTTCCACTCGAAGAGATCTTTCTTCTGGTGCTTTGTGCCGTGATATCAGGGGCCGACGGTTGGAGCTCAATTGCACTCTACGGCCGCAAGAAAGTCGACTTTCTGCG
>JAAELR010000434.1 GCA_024226455.1 Paracoccaceae bacterium
CGGTGATTGCAGGCAATCACCTGCCGGTGACAGATGGCGCGGGCTGGCACAAGTCCGGTGATCTGAACATCCCGGAAAACCTCTCGATCCTGTTCCTGCCGCCCTATTCGCCAGAGCTGAACCCGACCGAGAATATCTGACAGTATCTACGCCAAACATACCTCTCAAACCGGGTGTTCGAAACATGGGATGCCATCGTCGATGCTTGTTGCGATGCCTGGAACCGCCTGACCGCCGAAACCGGCCGCATCAAATCAATCGCAACACGAAACTGGACCACCACAGGTCAATGATTGGGCGGGTTGGTATAAGTCGGGCCGTGCAATTCTTAAAGGGGCGAAGCTCGCACATGCTGCTGAGTGAGTTCGGGATACTGCGCGAACGCTACTGGGGTCAGCACCTATGGGGAAGGGGGTACTGGGTTTCCAACAGCGGCAACGTTACGGGCGAGGTCTGGGCTGAGTACATCAAGACCCGGAAGCTGCCTGAACCGGATGATGACTTTGAGGTAACCTGAGTCCGCCGAATGGCGGATCGATCCGGCTTTGAGCCGTAACCTGAAGCCACCGGCTTTCAGCCGGTGGACTATTCACAGAAAGCCGTACCGCCAAAGGGGCGGCTCGACGATTGTGTGGAACTCGCCTTGCGATTCCTGTCAAGGTCCTGGAATACTTGGCATCGCGGATATCCTTCAGCGCATGGCGCAACATCAGTTGTGAGGCGGCAGGGTCCCACCCGGAGCCGGAGGCGAGGATGGGGGAATACAGTGTGCCGAAGGCACTCAATCAAAAACCTCACATCGTCTCGACGCAATGTCGACGAAAGGCGCGTTTCAGCATGTCCAGCTCGGCGCGCAGCAGGTCCAGTTCGCCGCGGATGTCGTCCTCCAGCGCGACCCCGGTGACCACCGTGAAACTCTCCAGCTTGTCTTCTGTCTGCGCATCCCAGACTAGGAATGTCTGTACCCCGTCCGACAACAGATCGGGCGGGATCGCGATCTTTACGTTCCAGGTGCCGGGTGCATTGGTATCCGCCGTCACCGCCACCGTCTGGACCGGCTGGTCTAGATGCGTGACCAGGATCTCGGGCGCCTCTCCGGTGCCCAAGCCGCCCGACAGAACGCCTTCCCAGATGCCGGCTTGAATGCGTGTCTTGATCAATGAAAGCTCGGTCATGTCGCCCCCTTACAATTCCGCACGCGGGCGCCGTGTCAACGCCACGTCGCGTAGCAGGATCTGGTTCATCTCGGCACCTTCAAAGATCAGGTCCAACCACATCTTCTCGAGCCGTTTCTCGTTCAGCTTGGTATAGGCAAGATCGAACTCTACCATGACCTCATCCTCGCCCAGCGGCAGCTCCCGCACGATCTGTTCCACGTTGGGTCCGTGCTTGATGTTGAGCCGTGCAAGAATCTCCAGCGGTTTTTCAACCTCGATCACTGTCGTCAACCGTATCATGTGGCGGCGCTGCAGCCCCTCGACCGAGCTTTTCGGCATCTCGACCACAAGTGACAGGAACGACCCGTCGAAACGGAACACATCCATGCGCAGCCCGAACGGTGCCAGATCGCTTTCGCGGGTGTTGCGTACCTGGCGAAGCGTCAACTCGGTGACCCGGCAATCGTGGAACAGCTTTACCTCGTCGCCGTATTCGGTCCTCGACTCGACGGCGACCATGCCCAGCGGGCTGAGCGGGCCGCGCCAAAGCTCCGGGCGGTAGGCCCAGTCGGTATAGAGCGGCTTAACGATGGCATTCGACCCGACAGCGGGCAGGGTCAGCCGACCCTCGGCAACGTGGATCACCTGGTTCAGACGGCGCCGGATCTCTCGGGCGCGGTTGCGCAGGGTACGCAGAGCCCGCACGTCCATCTCGCCGACCCGGCGAGCGGCGCGGCCCCAACGACCCAGCATGCGCCGGTGAAAGGCGGCATCGATCAAATCACTGAACCGCTTGGCCAAAGCTTTCCTACCCTCAAAGCTGTTACTAGTATCGTTTCTAGTTTAGAAACAATTTATTTCAGTTGAACAAGGCCGGAAACAGCCTTTTCTGCGTTCGAAGCCCCTTGGCCGCGGCAGTTTCGGTCTCGGTGCGGATGCGGGCGAGAAAACCGCGCAGCGTGGCCAGCCCGGCATCGGTCGACATCGGCTGCCCGGCGAATCCGAGGACCGAGATCGTCACCAGACGGCCGTTCAGATCGAAAAGCCCGCGCCAATAGCTCTTGTCCAGCCCCGGCGTGATATTGGCGCCGTGGTCGCGCAAATGGATCAGCACGGCAGAGCTTTCGACACGGGACTCGATAATCTCGACCGACCCAGCCAACCCGTCGCGAGCCAACGCCGCGCGGCCGTTCTCTGATACCAGAAAATCGCGCAGTTGCTTCAATGCTGCATCGGTGGCCGACTCGGTGCCGGTGCCGGTGCCGCTGGCGACCGAGGCGGTCAGAAGGCCGGGGTTGGGCGGTGCGATCACCCCGGCGTCACGCATGATCGAGGCGCAGCTGCCGAGCAGAACAAAGGCGGTGTCTCCTCCCAGCCGGCTACCGCCCCGGTCGACGCAATAACCCGCCGGTCCGCCGACCACAATAGCCCCACCGGCAACCCGAATCGTCTCTGGCAACTTGCGCTTCGCCGCGCCGCCGCCGATGGGCGATTGCAGGCAGCCGGCCAGCATCAACAGCGCCGCCAGAACAGCGAGGCATTTGAACCGAGGCGCCTTGTTGGTCATCGATATCTCCAGGCCGCATCAAGCGGCGCAATGGGCGGCTGCCGCCACCCATCGGGTACCGGACCTTGTTAAAGATCCATGTATTCGTGGCGCTCGCCCTTGCCACCTGGATGCGTTACCGCACCCTTGAAAGTCTCGCCCACCAACTGGGCGAATTTCCACAGCGCGCCGGCACCGTAGATAGTATCCCGAGGGCCGGGCCAGGCCTCTTTGCGCGCGGCCAGTTCCTCGTCGCTGAGTGCGACGTTGATCTCACCTTTCAGTGCGTCGATGGTGATCATGTCACCGTCCTGCAGCAGGGCAATCGGGCCGCAGTGATAGGCCTCGGGGCCGACATGGCCGACGCAGAACCCCCGGGTGGCGCCAGAGAACCGGCCATCGGTGATCAGCGCCACCTTCTTGCCCATGCCCTGACCGCTGAGCGCGGCGGTGGTCGACAGCATCTCGCGCATGCCGGGGCCGCCCGCAGGGCCTTCGTTACGGATGACCAGCACTTCGCCTTCCTTGTAGACGCGCTCCTGCACCGCCTCGAAGGCGTCTTGTTCGCACTCGAAGACGCGGGCCGGGCCGGTAAAGACCTGCTGCTCGCGCTCAATGCCTGCCACCTTCACGATAGCGCCTTCGGGGGCAAGATTGCCCTTGAGCCCGACAACGCCGCCGGTCTGGGTAATCGGCGTCTCGATGGGATAGATCACCCGACCGTCAGCCTCGCGGGTTATCTTGTCCAGCGCCTCGCCGATGCTGGTGCCGTCGGCGGTCATGCAGTCGTCGTGCAACAGCCCCGCCTTGCGCAGTTCCTTCATCACCACCGGCACGCCGCCGACCTCATAAAGATCCTTGGCAACGAACTGGCCGCCGGGCTTGAGATCGACGAAATAGGGCGTGTCGCGGAAGACCTCGCAGACATCGTCGAGGAAAAAGTCGATCCCTGCCTCATGCGCGATGGCGGGCAGGTGCAGGCCGGCATTGGTGCTGCCGCCGGTGCAGGCCACCACGCGGGCGGCATTTTCCAGGCTTTTCAACGTCACCACATCGCGGGCGCGGATGTTCTTTGCCAGCAGGTTCATCACCGCGGCCCCCGACGCTTCGCCATAGGCGTCGCGCGATTCGTAGGGCGCGGGCGCGCCGGAGCTGTTCATCAGCGCCAGACCGATGGCCTCGGAAACGCAGGCCATGGTGTTGGCGGTGAACTGGCCGCCGCAGGCGCCGGCAGAGGGGCAGGCCACGGCCTCGAGCTTTTCCAGATCGCCGGTGGTCATGTTGCCTGCCTGATGCTTGCCCACGGCCTCGAACACGTCCTGAACGGTGACGTCCTTGCCTTCCAGACGGCCCGGCAGGATCGAACCGCCATAGAGAAACACTGACGGCACGTTCAGCCGTACCATGGCCATCATCATGCCCGGCAGCGACTTGTCGCAACCCGCCAGACCCACCAGCGCGTCGTAGCAATGCCCACGCATGGTCAATTCGACCGTGTCGGCGATGGCCTCGCGGCTGGCCAGCGAACTGCGCATGCCCTCGTGCCCCATGGCGATGCCGTCGGTGACGGTGATGGTGGTGAACTCTCGCGGGGTGCCGCTGGCCGACTTGACGCCCATCTTCACCGACTGCGCCTGACGGTTCAGCGCGATGTTGCAGGGTGCGGCCTCATTCCAGCAGGTGGCGACGCCGATCAGGGGTTGATGGATCTCCTCCTCGGTCATGCCCATGGCGTAGTAATAGGACCGGTGCGGCGCACGGGCCGGACCTTCGGTTACGTGGCGGCTGGGCAGCCGGGATTTGTCGGTTTTCCCCTTGAGCATCGCGTCTCTCCCAAATGTGCTATCGTTGCATGCAATAGGTGAGCCGGGACCGGGACACAAGCGATGCGGACGCGGTCAGCCAGGTCCCGCGCGGCCCGGCTGGTCGGCTTTGCACTGATCCCTCGCAGGCTGACTGGATGCAAAACCGCAAACGCCGCCACGGGAAATCTCCAGAACGCCGCAAAGTGCAGAAACCGCATATTGAGCTTTTTGGGCAGTGACGAAAACGTGCTTGTTCGTCATGGTTTCACCGCCCGGGTCGCGCAAAAAGCCGAGGCCTTGTGCAAAATCTCAATTTCTTGCGTCAGCCGTTTGCTTTCGTTGCGTAGGCAAGGAAACATTCAACTTGGTTTTCAATTGCGCTCTAAATCAGACTTCAGGTTACTTGGGAATCCTGAAAAGGAGTCAATCGGACGGGCCATTGGCAGTAGTCAGGAATGAGCATCCAGCCTCCCCCTGTGCTGCATTATTGCCGCCTCGGCGCTGGTCAGCATCCGGCGCGTGAAGGCGCCGTAGATACTGGTATCACGATCCAGTCCTGGCACGCGGTCCAGCAGGGTTTGCTGCTGCATCGGGTCCACCGCCTCGAACGGCATCGATGCGGGGTGGAAGCTCTCGGTCTCCAGCCCGTTGGCGAAAACGACCTGGTGCCGGTCCAGCAGCAGGTGAACATAGGTGACCTGCGGTGTCAGCCGGTCGGCTATGATCGAGTGATCGTTGACCAGATCCTTAGCGGCGACCAGCACCTCGTCGGTGTTGAACAATTCCTGCGCCATGGCGCCCTTCAGCAACATCCGGTGTTCGCGAGAAACCAGCAGGTCGCCGTCGGGCACATCCATCCCCATGGCACCTGCGCGGACCCGGATCGGGCGCAGCTCTGGCATCGCGTATAGCCGCGCGCCACTCATCCGCCTCGAACCGATCCAGCGTACAGGCTGTGGCCCGTCATCCTTGGTCAGGATCAGATCGTCTTCGCGCAACTCACGCATCAGCCTTTGCCCGTCGGGCGTAGCGATGCGGGTGTCGGGGGTGAAACAGATCACATGCGGCACCGGATCGCCCGACCGATGCGCATGCAGCGCCTGATCGGTGACATGCGTCACCCACAGTTCAGTGCCCTCTGGCGGCACGTCATCGAGAAACATCAAGAGCGGCGCTGCCTGGCTGGGTACCTCGATGATCGTCGCGGTATAACTGCGGCTGCCATCAGTCACCGCAAAGCCGCTGTCCAGCACCGGGTCGTCCGGTGTGGGAATTCGGTCTGTCTGTCCCTTGTCGAGTGCGATTTTCACCAGCCGCCGCACTATCCGTGCCGCGTGCCGCCTCAGCCGTGCCGTCTCTTCGCATTGACCGAGAACCAGAATGTCATTGGGGCCGTCGACTCGCGACGCCTTGCCGTGCCACTGCCACATGGCTCCCACAGCCAGCGACCTGACCGAAGCCGCCGCCAACCCATCCAGTTCCGTCTGTGCCCAAGAGATGACAAACGTGCCGCGAAAGCCCGTCATCATGCCTGTATGCCTGCCGTTTTGTTTTTTTATTGTGAAACAGTTAACACAGATTTCAACAGGCTGTTAAGCCCCTGTGGGTAATTTCATTTCAAAAAGCAATGTTCAGTCGCATTGATCCCACAACCTGCCCCTCGGGCTGGGCGGTGAACTCTTCTCCCAGCCAGGTTAGACCATAGAAGACAGAGCTGTTTTCGCCCTGCCAGTGAACCCCGGCCCGCAGGCGGGTTCGGGCGTCGGTTAGGCTGTAGCCGCTTGATGCGGGAAGGTAGGTGCTGTGCAACACATGCGCGATATCGCCGCCCAGAACCGCGGCCCAGCCCACATGGGCGCCCCGGATCGCGCGATAGCGCTGGCCGGTCGTTCCGTCACGCAAAAGCAGTTCGTCGCGCCCGACCAGTCCGAAATGCAGGTCCGCTCCGATCCGTGCCAGAGTTTCGACACCGGCCTGCAACTCGACAAAGGGGCGGAACGCAGCGGAAGGGGAAATCTCGTAGCTGCGCCCGGCTTCGAGCAAGAATGTGGGATGTATCCCGTTGGGTATCTGCGCGCCCAGAACCGTCGGCATCGGCTGATCCAGCAGCTTGTGGATCTCGCGCTGCAGGCTGGGTAGCCCGGTCTGCGGCCCGGTGACCACCAGATCGACCCCCAGGCTGATCTCTGCCCCGCGCAATTCGAAATGCGTATGCGCGCCCAGCGACAGCATCGCGGCATAGCGCCGGTCGCCCGGCGCCGGGTTCACCAGATTGGCCGGCGCCACGATACCGCCACGAAACCTCAGCTCGACGATGTCACCGGCCCGCCCGGGCAGGGCGCCGTTCCATCCCGGCCCGGTCACCTTGCTGACCACGCCGGACCCGGTCTGCCACCGGTCCTGCCCGTCGCCGAACACATCATTGTTGAGAAGCCGTCCCCAGCCCAGCGCTTCACGGCCTTGTGCTTGCGCACAAGCCGTCCCGCAGATCAGGGACAGAATCAGAAAAAAGCCAAAGGGGCGCATCGGAACCCTCGGAGCCAGCAACGCCCCCACCCAAGGAGTCATATACCCGGAAAACTTGATTCAACCTAGCTGATATCTCCGGCCAGCCGCACCACGTGTCCCGTGAGCCACAGGTCGTTGACTCAACCACCGGCCCGGGCCGAGGCAAACACCCGCGCCTCAATCAGTTCCCGCATGGCTTCGGCCTCTTCCTGCGCGGCGCGCAGGTCTTGATGAATGCCTTCAAGACGTTGCCAGTAGCCATTCCAGTTATCTTCTCCCACCAATTCAAGAAAATCAACGGGATCTTGTCCGAACTGGTGGAAGTACCGCTCGATCAACGATGCCCGGTTTTCGAGACTTTCGATGAGGTACCCGCGCCGCAATAGACGCATTCCAGCTCACCCGCCCTCTGCCCCAGAAACCGCAACGCTTTCCCGATTTCCTCATCGGTGAGCTGGATGAACGGGAGTATCGCCTGCACGACGGCGTTGGTAACCGTGGACGACCGCGATGTAGTGCTTAGCGGCGGGCGCATGTCACCCTAGCCGCACTTGGAGTAGCCGCAACTGGCGCAGGTCATGCAACCCTCGACCATCCGCATCTCATAGCTGCCGCAGGCAGAGCACGCCTGCCCGCGCGAACCGCCCAAGGCCACCACAGCCGCCCTGGGGTCCGATTTCAGCCCCATGCCCTCGGCCTCGATAAAGCCGATGGCAACGAGATGCCGCTCGATCACCCCGCCGATGGCGGCCAGAATCGAGGGGATGTACTTGCCCTGCATCCAGGCCCCGCCGCGCGGGTCGAACACGGCCTTCAGTTCCTCGACCACGAACGACACGTCGCCGCCGCGCCGGAACACGGCGCTGATCATCCGGGTCAGCGCCACGGTCCAGGCGTAATGCTCCATGTTCTTGGAGTTGATGAACACCTCGAATGGCCGCCGGTGCCCGCTCAGCACGATGTCGTTGATGGTGATGTAGATGGCATGCTCGCTGTCGGGCCATTTCAGCTTGTAGGTCTGCCCCTCCAGCGCCTGCGGCCGGTCCAGCGGTTCGCTGATATAGACCACGTCCGCCCCGGTATCGGTCTGCGGCGCCACATCGCTTTGCTCGCTGACGCTCAGCACCGATCCGGTGACGTCGTTGGGCCGGTAGGTGGTGCAGCCCTTGCAGCCGCTCTCGAAGGCCTGCAGGTATACGTCCTTGAAGTCCTCGAACGAGATATCCTCTGGGCAGTTGATGGTCTTCGAGATCGACGAGTCCACCCACTCCTGCGCCGCTGCCTGCATGCGTACATGGTCCATCGGTGCCAGCATCTGGGCGTTGACGAAATAGTCGGGCAGTTCCTTGTCGCCAAACTGCTGCCGCCACAGATCGACGGCATAGTCGACCACCTCCTCCTCGGTCTTGGTGCCGTCCTTTTGCAACACCTTGCGGGTGTAGCCATAGGCAAAGACCGGCTCGATACCGCTGCTGACATTGCCGGCGTAAAGGCTGATCGTCCCGGTCGGCGCGATTGAGGTCAGCAGAGCGTTGCGGATACCATGCGTCCGGATTGCCTCCCGCACATCCTCATCCATGTGCTGCAACGACCGGCTCTGCAGAAAACGTTCCGCATCGAACAGCGCGAATGCCCCTTTCTCGCTGGCCAATTGCGCTGAGGCCAGATAGGCGGCGCGGGCGATCCTGTGCAGCCAGCGCCCGGTCAGACGCGCCGCCTCGCTCGATCCATAGCGTTGCCCGCACATGATCAGCGCATCCGCCAGACCCGTTACCCCCAGCCCGATCCGCCGCTTGGTCTGCGCCTCCTGCGCCTGGCGCTCCAGCGGGAATTTCGAGGCGTCGACCACATTGTCCATCATCCGCACCGCGGTGCTGACCAGTTCTGCCAGCGCCGCCTCGTCGATGGCCGCGCCCTTGGCAAAGGGTTGTTCCACCAGCCGTGCCAGGTTGATCGAGCCTAAAAGGCAGGCGCCATAGGGCGGCAAGGGCTGCTCGCCGCAGGGATTGGTGGCCGTGATGGTCTCGCAATAGGCAAGGTTGTTCATCGCGTTGATCCGGTCGATGAAAATCACCCCCGGTTCGGCAAAATCATAGGTCGCACGCATGATCCGGTTCCACAGGTCCCGTGCCTCGATAGTGTGATAGATACGGTTGCCGAATACCAGATCCCACGAGGCGCCGGCCTGCACTGCCTGCATGAAAGCATCCGTGACCAGAACCGACATGTTGAAATTGCGCAGACGCGCCGGGTCGGACTTGGCGGAAATGAACTCCTCGATATCGGGATGGTCGCAGCGCATGGTCGCCATCATCGCCCCGCGCCGCGAGCCCGCGCTCATGATGGTGCGGCACATTGCGTCCCATACATCCATGAAACTGAGCGGCCCCGATGCATCCGCCGCCACCCCCTTCACATCCGCGCCCCTTGGCCGGATGGTGCTGAAATCGTACCCGATGCCGCCGCCCTGCTGCATGGTCAGCGCGGCCTCTTTCAGCATGTCGAAAATGCCGCCCATGCTGTCGGGGATGGTGCCCATGACGAAACAGTTGAACAGCGTCACCGCGCGGTCGGTGCCGGCGCCGGCGGTGATCCGGCCCGCAGGCAGGAACCTGAAATCCTTCAGCGCTTGATAGAACCTGTCCTCCCAGGCACGGGGGTCAGTTTCGACAGAGGCCATCGCCCGGGCGATTCGGCGCCAGGTGTCCTCGACAGTCAGATCCAACGCAGTCCCGTCGGCCTGTTTCAGCCGGTATTTCATGTCCCAGATCTGCTCGGCAATCCGAGCGGAAAAGCGTGTCATCGGCTGATTCCCAACGGTGGAAGGGGGCCAGAATAGCGCAAAAATGTGGATAACTCTACCAACTATTGCAGGTCCGGAAAAAAGACCTACGATATGTTGCACCGTTCATTTGGGGGAAAATCCGTGGCAGGGGATTTGCATCTCATCAAGCTCTGCGTGGGTATCGACAGCGTCGAGGACCTAGTTTCCTGGCGTGCCCGCAGCACTCCCAAAGGGGCCGAGACGCGCAGTCGGCACGTTACGCGGATGTGGCCGAAACGCCGCGCCGAACTGCTTGATGGCGGCTCGCTCTACTGGGTGATCCGCGGCGTGGTGCAGGCCCGTCAGCGCATTCTGTCGCTCGACGAGGCCATTGGTCAGGATGGCATCCGCCGCTGCTCCATCGTGATGGACCCGAACCTGATCCGAACCAGCCCCGCGCCGCGCCGCGCCTTCCAGGGCTGGCGCTATCTGCAGGCCGCGGACGCCCCGCCGGACCTCTCCCATTCGCAGAGGGCCGAGGACCAACTTCCGGCGGAACTCAGCGTCGCGCTGGCAGAGATCGGCGTGTTATAGCCTCTCGCCCGACGCAACCCGATATTGCCGCGTGGCCTCTCCCCCTTCTGAACAAGAGTGCGCGGAAGCGCGCATTTTGCTACCAGCCCGCCGCTCATCAAGCCCTTGCGGGCTTTCCTCGCTGCACGATGAGCGCTCTGCTAAAGCCCAAGTTTCTCCAGCAGCGCATCCAACGTCTTGGCATCATCCTGCGACACTTCCAGTCGCCGCGACCGGAACAGAGTCGCCTGGCTGCGATGCATCAGCCCGTCGCTCATGATCTTCAGGTGGTTCGCCCGCAGCGTCTCACCGGTCGAGGTGATGTCGGCCACCGCCTCGGCGGTCAGGTTCTTCACCGTCCCCTCGGTCGCGCCCTGGCTGTCGACCAGCAGGTAGTCGGCCACCCCATGCTCGCGCAGGAACTCTCGCACCAGCCGGTGGTATTTCGTCGCAATCCGCATTCGGTGGCCATGCACCCGCCGGAACGCCGCGGCAGCCGAGTCAAGATCGTCGAGCGTGTCGACATCGACCCAGGCAGCAGGTACCGCAATGATCAGATCGGCCTGGCCGAACCCCAGCCCGGCCAGTTCCTCTACATGTTCGCGCCAGTGCACCAGCTTCTCGCGCACCAGGTCAGAGCCGGTGACCCCCAGATGGATGCGCCCCGCCCTCAGTTCGCGCGGGATCTCTCCGGCCGAGAGCAGCACCAGTTCCACGCCAGGGGTCCCCTCGACCCGGCCGGCGTATTCCCGGTCCGGCCCGGCCTTGGCCAGCCCGATGCCGCGGGCTCCGAACCAGTCGAAGGTTTTTTCCATCAACCGCCCCTTGGAGGGCACGCCCAGCTTGATCGTCATCGCCCAAGCTCCACCACCAGCGAGGGCCGGACTACTCCGCCCACCGCCGGCACCGCGCCGGTACCGCCCAGCGCCCGAGTCAGTGCGTCATACCTTCCACCGGTGGCAACCGGCGGCAGATCGGGCCGCGCCTCGGCGTAAAATCCGAAGACGAAGCCGTCGTAGTACTCCATCGTGGTGCGTCCGTAGCTACCCTCGAAATCCAGCCGCTCGACGTCGAGGCCCCGCCTTGCAAGTGCCTCCAGCCGTGCCTCGACCCGGTCGACGGCATCGGCGATGCTGGGCAGATCGACCGCGATATCCCGCAGCCGTTCCAACGCCACCGGCGCCTTGTCGCGCAGGTCCACGATGTCATCCAGCAGATCGACCTCGACGCCTGAAAGAGGCGCGGCATCGGCGTCTTCCACCAGCGCCTCTATCCGCGCCGCAACCTCTGCCTTGCTGCGCAACCCGATCATTGTACCGGCGCCCGCCATAGCGTCGCCCTTCCGGGCGCGTTCGATCAGCGCGGCGCGCGTCGGCGGCACCGGCGAGCGCCCGCCGTATCGGTCGAGCAGAGCGCGAAACCGCCGCGGCCGCCAGATATGGCGGATCAGCGCCGCCTTGCGCCGCTCGATGGTCGAAAGCCCGCGCACCGCGGCCAGCAGCACGCCGATATCGCCGGTCGCTGCCCGCAGGTTCAGCGGCTCCAGCAGGTTGGAAAACAGCGCGAACACCTCGGCATCCGCGCCCACCGTGTCGCTGCCGTCAAAGATCTCGAACCCCGCCTGGACATATTCCGAGGGCCGCTCGTCGCCCATCTCCTGAGTACGGAACACCTTGCCGCAATAGCCATACCGCGCCGCCTCGGCGCCGCTGGCGATATGCATCTCGACTACCGGCACGGTGAAATCGGGGCGCAGCATCAGCTCTCCGGCCAACGGGTCGCGGGTGACGTAGGCGCGGGCGCGGATATCCTCGCCATAGAGGTCCAGCAGGGTTTCGGCGGGCTGCAGCACAGGCATGTCCACCGCCTGCGCCCCGGCATCGGCAAAGGCGCGCATGATGCGCGCCTGCTCCGCCTCTCGCGCCGGGTCCGCGGTTTCGATCATGCACCGGGCCCGCGGTTCTTTTCGGTCTCACCGATATATTTCGACACCACAGCGACCAGGTCGATGCGCGCCACCTCTTGCTGGGCCGGCTGTTCCTTCCATTCCTCATTCGAGGTAATCTTGGCGGCCAGCCTCTTGCCCAGCGCGAGGTCCTTGACGATCACCACTCCGCGCGCCTTTTCATCGGAACCTTCGATGATGGCCAGCGGACAGTCGCGTTTGTCGGCATATTTAAGCTGGTTACCGAAGTTCTTCGGGTTGCCAAGAAAAACCTCGGCCCGAATCCCGGCATTGCGCAGCTCGGTCACCATGGTCTGGTAGTCCGCTATGCGGTCACGGTCCATCACTGTCACCAGCACAGGGCCAGAGGCAGTGCCGCCGATCCGCCCCTTGGCGCGCAGTGCCGCCAGCAGCCGGTCGATGCCGATCGAAATGCCGGTCGCGGGTACCTCCTGTCCGGTGAAACGCTTGACCAGATCGTCATAGCGGCCGCCCCCGGCGACGCTGCCGAACTGCCGCGGGCGGCCTTTCTCATCTGGGATCTCGAAGGTTAGTTCGGCCTCAAAAACAGGACCGGTGTAGTAGCCGAGACCGCGCACCACCGACGGGTCGATAACGATACGGTCGGGACCATATCCTTGAGTATCGAGGAGAGACACAATTTGCTCTAGTTCGTCTACGCCCTCTTGGCCCGTTGGAGCCTCGGAAACCACCTCCCTTAATCTCTCAAGTGTGATTTCGTTGGAGCCAGCCCTCGCGTTGAGAAACGCAATGAAGCTTTCAATCACGTAGTGCGGTAAATTGAGTCCATCAATGTACGCGCCGGATTGGTCCTTCCTGCCAGGGCCGAGTAGTTCTCTTACGCCATCGTCGCCAACCTTGTCGTGTTTGTCCAAAGTCCGCAGGATACCGTCCGTTGTGTCTTGCATAACCGTTAGGCGTTGCCGAGCAGCGTTTGCGCCCTGCTCGGAAGGTCCATCAGGCAAAGCGCGATTAATTTGCTGCTCAAACGCGCTTTCTAATATACCATTTAGAACCTTGCGGTTGTTGACTCGCACCAGATAGTCGCCGCGAGGGATGCCGACGCGTTCCAGCGTGTCGGCCAGCATGGCGCAGATCTCGGCATCGGCGGCCATGGATGCCGTGCCCACCGTGTCGGCATCGCATTGATAGAATTGCCTGAACCGCCCCGGCCCAGGTTTCTCGTTGCGCCACACAGGCCCCATCGCGTAGCGGCGATAAGGTGTCGGCAGATCATTGCGGTGTTGGGCGAAGACACGAGCCAGAGGTGCTGTTAGGTCATAGCGCAGCGCCAGCCATTTCTCGTCATCGTCCTCTTGCCAGGCGAAGACGCCGGCGTTGGGGCGGTCGACATCGGGCAGGAACTTGCCCAGCGCCTCGACCGTCTCGACGGCGGAGCTTTCCAGCGGGTCAAAGCCATAGCGGTGATAGACCTCGGCGATCTGCGCCAGCATCGCGTTGCGCTCGGCCACTTCGGCACCGAAATAGTCACTGAACCCTTTCGGCGTCTCGGCCTTGGGACGCGGCTGTTTTTTGGGCTTGGCCATCGGTTCTTCCGCCTGTCTCGATGTTTCGCGCGCGGTCTAGCGGATGGGGGCTGGAGGAGCAAGAAGCACGCGCCGATGCGACCGGTTGCTGCCGAGAACGGTTTCTCGGAAAAAAAAGACGCCTCGGCAAGGCTTGGCAATTCCGCTTTGCTGCGTGCTGCCCTACAAGACCGCATGGAAACCCGTATCGAGACCCTGGAAGAGCAGGTCGCGCATCTGCAAAAACTGTCGGACGAGCTGTCGGACGTGGTCGCCCGGCAGGAGACCGAGATCGCGCTGCTGTCGCGGCGGGTCGAGATGCTGTTGCGGCGCGAGGCAGAGCGCGAGACCGACGCGGCGGGTGCTATCTCTCTGGCCGATCAGAAACCACCGCATTGGTAAGCCAACAGGCCCCCGACGTGCCTCTTGGATGTTTCGCGTGCGAAACATTCCGTGTTTACATATAGTTAACCACTATCTGGGTAACGTCGGCAAAAGGCCGGGGAAGTTCTCCTCAGCAAGGGGATTCACAGCGGGCCCGATTTGTGCGAGCCGGTTGACCCATGGCGGAACACACGAGCGACATCGACGAGCTGGGCTTGGATGAGCTGAAGTTGTTGCTGGTGCAA
>JAAELR010000435.1 GCA_024226455.1 Paracoccaceae bacterium
CCCGGTCAGTTCATCCAGCGAAAGCACCGCCGACACGCAGGCGTCGAGATCGTCGAACAAGGCGGCCCATTCATCGCGGCGCCTGGTTTTGAATCGCGCTTCCAGCCCGGACCTGATTACTTCCCAGTTTTCGACATCGTTCATCAAATCGGCAAGTTCCGGCCATTCCATCGCTTCACCCAGGATAGTGATGAATTTTGGCTCGAGCGCGCCAACGGCCATCCACAGGCTATCCGCCGTTTCGTAAACATTGTAAGTAGGCATACCGCCGTTCAGAGTCGGGCGCCAGGTTTCGCTGGGGTGCCCTGCCAACAGGGTTGCGGCCGCGATATCGGTCATCAGGTAATGAATTCCTGCGGTCATCGATAGCGATATCTGACAGCCAACACCGGTTTTTTCGCGTTCATACAGTGCTGCGAGAATTGCATTGACTGACAGGCTGCCGCCAGACGCGTAGTCACCGATAAAATTCTGCGGCACCACCGGACGACCCTGCCGGTCGCGGATTAGCGACAGAGCACCCGATTGCGCCATGTAGTTGATGTCATGGCCGGCGCGCGCGACTTGCGGATGATTTTTGCCATAACCGCTGATCTCACAGAGAATCAAGCGCTGGTTGCGTTTCGATAATTCGTCGTAGCCCAACCCGAGCGCCTCCAGTTTTCCGGGGCGCATCTCCGATATGACGACGTCGGCCGCGTCGACCAGGCTCAGCATCTCGTCGCGACCCGCTTCCGACTTCAGGTCTATCGCGCGGGTCGTCTTGCCGCGTTGCAGCGCATCCGCCGGGCCGCCCCTCGCAGCAAGCATCGGGTCGGAATCGGCGCCTGCATAGCCCGGACCGCCCGCAACGGCCGGATTGACAATGGAGACGACTTCAGCGCCCAGGTCGGCCAGCATCATCGAGGCAAAAGGTCCCGGCGCATTTATCCCCAGATCGATTACCCTGATACCGGATAGCGGGCTAGCCACGAGTCAAACCTCGACGACCACCACCGGGTCGCCCAGTACGGCCTCGTTGACTTCGACGTCAAGACCGGGCCCGGGCGCGTCGGGCAGACGAATTTCGCCATTCTCGACTTTTAGCGGGTTTTTGACCATTGGCAGATCCTCGCTGACATAATCGTACAGCCCGAAGACCATTTTCCGCGGTAGCGTGTGCGCGAGATGCGTGACGCAGGCCAGCAATATGCCGGTGCCGTAATAATCTTCAATTCGCATTGGAACACCGAGCGTTTTACCCAACGTCATGATCGTGCGCGTCGCCTCGATTCCGCCGACGGCGCTGGTCTTGAGCGAAGCCACCTCCATCACTTCGTCCTGCACCGCTTGCAGAAAGCGCCGCGGGCCGTCGATCACTTCGTCCAGCATGAACGGCACTCCGGTGCGGCGTGCGACGTTGCGGCATTCTTCGTAGCTTTCGCAGGGATTTTCGATCATCGGCGCCAAATTCCTGGCCGCCAGGATAACCCGTATCGCATCATCCACCGACCAGCCCCGGTTTGGGTCGTACCAGATCCGCTCATGCTGCAGTTTCATTTCCTCGACCATGCGAATCGTTTCGATATCGTCATGCGTTTCACCGGCAGCGACCTTCACCTGGAAACGGCTGTAGCCCTCGGCGCGAAACGCCTCGAGGCTGGCCAGCGTTTCGTCGTGGGTGCCGATCCTGACTACGGCCAGCACCGGCAGGCTGTCCGCCACGCG
>JAAELR010000436.1 GCA_024226455.1 Paracoccaceae bacterium
GGAGGAAGGCATCTCTGAGGCGACGCTGCACAAGTGGCGTGCCGAGGCGCGCGGTAAGGGGCAACTTTTACCCGACGCTGACGCGGGCCCTGAAGGCTGGTCGTCGCGTGACAAATTCGCAGCGGTGCTGGAAACGGCGGACAACTACTTTGACAAACACCGCAGTCAGCGACCCACGGCGGCATAGGCCGTGAACCCGGCATCCCTGGCATCACTTTCGTTGTAGATGTTTCGCAGATCGGCCATGCGGGGGGTGGCCATTCGGTTGGCCAGGCGTTTCAGATTCAGCGCCCGGAACTCGTTCCATTCCGTTAGCAGCACTACCGCCTCGGCGTTCTGTACCGCCTTGTAGGTGTCCTCGACCCACTGCACGCCGGGCAGCAGCGCCTCGCCCTCGCTGCGGCCTTGCGGGTCGACCACGCGTACGCGGGCCCCCGCACCGACCAGGGCGGGCACGATGGTCAGGCTGGGCGCGTCGCGCATGTCGTCGGTATTGGGCTTGAAGGTGACGCCGAGAACCGCGACGATCTTGCCGTTGAGCGACCCTTCACAAAGATCCACCACCTTGTCGATCATGCGCCGCTTTATCGCGTCGTTGACCTCGATCACCGTCTCGGTGATCTGCATCACGCAGCCATGTTCCTGCCCGATCCGCGCCAGCGCGCGGGTGTCCTTGGGAAAGCACGACCCGCCATAGCCCGGGCCCGCATGCAGGAACTTGTTGCCGATGCGGCCATCGAGGCCGAGGCCTTTTGAGACCTGCTTGATATCGGCGCCGACCCGTTCGCAAAGCGCGGCGATCTCGTTGACGAAGGTGATCTTGGTGGCCAGAAACGCGTTGGCGGCGTATTTGATCATCTCGGCGCTTTCCAGATCTGTGATCACAATTGGAAAGTCGCGCAGGTAAAGCGGCCGGTAGACCTCGGCCATCACCTCGCCGGCGCGGTCGTTCTGCACGCCCACCACCACCCGGTCGGGTTTCATGAAATCGTCGATCGCCGCACCTTCGCGCAGAAACTCGGGGTTAGAGGCAACGTCGAACCGGGCCTCGGGATTAGCCTTGGCGATGGCCTGCTTGACCTTGCGGTTGGTGCCTACCGGAACGGTCGATTTCGTCACTATTACAGCGTAATCGGTGAGGTTTTCCGCGATCTCCTTGGCCGCGGCCATGACGTAGGTCAGGTCGGCATGGCCGTCGCCGCGCCGCGTGGGCGTTCCGACGGCGATAAAGATCGCCTGGGCATCCTGCATCGCCGCCTTGAGGTCGCCGGTGAAACTCAGCCGCCCGGTCTCGACGTTTTTTGCCATCAGTTGATCGAGCCCCGGCTCGTAGATCGGCACTTCTCCGGCTTCCAGCATCTCGATCTTGGCAGGATCCTTGTCGACGCAAATCACGTCATGCCCGAAATCGGAAAAACAAACCCCGGAGACCAAACCGACATACCCGGTGCCGATAACTGCGATTTTCACTTTTGACGCCTCTCGAAAAAACTGAAGTCTGGCAAAGGCTGCGCCGTTTGGCCTGTTTGAGGCGGGTGATGTCAGATTTGCTTCGAGGTTTCAAGGATGTGTGATTTCTCATTGAAACCCGAAATGACCGCAACTCGCCGTGGTCGAAATATCTCCGGACCTGTGGGTCAGATTTGGAGGCGGACTTGCCTGATCTGGCACGTTCCGGCCTGTATCCAGTGACAGGGATCGCGCCACCCGGCATCGTGAAATCCAGTCTATGCGACACAAAAAAAGGCACAAATTCTGGATCGAGGCAATATTTATTGCTTCAACATTGATGTATACTCCTGCGCCTGAATTGACCTGAAGATTTTCTGGCCCCTTGAGTCAATGCACCGCATGGCCAAGCGCGGGTTATCATGCAGCGTCAGAGCATGAGCAAGCAACACAAAACAGTTTCCCTGAC
>JAAELR010000437.1 GCA_024226455.1 Paracoccaceae bacterium
ATGCCGCGGGTCTACACCGAGCTGCGGGCCATCGCCCACAACCGCCTGGGCCGGGAGCGCGACAACCATACCCTCGACACCACTTCCCTGGTGCATGAGGCCTACCTCAAGTTGGTCAAGCTGGACCGGATCCAGTGGCGGGGACGGGCGCATTTCTTTGCCCTGGCCGGGCAGGCGATGCGCAACATTCTGGTGACCTATGCCTATCGTCGCAAGCGGATCAAGCGAGGCGGCGGTGCGCCCCACGTCACGTTCGACGAGGCGCTGGTGCTCACCGAAGCTCGCGCCGACAAAGTGCTGGCCCTCGACGAGGCGTTGAAAGAGCTGGCCGCGCACAATGAGCGGCACAGCCGAATCGTCGAGTGCCGTTTCTTCGCCGGCTTGACCATCGAGGAGACCGCCGAAGCGTTGGGCCTCTCAACGGCTACCGTGAAACGAGATTGGCGCCTGCTGCGGGCCTGGCTTCAGCGGGCGCTACGCGATGAAGCGGCGCACAATCATGCCGGCCGATGAGCCGGTCGCCGTCGTTTCGAAACCATGACGCCAAAACAACGCTGGCAAGCCATCCAGGAGATCTTCGAGGCGGCGCTGGAGCAGGCCGCGGCCGAC
>JAAELR010000438.1 GCA_024226455.1 Paracoccaceae bacterium
ATGCCGCGGGCGTTTTTGTTTGAAAAACGGGCCGCGATATCGTGGGCGTTTTTCGTTTGGGAAACGGGCCGCGACACTGCGGGCGTTTGCATTTGGAGGACGGGATGCAGGGAACCGGCGTTCTGCCAAGCCAGACCTTGCAGGCAATGATCGCCGCCGGTCAGATCGCCCCGGCGTCCGGCGACACTCCCGCCATCACCCCGGCCCAGATCCAGCCCGCCTCGCTTGACCTGCGCCTTGGCGCCCGGGCCTTCAGGGTACGCGCCTCTTTCCTGACCGGCCAGGACAGGTCCGTCACCGACAGACTGACCGAGTTCACCATGCACGAGGTCGATCTGACCCACGGCGCAGTGCTGGAGAAAGGCTGCGTCTATGTGGTGCCTTTGATGGAGCGGCTGGCCCTGCCCGGCGACGTGCAGGCGGTGGCCAACGCCAAATCCTCGACCGGGCGGCTCGACCTTCTGACCCGTACCATCACCGATGGCGGCGTAGAGTTCGACCGCATCCCGGCGGGCTATACCGGCCCGCTATTTGCCGAGATCTGCCCACGCAGTTTCTCTGTTCTGGTGCGCCCCGGCATGCGGCTCAACCAGATCCGGTTCCGCTGCGGCCAGGTGGTGCTGAGCGACAGCGAACTGGCCGCGCTGCACGACGATGTGACGCTGGTCGATGGCACCGCGCTGATCGACGAGGGCCTGGGCTTTTCCGTCGATCTGCAGCCGGGCGAGGGCAATCTCGTCGGATACCGCGCCAAGCCGCATACCGGCGTGATCGATCTTGACCTTGTCGGGCATTACGATCCGGCCGAATACTGGGAAGACATCCGCACCAATGAGGCCCGCATCATCCTCGACCCGGGTGCCTTTTATATCCTGGTCAGCCGCGAGGCGGTACACATTCCACCCGACTACGCCGCCGAAATGGCGCCCTATCTGGCCATGGTCGGAGAGTTCCGGGTGCATTACGCGGGCTTTTTCGACCCCGGCTTTGGCCACGACCTTGCCGGCGGCGCGGGCTCACGCGGAGTTCTGGAAGTGCGCTGCCACGAGGCACCCTTTGTGCTGGAGCATGGCCAGGTCGTGGGCCGGCTGGTCTATGAGCGCATGTCAGAGCGCCCCGCCGAGGTCTACGGCGCCGGGATCGCGTCGAACTATCAGGGTCAGAGGTTAAAGCTAAGCAAGCATTTTCGCGCCTAGGGTGTGTCGCGCTCAACCGGATTGAAGTACTCAACCCCGAGGCCGAGGCGGCGCTAACGCCCGCTCAACGCGTTCTGCCATCGGGATGAAATTGCAACACGCTCTGGGCCACACCATGAAGTTCGAACGCCCGCTCAGGCGAAATCAGCCTCCATCAAAGCATCGGTTCACATGACTGCCCGTACCGATGCTCTGCTCGTCACACTGCCGTAGGCAGTTCCGTGACAATAGAGATGTCACTGCTGGAAATAATGCCAGCGCCGCCAACTATCCGAGCAATGCTATGGCCGGAGGAATACTGCACCAGACTGTCTGCTCCGTCATCAACGAAGGTCACATCTATTGAATCCGTGGTTGACGCACCTGTTGAGTCGACCATTATCAGCAGAACATCTTCACCTTGAACAAAGTCCTCGATAACCGGTGGCGATGTCGCATCAATCCACGCGCCGGTGGCAAAGGTGTCTGCTCCATCTCCGCCAGAAGCGCTATCTGCATTGCCCAAATAGATGGTATCGGCCCCGCCCCCGCCGGAGATTGAATCACCACCATCCTGATCTGGAGAAACTTCAAGCTGCGAAGCGGTTTCCGCCACGAACCCGACAATCACATCTTCGCCAGCACCCCCGACGAGCGTGTCTGTTCCCATACCACCGTGAAGCGTATCTGCGCCATTTGACCCATGGATTGAATCGAAACCATCCCCGCCGGAAAGATCGTCATTGCCCTCTTCACCGTCCAAAGTGTCGGCGCCGCTGTCTCCTTCAAGCGTGTCATTACCGGCTCCGCCAGCAAGCGAATCATCCCAGGCCCCGCCAGAAAGCTGATCGTTGCCCTCTTCGCCGTCCAGAACGTCGAGCCCGTTCTCGCCAAGCAGCGTATCGTCACCGGCGCCGCCCTGCAGGGTGTCATGCCAATCGCCACCGTAAAGTTCGTCGTCACCGGTCCCGCCATCTAGCAGATCTTGGCCACCTTCTCCCAAAAGCGTGTCGTTGCCGCTGTCTCCTTCAAGCGTGTCATCGCCGGTCCAGCCGTAAAGAAGATCGTCCCAGGCCCCGCCAGAAAGCTGATCGTTGCCCTCTCCGCCGTCCAGAACGTCGAGCCCGTTCTCGCCAAGCAGCGTATCGTCACCGGCGCCGCCCAGCAGGGTGTCATGCCAATCGCCTCCGTAAAGTTCGTCGTCACCGGTCCCGCCATCTAGCAGATCTTGGCCACCTTCTCCCTCAAGAGTGTCGTTGCCGCTGTCTCCTTCAA
>JAAELR010000439.1 GCA_024226455.1 Paracoccaceae bacterium
AACCTCCCATACCATCCTACCCGGTGTCACGGTCACCGAGCGTCTGTGTGCTGATGCCCTTGTCGCGGCGGAACGGCGGATAGAGACGCGAATTGTCGAGCATCTGGACATCGATATGCGTACCAAACTTGATGCCTTGCTGACCGAGGACATTGATGGTTCCGTCAGCCGGTTTGTCTGGCTGCGCCAATCTGAAGTGGGCCAAAACTCAGCAGACATGAACCGGCTGCTTGACCGGCTCGAATTTCTGCAGGGGCTGGAAGTGGACGAGGCCGTTGTGGAAGGCGTGCCGCCACATCGCGTTACACGCCTGCGCCGTCAGGGTGAACGGTACTTCGCCGGTGATTTGCGTGACATCTCGGGCGATCGCCGCCTCGCCATTCTAGCGGTCTGCACATTGGAATGGCGCAGCGCGATTGCCGACACCATTGTTGAAACGCACGACCGGATCGTCGGCAAGACATGGCGTGAAGCGAAATCCCGCTGCGAGGCCAGCGTGGCCGCTGCGAAGTCTACGTTGCATGACACATTGCAAGGGTTTTCCACACTCGGCGCGGCCTTGCTCGAAGCCCATGGCGACGAGGTGCCATTGGAAAACGCAGTGCAAACCTCTGTCGGATGGTCTTCTCTTGAGAGCCTGGTTGCCACAGCCGCGCAACTGACCACCAAGCTGGCTGCCGATCCGCTGGCCCATGTGGGTCACGGATATCACCGTTTCCGTCGCCATGCCCCACGTATGTTGCGCGCACTCGACATCTGCGCTGCTCCGGTGGCAGACCCTTTGCTTGATGCTGTACAGATAATCGAAGGCACGGACAAAACCGCCGCCCGCCCTCTGACCTTTCTGCGGCGTGGTTCGAAATGGTACCGCCATCTCAACGCCGCAGGTGATGATGAACCTCGACTCTGGGAGGTCGCTGTCTTGTGCCACCTGCGCGAGGCGTTCCGTTCTGGTGATGTTTGGCTCACTCATTCCCGTCGATACGGCGATCTCAAAGAGGCCCTCGTTCCGACCGAGGTTGCGCGCGCCGTCCCGAAGCTGACCATGCCGCTTGAGCCAGAGGATTGGATTGCTGATCGAAAAGCGCGTTTGGCGGATGGCCTGCAACGTTTGGCAAAGGCTGCCCGAACTGGTGCGATACCAGGTGGGTCTATAGAAAACGGTGTCTTGAAAATAGACCGGCTGACCTCGGCTGTACCAGCTGAGGCTGACGCATTCATTCTCGACCTATATGGTCGCCTGCCTGACGTTCGGATCACTGACCTCTTGCAGGAAGCGGACAGCGATATCGGGTTCACAGAGGCCTTCACCCATCTGAGAACAGGCGCACCGTGCAAAGACAGGGTCGGCTTGCTGAACGTGCTGCTGGCCGAAGGATTGAACCTGGGGCTCAGCAAAATGGCGGAGGCAACCAATACGCACGATTATTTCCAGCTCTCACGGTTATCCCGCTGGCACATTGAAAGCGATGCCATCAACCGTGCGCTCGCTATGGTGATTGAGGCGCAATCAAAACTGCCCATGGCCGGGTTTTGGGGAGCTGGTAATACGGCGTCCAGTGACGGGCAGTTCTTCCCAACTGCACGTCATGGTGAAGCGATGAACCTGATCAACGCAAAATATGGCGCCGAGCCCGGCCTGAAGGCTTATACCCATGTCTCTGATCAGTTTGGCCCCTTTGCCATACAGAACATTCCAGCCACGGTGAGTGAGGCACCCTATATCTTGGACGGATTGCTGATGACCAAAACCGGCCGCAAAATCAAAGAGCAATATGCGGACACCGGCGGCTTCACCGACCTCGTATTCGCGGTGACTTCGCTTCTGGCCTACCGCTTCATCCCCCGCATCCGGGACTTGCCATCAAAACGGCTTTATCTTTTCGATCCGGCATCAGCGCCCAAGGAACTGCGCGGCCTGATCGGTGGCAAAATCAGAGAACGTCTGATCGTAGAAAACTGGCCCGACATTCTACGCGCCGTGGCCACGATGGCGGCGGGTGTCATGCCGCCCAGTCAGCTTCTGAAGAAATTTGCATCCTACCCACGCCAGCACGAGCTTGCGTTCGCTTTGAGGGAAATCGGACGGGTCGAACGGACACTTTTTATCATTGAATGGCTGCTTGATGCCGATATGCAGCGCCGCGCCCAGATTGGACTGAACAAAGGGGAATCCCATCACGCCTTGAAGAACGCTCTACGCATCGGTCGCCAGGGTGAAATTCGCGATCGCACAACCGAAGGTCAGCACTACCGTATGGCCGGGCTGAACCTGCTCGTGGCAATCATCATCTACTGGAACACAAACCACCTCGGCCATGCCGTCGCTTTACGCCGCCGTGCCGGGCTCGACTGTTCACCCGACCTGCTGGCGCATATCTCACCCCTCGGGTGGGCACATATCCTCCTCACCGGCGAATACAGATGGTCAAAACGGTGAGCAGAAAGCCTTAGCGTACTATTCTGCCCCCTCCGGCATCAGACCCCATTACTGAAAACCTTGTCCGGGAATTTGTGAAACCCGCAGCTTCGGGCCCCCTGGGCCAAAATCGCTAGGAATTGTAGTAACTGCTGCTGCCATACCCATAGGCCCCGTAGCCGGAGCTGTACCCATAGCGCCTTTGGCCTCTGGGATTGACCATGCTAAGCACAAGCCCGGTCACGGTTTGGTTGATCATCTGAAATTGGCGCAGGCCCTCTGAGATTTGCGCCCGGGGCGTTCGGTCCCAATGCACTGCGTAAAGGGTTGCATCCGCATGGCTGCTGATGATGCGAGAATCCGGGACGGCCAGAACCGGTGGCGTGTCGATAATGATGTAGTCATAGGTCTCGCGTGCACCGGCGATGAACTGCTCAAAGCCGCTCGAGGAGAAGACATCCGCCGGGTTCTCAGCGCTGTACTGCCCCATCAAGACCTCGAGGCCGGTTTTCTCATCGTTATAGATGGCGTCTTTTAGTGCGACATCGCCTTTGATAACGTCCACCAGACCTTGTTCCGCATCGGAGCCCGGGAAATAGGCTGAAAGGGTTTGCCGACGAATATCTCCCTCGACGAGAAGAATTCTACTCTTGATACCCGCGAGATTGAGCGCCAGTAAGATCGACAGCGTCGTCTTTCCCTCCCCCGGGGTAGAGGAGGTCAGCATAATGACTTGCACCGGTTTTTCACCCGCAGATGACATCAAAACAGATGTCCGCAAATTGCGAACGGATTCCATGGCATGCGATGTTGGATGCGTCATGGCGTATGGGATCAGTGATTTACGGCTCCGGTTTGGAAAAAGCGGCATCTGCCCGAGAACGGGCAGACCGGTGAGGTCCTCAAGATCCTTTTCGGACCGAATGCGGCTGATCACGGCCTCCCGCAGGAACAAGGCCATCGCCATCAAAAACCCACCCAGCACGCCCGAGGCTGCCATGATCAAGTACCCGTTGGCGGCAGCGGAGCGCAGCGGCGGCAGGGCACGCGACATAATCCGCGTATCCGCGCGCACCAAGCCCGCTTGAACGGTCACCTCCTGCACCCCTTGCAGGAAGGTCTGAAGGAGATCCTGGGTCACGTTCAATTTGCGCTGCATTTGCTCAAGCCGCTGCAGGTTCTTGGCCTGCGTCGCGTTCTTCTCTTCCAGCGTCTGATAGGCTTCCACAAGCGCTTGAACGTCGCGGTTTATCCGATCTATTTCAACGCCCTGCTGCTCAATCACCGTCGCAACGCGCGCATCAAAAAGCCGGAGCGCATTGGCCGAGGACGCGGCTTGGGCTGTGTCCAGATCATTGGCGAGGCGCCGCAAGGCCGCATCGTCGAAGGCCTCGACAACCAGCTTTCTGTCCTGCCCGACCACGGCCTCTAGCGCGGCAAGATGCGCCTGCGCCTGGGTAAGATCCTCCATGCGCGCCTTGACCCTGTCGCGGAACTCTTGGACCTGGAATCTCAGCGCCTCGAGGTTTTCTTGCGAGACAAGCTCTGTTTCAGAGCGCAACACCAAAAGCCTGTTTTGCTGCTTGCTGAGCTCATCCTCGAGCGTGCCCAATTGCTGGGACAGCCAATCAAGGGCCTCTTCGGTGGCGGCGAATTTCTCTTTCCGGCGGCCCTCGATATAGATGTCGGCAAGCGTGTTTGCCATTTCGGCGGCGCGCGCAGGCGAGGCGGATGTGGTTGTGATCGCAATCAGATGTGTATCGTTCTGGATCTGGATCTGGATGGCCTTGCGCAGGTTCCAGGTGGTGTGGCGCAGCTCGACAGAGGCCTGCTTTGCAGGGGAAAGCTCAGGCAGCTCTGTCTCTAGCCCCACCAGCTCTTTGACGAAATCCCGCACCGAGGAGACGCTGGAGGGCTCTCGCAGAAAGAAGTTGAACTCTGGGTCGTCGGTGAGATTCAGCCGCGCAATGAGCTTTTCCAGTGTCTCGCGCGAGCGCAGCTTTGAGATCTCGGTGTTCAGACTTGTTTCATCCGTTGACAGGCTGCTGACGATGCTCTCTAGATCCAGCAGGCCACCTTCCTCGACCGCAAATTCCAGGAAAGTTGAGGTGCGGAATTTCGGCGTCGCCAAGCCATAGGCATAATAGCCCCCAACCACGGCGCAGAGGAAAACAACAAGCAGGATCCAAAACTTGTCGCGCCACAGGATGTTGAACAGCGCAAGAAGGCTGATATCGTCATCCCTGGCCACCATACGGGGGCTCAATGCGGCGCGACCGTTGCTATCAGGCAATGTCATACGTCATCCTATGAAATGCGTCAGGTAAGCCCGGAGTCTTTATAGCATCAGAGCCCCAAACCCCGTGGCCAGGCGCCGTCCCTGCGCCAGTATCCGATCCGGGCGTCAAATCACCCATCGAAGCGATATGCAACCGGCGCTCTTTGACGCGGAAGGATACGGCAAAAAAGGCGCCGGCCATCACGAAGAGCAGGTAGTTGTTAAAGTTCATGGACAAAAACAACTTCGAGAAGGCGAACTGGAGAAAGAAAAACGTGAAAAACAGGTTGATCCGCTGCACAAAGGCGCGCTCTAGATCCTCCAAGGGTAGGGCGCGCGCCTGCTGCGCGGCCTTGAAGCTGTGGGCCACCAGCAAGAGCAATATCGACATGAACGAGACCATCGCCAGCAAGCCACCTTCAATCATGAGCCGCAGGTAGTAGTTGTCCAACTTTATGTCCAGCCGCTCCAGGATATTGCTCCTATAGCCTTCTCCAAGCAGGCCGCCAAATCCCTGCGAGGTGATCTGCAGCGGGATCGCGCTGTATTGCGACACGCGGGATATGATGCTGGCCTTCTTCGAGATATCATCCTCGTCGGCGTAAAGCAGGTCCAGAATGGGCAGCAGCCGGTCTAAATTGAACACTACATAGCCGGCCACGGCGCTGAAGGTCCCGGCGGCGAGCAGCAGCATGCTGACGACCACCACCTTGGTCAGCGCCGAGACACGCGTGCTGAGTGAGAGCGTGTAATACAGGACCCCCGTCGCGGTCACCAGTACGAAGGGGAAGCGCGCCTTGGTCTGCAGGACGGCCACGGCCAGCAGCGCGATTACCGCCGCAACGCCCAGCAGGCGCCTCGGCTCTGTCATGCGATACAGGAAGAAGATCACAATGCTTGCGTAAAGCAGGTATTCGGCCAGCGAAAGCGGGTTGTCAAACAGCGCCTGCGCCCGGTGAGCTCCGCCTCTGATCCGGCCTTCCAGAACTTCGGTCCCGACCGTCGACACCTGAATATTGATCGCCCCCGCCAGCAGATGGCGGTCCAGGCCGCTCTCTATGACCACAAGGGCGATCTGCGCCAGAGCCACCAGCAGGAAGATGCGGCCAAGCCGTTCGATATTGGACAGATCCAAAAAAACGCGGACCGACAGCAGAAAAACCGTCGACAGCATGATCGTCTCGTCGAACCAATAGACCAAGGCGCTGGGGGGCTGGTTGAGCCCGGTCGACAGCATCCGCGACAGCGTCAGAACCACGAAAGCCCAAACGATCCAGCGCTGCGCCGCAATCGCCCGGAGGCTGCCTTGCCAGCCCTTTGGGTTATATAACAGACTGAGCATCAGCAGCATGAACAGCACAAAGCCGAACAGCCGCGCCGCGGCAATACCGGCCCCGCCGGTGCTGCCCCCGACCGGAATAGCGAAATAGTAGGGCAGGAAGGGAAACAGGGCGAGCATGAGGAATAGCCCGCGCCGCAAGCTCACCGTTCCGGCGATCAGAAAGCCGAATGTCGCAAGGAGGGTGATCGTAAGCGGGATCATAATGTGCGGATGATCTCCTCGATGCGGCTGGTCTGGATCTCCATCGAGAAATGGTTGAGCGCGTCACGGGCTGCCTGCTCTGACAGGGTCTTGCAAAGCGCTGGATCCTCCAGGAGGCGCGTGAGCGCCGCGGCCAGGCGCTCGGGGTCCTCCGGCGGCACCGTCAGGCCGTTGTTGCCGTCACGCATCGCATCCAAATTACCGTTCACCGCAGTCGCTACAATGGGCAGCTGCATATACATCGCATCCAGCAATGTCCGGGGCAGCCCCTCAAACCGAGACGGCTGAGCGTAGAGGTCGAAGGCGGCCAGCAGATTGGTATAGCTCTCTCCGGTGATCGTTCCGGTGAAGACGATGCGCGGATGGTCGCCGGCCTCGACGCGCATCTCATCCATCTTAGGCCCATCGCCCACCAGCGCGAGGTGCACATCGGAGTGGGTGTCGCTGATCTGGCGGAAAGCGCGGATCAGGTATTCCTGCCCCTTCTGATGATGCATGCGGCCGATGCAACCGATCACGGTTTTGTCTTCGGGCAGGCCATAGCGCTGGCGCGTCTCAGACCGGCCCTCGGTGATCTTGCGGGCCGAGAAGTCGACCCAGTTGTTCACGATACAAATGCGCCCGGGATCCTGGTCATGCTCCAGCAGATAGTCCTTGATATCTGTGCAGCCCGCGACAAGGGCGTCATAGGACTTCAGGATACGGCGGTCTGCCGCCTTGTATTTGGGCGCCGCCGAGACGGTCTGCAGTGACACCAGCTTGCGTGCTGTCCCGAACTGGATCGCGCGCGCCACTGCATTGCCGATAAACGAGGTGCCCACGATCACGTCGGGCCGCTGGGCGCGCCCGACCCCGATTGCCGAGAGCACCTTAAAAAGCGCCCGCTTGCCGGAAGCATAGGTGTAGCTGAGAACCTTCACCTCCCCAGACAGGCGCCCACCCGCTGGAGCCTTGTCCCCATGCAGAGAGACAAGCGTGACCCGATGCAGCTTCGCGAGCTTGTTTGCCAGTTCCATGAACTGCAACTCTGCCCCGCCGATGCCGTTGCCATCAAAAACCATCAGGATCTTCATCTAGCCGTTCCGCTTGCTGTTAAAGGGCGTTCTAACCCGCTGAAGCACGGATCTTACCTTGGGCTGGTAGGGCCAGGCGGTCAGCCAGGCTGCCGCCCGCCGCAGCGACGTGCTAGGCACCGGCGCATAGCCCGTCTTGCGCAGCGTGGCGTTGCAGATCGCCGACAGATAGTTTCTCTGTCGCAGCGAAAGCGTCTCCTGCCCGCGCGAGGGGCGCGCGGCGATGGGCTGCACCACATCCGCCTTCCAGCCCTTTTCCCAATCGGGGACCGTGTCGGCCTCCGACTCCTCAGCGCTCAGCATGGCCGACTCGAAGGGCAGGCCGCTAAAGGCGCAGATCCGCCGGGCCTCGCCCTCGGCATCCGCCGAGAAGGCCTCATAGCGCACGATCATAAACCGCTCGGGGAAACGCTCTTGCAGCGCCTGGGCTTGCGCGACGCTGGTGTTCCATTCGAACCCATGCGCCCGGATGTTCCTGTGCGACCATGGCATGCGCATTAAAGAGGCGATCACGTCGACGCCATTGCGCTCAATGCAGATCACTGAGGCGTCCGGGAACCAAGTCAGAAGCTGCTCGGTGTGGCGTAGATGGAGCGGGCTTTTCTCTCCGGCCCGCGCGCACCCAGCCTTGGCCCGATAGCAGTCGATGATCGTCGCGAAGGCGGCCCCATAGCTGCGGTCGGTCTTGGCAAAGGCGGCCCGCACGGCGTCGGTCTCTAGCCCCAGGTCGCGCAGCCGCGCGTTTTGCAGGATGCGCCCCATATCGCCCGCATCAAGCACCCGGCCAGCGAAGCCGCGCTGCTCGATCAGGAACTGCATCTCCGGCGGCATCGCCAGCTGCGAGTTGCGCCCCAGCACCGTGCCCAAAAGCGTCGTGCCGGACCGCGGGTGACCGACGACAAAGACCGGCTTGCGAACAGAATGCACCGTCATCTGGGGATCACCACAAAGCCCAGCCGCATATAGACCAGCGCCGCATTGATCAGGCTCATCCCGGCCACCGCCGCGGCGCTTGCGATGGCGGCGCCCGTCAGGCCATAGGTCGGAATCAGCGCCACCGCGCAGCCCCCCATGATCAGCGCCGCGAAGATTGCGCTGTTGCGAATGTCGCGCTCATGCCCCGTCATCATCAACAGATACCCCACCGAGCCCGTCAGAGTGTTCACCGCCTGGCCCAGAGTGATAATGGTTAGCGCGATGCCGCCGCGCGCGAAGTCAGGCCCGAAGAGGCTCATAAGCCAGTCCGAGGCAAAGATCATCACCGCAAAGACCGGGCTGCTGACCAGCGCGATGATCAAGGCAAAGCGCGAGGCCAGGCGGCGCAGCCCCGCCATGTCCTGCTTGGCGAAAAGCTGCGCGAATTTCGGCGCCGCGACCGTGTTCGCCGCCGCCAGGAAGGACGCCATCAGCATCGACATCCGCGTCGCGGCCCCCAGGATACCGCTTTCCAAGGTCGTTCCCCAGACCCCCAGCAGGAACAGCGGCAGCCAGGGCAGGATCGCGCTGTTGATGATCGACATCAGCCACAGCTTATTGGCGCTCTGCCAGAGCTCCCCCGCGGGAAATCCGGCCCCCGCCGCCGCATGGGGCGCCACGGCGCGCCGCCAGAACACATAGCCCAATAAGGCCGCCGCCATGGTCCCCAGCACATAGGCCAGGGCGGCGCCAGAGGCGCCCATGAGCCGCGTCAGCGGCCAGATCAGCGCCAGCGCGACGACCGGGTACACCACGCCCGACACCAGCATCGACTCGCGGATCCTGCTCAGAGCCTTGAGGCTCTCGGCAACCAACATGACCATCGCGAAACTGCAGGTGCCCAGGCTGATCCAGCGCAACGGTGTCGTCAGCCCCGGATCGTTTAAAAGCCCCTGCGCGATCCAGGGCGCCGCCGCCAGGATGGCCAGCGACAGCGCAAGGCTCGCAAGCAGCGCGGTCCGGCCGCCCAGGGCGAAAACGCCATTGACCCGGCCCCAGTCCTCCTTGGCCGCGTCAAAGGCCACAAAGCGCATGAGTGCCTGATCCATGCCAAGCCGCGCCAACACCGCGCCGATCGAAACCACGGATAGGGCGAGATAGTAATACCCCGCGCCTTGCACCCCAAGGAGCCGCCCGATCAAGACGTTCAGACAAAACGCACAAGCCGCTCCCATGGCGCGCAAAATAACGGCAATACTCGCCCCCTGCAGGACCTCATAGAGACTGGCGTCATGCACCGCAAAACGGCGCAAGGCGGCGTCAAAGGAGCGCGTAAACCAGCTCGCTTTTTTATGTGTTGACGGCTTCATATCTCTCAGAGCCCAGTTGGAAACTAAGTTGAATGATTCCAGCCATTTGTGACTCACCTGTGTTGCAACACACGGAGGAAATCATGCCTTGGACTGAAATCACTCGCCCTGACTATGACCGAGGCGGTCTACGATATGCAAGCGACAGCACGAACGAAGCGTGGGATTTGATCGAGCCGTTTTTGCTTCCGACGTCAAAGGTTGGGCGCCCGCGTCGGACCGACATGCGCGCGGTTTGGGATGCAATCCAATACCTTGCTGCGACCGGATGTCAGTGGGCAATGCTGCCGAAAGACTTTCCACCATTTCAGACGGTGCGTACGATCCCGAGGCTTTGGCTTTGCTGATCCGGGCACTGTCCGCGTGATCCCGGTTCCGTCACAGACGCGGGTCTGGCTGGCCGCCGGGGTCACAAACATGCGGAAGGGGTTCAACGGCCTTTCGGCGTTGGCCGAGAAGGTCTTGGCGGAAGATCCGTTCTCTGGTCACCTGTTCGTATTTCGCGGGCGGCGTGGCGATCTGATCAAGGTCATCTGGTTTGATGGCCAGGGCGCATGTTCTGGTCAACAAATACGCGGATCATTGCTCGCTCTATCGTCAGAGCCAGATCTTCGCCCGGGTGGGCATCACCCTTGATCGCTCTACGCTGGCTGACTGAATTGGCAAGTCTGCGTCATTGCTCGAGCTTCTTGCTGATGCAATCGGGCGCCCCGTTCGTACCGGGCAAGCCATCTTTGCTGATGACACCCCGATCAAAATGCAGGCCAAACGAAAATGCGCAACGGCGCGGGTCTGGACTTATGTCCGTGATGAGAAACCGTGGACAAGGGCCGTGCGGCTGAGCGGAACGGTATACCCTCATAAGGCCTGCTTTTCGTCGAGGCATCGATAGATGGTCGCGGGATGAACATTGAAGGTTCTTGCGACGGCTGAGATTGACTGGCCATTTTTGACCAGATCTCGGACAACATTCTTTTGATCCTGTCGGAGCTTTGAGGGTCGCCCGAAGGCGACTCCACGGGCCTGGGCGGCATCTCGGCCTTCCTGGGTTCGGGTCAGGATCAGCGAGCGCTCGAACTCTGCAATACCGCCAAAGACGGTCATGATCATTTTTCCAGCGGGTGTGGTTGTGTCTGCCCACGGTTCGTCAAGGGATTGTAATCCTGCATTTTTCTTATTGATCGCTTCTGCGATGCGCAGGAGCTCGGCTGTTGATCTTGCCAATCGATCCAGTTTGGTAACGACCACGACGTCATCT
>JAAELR010000440.1 GCA_024226455.1 Paracoccaceae bacterium
CAGCCGGTTGCCGACGATCAGGTCGAGAGCCAAAAGCGCGGCGATGAAAATCCAGGCGGCGCCGAGCCCGAAGATTAGTCCGCGATAGATCATCGACACCGGGTTCACGAGCTCCCAGGCGATGGTTCCAGTCGCCGCCGCGACCACGAGCGTTGCCCCCAGCAACCAATACCGTGTGCGGCGGCTTGGCCTGACGCCGCCGCGCAGGCCAAGTTTTTGCCGTCCCCAATGGGCGCCGTCGGTTACAATGTTGACCGGGCACACCCAGGAGCAATAGACCCGGCCGCCGATCAGCGCGTAGACGACGAATACGATGGCCGCGCCGCCCAACGCCGCGCCGGCGATTGTGTGTCCCGCCAACGCCGACTGAAGCAATACCAAGGGATCGGTCAGTTCCAACCAGCCAAGCGTCAGGCTCGACGCCATGTTGCCCTTGACCAACCACCAGCCGGCGACCGGTCCGGCGAGGAACAGCGCCAGAAACCCGAACTGCGCCGCGCGCCGCGCCAGCAGCCATTTGTGCGCGCCAAGCCAGCCCTTGACCGCGGCCGCCTCGCGTCCGGCCTTGGCGTAGGCGTTCTGATGCGCGCGCCGGCTCATGGTTTGGCTCCCGGCGCTTTAGGGCTGCCAGGTATCCGGTCGGGCAGGTCGATGATCTTGCCCGGCGCCAACGAACGGCCCCGCTTCTTCTTCTCGATCCAGCCGAGCCGATAGTGCCGCCCCAATCGGCCCTTGGCGATCTCGACGGGCAGAACCTTGATCGCCGCTTCTTTGAGCACACAAGCGCGCTCGCACTTGCCGCAGCCGGTGCAGTGCTTCGAATGCACCTTGGGCAGAAAGCGGGCGTGTTTGCCAGTGCGGGGATTGGCTTCGCGTTCAAGGGTAATAGCCTTGTCGATCAGCGGGCAGACGCGGTGGCAGACGTCGCACCGCAGCCCTAGGAAGTTGAGGCAGGTCTCCTGGTCGATCAGCACCGCCAAACCCATGCGGGCATCGTCGATGTTGGTCAGCTTGGGATCGAGCGCGTCGGTCGGGCACGCCTTGACGCAGGGTATGTCCTCGCACATTTCGCACGGCACCTTGCGGGCGA
>JAAELR010000441.1 GCA_024226455.1 Paracoccaceae bacterium
CCTACAAGCAGTTACCCATTCTCAAGCAGGCTCTCACCGAGCATCGCCCAAAAGGCCAGCTTGACCAGATCAAGGACGCCGCATAACCTTCAATCACGCAGCGCCGCTCAGGCGAGTTTCAACAAACAGTGGGACATTCCCAGTGCCGTTGACGGGCGATCACGGCGTTGCCTGTCGCGGTTGGCTGATCCGCTTGTCCGATTTCCGGCATGTGGCTGATGCGCTGGTTGTGCCCCGGGAATTGAGATCCATGACCCGGCGCGGGGTGGCAATCGGCGATGCGGGTCACTAGGTGTGACGGGCCGAACCGGAAGAGACCTCATGGCCGACACCCCCCAGCCCCAGGATGCCGCTGCGGCAGCCCGCACCAGCGGGATGCGCACCATGCGCCGCGTCGCGCCCTATCTCTGGCCACCGGGATTGGGCTGGGTCAAGCGCCGGGTGGTGTTCGCCATGCTGGCGCTCTTTGTGTCAAAGCTTGTCGCGGTCGGCACGCCGTTCTTTTACAAGGCCGCTGTCGATGCGCTGGCCGGTGACGGCAACGATCCGGTGATGCTGATGACGCTTGGCGCCGTGGGGCTGACCGTGGCCTATGGCATGGCGCGGCTGATGACCGTGGGCTTTCAGCAGTTACGCGATGCGATCTTTGCCCGTGTCGGCCAGCGGGCGCTGCGTGCCCTGGCGCTGGAGACCTTCCAGCACATTCACCGCCTTTCGATGCGCTATCACATCACCCGCAAGACCGGCGGGTTGTCGCGCATCATCGAGCGCGGTGTGAAGGGCGTCGAATTCCTGCTTCGCTTCATGCTGTTCTCGATGGGACCGCTGGTTCTGGAACTGATGCTGATCGCCATCATCCTGGCGGTGGTGTTCAGCATCTGGTACCTGGCCGCCGTCACCGCCACTATCGCGCTCTATATCTGGTTCACCTTCAAGGTCACCGAGTGGCGGTTGCAGATCCGCAAGGAGATGAACGACCAGGACACCGACGCCAATCAAAAGGCCATCGACAGTCTGCTGAACTTTGAGACGGTGAAGTATTTCGGTGCCGAGGCGCGCGAGGCAGAGCGCTATGACGGTGCCATGGCCGGCTATGAACGGGCCGCTCTCAAGACCTCGTATTCGCTGGCCTTCCTGAATTTCGGCCAGTCGGTGCTGATCACCGGCGGGCTGGTGATCGTGATGGTGATGGCGGCACTTGGGGTGCAGCAGGGTGTGCTGACGGTGGGCGATTTCGTCATGGTCAACGCCTACATGATCCAGATCACCATGCCGCTGAACTTTCTCGGAACTGTATATCGCGAGATCCGGCAGTCGCTGGTGGACATGGGCGAGATGTTCGACCTGCTCGACCAGCCCGCCGAGGTGGCGGACCGGGAAAATGCCAGCGATCTTAAGGTGGTGGGCGGCGAAGTTCAACTCGACGGTATGGTTTTTGGCTATGAGGCCGCGCGACCTATCCTGAAGGGCGTGTCGCTGACGGTCGAGGCGGGGCGGACGGTGGCAATCGTCGGGCCTTCCGGGTCGGGAAAATCGACCATCGGGCGGCTTTTGTTCCGCTTTTACGACGTCAGCGGCGGCGCCTTGCGTATCGACGGGCAGGATGTGCGCGACGTTACCCAGCACAGCCTGCATGCGCAGATCGGTGTGGTGCCGCAGGATACGGTGCTGTTCAACGACACGATCTATTACAACATCGCCTATGGCCGGCCAGAGGCTAGCCGGGCCGAGGTGGATGAGGCCGCCAAGGCCGCCAAGATCCACGATTTCATCGCGAGCCTGCCGGATGGCTATCGGACGACGGTGGGCGAGCGTGGGCTGAAGCTGTCGGGTGGCGAGAAGCAGCGCGTGGGCATTGCGCGGACATTGCTGAAAAACCCGCCGATCCTGCTGCTGGACGAGGCCACATCGGCGCTTGATACCGAGACCGAGGCGGAAATTCAGAGCGAGCTCAAGGCGATGGGCGAGGGGCGTACGGTGATCACCATTGCGCACCGGCTGTCGACCATCGTACATGCCGACCGGATTGTGGTGCTGGAAAACGGTGTCATCGTCGAGCAAGGCAGCCATGAGGAATTGCTGGCCCATGCCGGGCGCTACGCGGCGCTCTGGGCGCGGCAGGCGGCGGAGCGGGCCGATCTGCCGCACCGGTTGCATCTGGTCGAGGGTGCGGCGACCTCGGCCGGCGAGTAGGTTTCGGCCCGGTATTGCGCCGACTTCGTCGTCGCGGGGAGCCGGTCTTCGGTCGGTCGAGGCCCGCTGTGCGGGCTGCCTGCGGCGGAGGTTTTTATTAGCCATATAAATGGGTTGGAGCCCGGTGTTCAGGCGTCGAGGTTGATCCAGACCGGCACGTGATCGCTGGGTTTTTCCCGGTCGCGGATGCGGCTGTCGATCTGACAATCTGTAAGCAAATCAGCGGCTTGCGGGGTCAGCAGGAAATGGTCGATGCGGATGCCATCGTTGCGGGCCCAGGCGCCGGCCTGGTAGTCCCAGAAGCTGTAGTGGCCGGGCGCGGCGGTGCGGGCGCGGAACGCGTCGGTGAGGCCCAGATTGACGATGCGGCGGAAGGCTTCGCGGGTCTGAGGCAGGCCAAGCGCGTCTTGCTCCCATGCCTCTGGCCGGGCGGCGTCGAGTGGTTGGGGAATGACGTTGAAGTCGCCAGCCATCAGGGCGATTTCTTCCGAATCTAGAAGAGCTTGCGCGCGGTTCTTCAGGCGCTCCATCCAGGCGAGTTTATAGTCGTATTTCGGCCCAGGAGCCGGGTTGCCGTTGGGCAAGTAGAGCCCGCAGAGCCGCACTGCGCGGGTCCCCACCACCGTCGCCTCGATCCAGCGGGCCTGTTCGTCGCTGTCGTCGCCGGGCAGCCCGCGCACCACGTCCTCAAGCGGGAGTTTCGACAGGATGGCGACACCGTTGAATGATTTTTGTCCATGGGTTTCAATGTTATAGCCGCGATCCTCGAAATGCTCACGGGGGAAAGCCAGGTCCACCGACTTGATCTCTTGCAGCAGCGCAACGTCGGGCTGCGCCTCGTCCAGCCAGTCGGTGAGCGCCTGGATACGGGCCTTGATGCCGTTGATGTTGAAGGTGGCGATTTTCATGGGTTCTTGATGGCCTGAGCCGGGAGCCGGATCAAGCCAAAACCGGTGTCGGACAAGCGTCGGACTTTTGTCGGACTTACGTCGGACCCCTGTCAGGCTCCGGCGGGTGCCGAGATTGCCGTGCCGGCAGCCCAGCCCGACGACCAGGCCCATTGAAAATTGAGCCCGCCGAGCCAGCCGGTGACATCGACGCATTCACCGATGAAATAGAGCCCCGGCACAGTTTTCGATTGCATGGTGCGGGCGTCCAGCCCGCCCGTGTCGATACCGCCCAGCGTCACCTCGGCGGTGCGGTAGCCTTCGGTGCCGGTGGGGCGCAGGCGCCAGCCATGCAGGGCTTGCGCGACGGCGCGCAGGCGGCTGTCGGACCAGTCGGCGATATTTCCGGTCAGCCGTTGCCATTCGGCCCAGTGCTGGGCAAGGCGCGTGGGCAGTAGATCTGCCAGCACGGTGCCGATCTGGCGCCGGCCCTGATGCTGGCGGGCGGCGCGCAGATGGGCGAAGGCGTCGATGCCGGGCAGTAGGTCGATGGCGATATCCTGTCTCTCGTGCCAGTAGCTGGAGATTTGCAGGATCGCCGGACCGCTAAGGCCGCGATGGGTGAACAGCAGCGCCTCGTCGAGAACGGTGCCGCTGCAGGTCACACGGGCGGGCAGGGCGGTGCCGGCCAGCGGCCTGATCGCGGCCAGCATGTCGGCGCCGAAGGTCAGCGGTACCAGCCCCGGGCGGGTATCGGTGACGCGGTGGCCGAACTGGCGCGCGATGTCATAGGCAAAGCCGGTGGCGCCCATTTTCGGGATCGACTTGCCGCCGGTGGCGATCACCAGATTGTCGCTATGCAGCGTGGTGCCGTCGGAGAGCGTCAGGCGGAACTGACCGCCCTGATGCGCGACGCCGGTGACCGAGGTCTGCAGGCGCAGTTCGGCCTGCGACGCCTCTGCCAGCAGCATGGCGGTGATGTCGTTTGCGCTGGTATCGCAAAACAACTGGCCCAGAGTTTTTTCGTGATACGGGATGGCGTGACGGGCCACGAGGTCGATGAAATTCCACTGGGTGTAACGGGCCAGAGCCGATTTGGCGAAATGCGGGTTCTCGGAGATGAAATTCTCTGGCCCTGCGTGAAGATTGGTGAAATTGCAACGCCCGCCGCCGGAAATGCGGATCTTCTCACCCGCCGCCCTGGCATGGTCGAGCAGCAATGTGCCCGGGCCCGCATGGGCGGCGGCCATAAGCCCGGCGGCGCCGGCGCCGATGATGACGGTGCGGTAGAACGACATGGGCCTCATAGGGCCCATGTCGCCGGGCTTGGCAAGACCGCAAGTGTACTGCGGTTTCGCCAGCGGCACGGCCCTTGCTTTCGGTGGTGCCGGTGTTTGCGGGTATCCTGCTTTGCAGAAACCACTGTGTCACCGAGTCATCGATTGCAGTGTCGGGCTATAATGCCATTACCACGCTCTGGGCGGTTGCCGCCTGATGCAGGACATTTGCCTGCTGCCGGGCCAGTTGGCGCACGGGGGCGTGTCCGTGGCAAGGTTCCTGAAGTCAGATCGAAAACGAGGTGCCGCAGCCGCAGCTGGCAGAGGCATTTGGGTTGTTGATCACGAAGCGCGCGCCGATCAGTTCGTCGGAGAAATCGATGGTGGCGTCGGCCAGGAAGGGCAGCGAGACCTCGTCGATCACCACTCGCTCGCCGCCCGGGCCGTCAAGCACCATGTCGCCGTCGGCGGGGGCATCCAGCGAGATGTCGTACTGGAACCCCGAACAGCCGCCGCCCTCGACGGCGACGCGCAGCGCCTTGCCGGTATCGCCGGCGCCGATCTCGGCCAGACGTTCATAGGCGCGGGGTGTGACTTTGGGGGGCACGATCATGGTTGCACTCCGGCGTTTCGTTTGTATGCGAAAGGCAATATATGTGGCCTGGGACGGGGCGGCAAGAACTGGCAGCGGGGACGGAACATGCTCAAGCCATACGCGGCGCGGCCACAGGGGTCGCGCGGGCGGCTATACCGCGAGGAGGAGAGCCGGTTTCGGTCGTGCTTTCAGCGTGACCGCGACCGGATCATCCATGCCTCGGCGTTTCGCCGACTGAAGCACAAGACGCAGGTCTTTATCGAGCATGAGGGTGATTACTTCCGCACCCGGCTTACCCATTCCATCGAGGTGGCGCAGGTAGCGCGCACCATCGCGGGGGTTCTGGGCCTGAATGTCGAGCTGACAGAGGCGGTGGCGCTGGCGCATGATCTGGGCCACCCGCCTTTTGGTCACACCGGAGAGGAAGCGCTGTGTCGGCTGATGGCCCCCCATGGCGGGTTCGATCACAACGCCCAGGCGATCCGCATCGTCACCTCGCTGGAGCGGCATTATGCCGATTTCGATGGCCTGAACCTGACCTGGGAAACCCTGGAGGGCATTGCCAAGCATAATGGTCCGGTGACGGGCGACATTCCTTATGCGCTGGCCGACTACGATGCGCGGCACGATCTGGAGCTTGGCACCCATGCCAGTCTGGAGGCGCAGGTGGCGGCGCTGGCCGATGATGTGGCATATAACAATCACGACCTGCATGACGGACTCAGGGCGGAGCTGTTTTCGACCGACGAACTGGCAGAGCTGCCACTGCTGGACAGCTGTTTCGCCAAGGTCGACGCGGGATATCCCGGGCTCAACTATTATCGCCGCCGGCACGAGGCGCTGCGGCGGTTTTTCGGGCTGCTGGTCGAGGATGTGATCGGGCAGGCCGAGGCGCGGCTGGCCGAATTGCAGCCCCGGACGGCGATGGATATCCGCTTGGCCGGGCGGCCCATGGTGCGGTTTTCGCCGCAGGTCTGGCAGCAATTGCAGGTGACGCGCGAGTTCCTGTTCAAACGCATGTACCGCGCGCCCGACGTGGTGAAGATGCGCCGCAAGGTGACCAAGGCGATCGATGCGCTGTTCCCGCTGTTCATGCGGCGCACCGATCTGCTGCCGAAACAGTGGCGCAAGGATGTGGCCGAGGCGCGGGGCGAGACGGAGCTGGCGCGGATCGTCTGCGACTATATCTCTGGCATGACCGACCGCTTCGCGCTGCAGGAATACAAGCGGCTTGGCAAACCGGGGCGCCGGGCGCCCCCGCATTGACGCCCACGCCACCCGTGCTAAACCGCGCCGCAACCAAGGATGGTCCGAAATGAACCTTTTCACCGATATCCGCGCCGCCGTTCTGGACGCGCTGGCGGCAATGGCAGAGGCGGGCAAGTTGCCGGCGGGGCTGGAAACGGCCAATGTTGCGGTCGAGCCGCCGCGCGATGCCGCCCATGGCGACATGGCGACCAATGCCGCGATGGTGCTGGCCAGGCCCGCGGGCATGAAACCGCGCGACATTGCCGGCGCGCTGGCCGCCCGGCTGGCCGATGACCCGCGCATCGACAGCGCCGAGGTTGCGGGCCCGGGCTTTTTGAACCTGCGCATTGCGGCGGATGTCTGGGCTGGTCTGGTCGGCGCGGTACTGTCGGATGCGGGCTATGGGCGCTCTGCCATGGGGGCGGGGCGGCGGATGAATGTCGAGTTTGTCTCTGCCAACCCCACCGGACCGCTGCATGTGGGCCACACAAGGGGCGCGGTTTTCGGCGATGCGCTGGCCAGCCTGCTGGATTTCGCAGGTTACGATGTGACGCGCGAGTACTACATTAACGACGGCGGCGCCCAGGTCGATGTGCTGGCCCGGTCCGCCTTTGAAAGGTACCGCGAGGCTTGCGGGCTGAGCCCCGAAATCGCCGAGGGGCTTTATCCCGGCGACTATCTGGTGCCGGTGGGCGAGGCGCTGAAAGAGAAGTACGGGGATAGCCTACTGAACCAGCCCGAGGATATCTGGCTGGAGGAGGTGCGCGAGTTCGCCACCGAACGCATGATGGCGATGATCCGTGAGGATCTGGCGGCACTCGGCGTGGCGATGGATGTATTCTACTCGGAAAAGTCGCTCTATGGCACCGGGCGCATCGAGGCGGCGATTGCCGATCTTGACGGCAAGGGGCTGATCTATCGCGGTACGCTGGAGCCGCCCAAGGGCAAGATGCCCGAGGATTGGGAGCCGCGTGAGCAGACGCTGTTCCGGTCTACCGCGCATGGCGACGACGTTGACCGACCGATCATGAAATCCGATGGCGCTTGGACCTATTTCGCGCCGGACATCGCCTATCATTATGACAAGGTTTCCAGAGGCTTCGACGAGCTTATCGATGTGTTTGGCGCGGATCACGGCGGATATGTCAAACGTATGAAAGCGGCGGTTGCGGCATTGTCTGACAATTGCGTTCCGCTGGATATCAAGCTGACCCAGCTGGTGCGGCTGTTCAAGAACGGTGCGCCTTTCAAGATGTCGAAACGGGCGGGCAATTTCGTCACCCTGCGCGACGTGGTCGAGCAGGTGGGCGCCGACGTCACCCGCTTTGTGATGCTGACGCGCAAGAACGACGCGCCGCTGGATTTCGATTTCGACAAGGTGCTGGAGCAGTCCCGCGACAACCCGGTGTTTTACGTGCAATACGCCCATGCCCGGGTGCGGTCGGTGATGCGCAAGGCGGCGCAACAGGGCATCGGCGAGGTCGCGCCAAAGCTGGAGGACGAGGCCGAACTGGCGGTCGCCAGAAAGCTGGCCGAATGGCCGCGGCTGGTCGAGATCGCCGCCCGCACCCATGAGCCGCACCGGGTGGCTTTTTACCTCTATGAGCTGGCAAGCGAGTTCCACGCGCTGTGGAACCGGGGCAACGAAAAGGCCCATCTGCGGTTCTTGCAGGAAGGCAACACCGGGGCCTCGGCGGAAAAAATTGCGCTGCCACGGGCCGTTGGCGTTGTTATTTCAGCCGGTCTTGCTATTCTGGGTGTGACTCCGGTCGAGGAAATGCGCTGATCTGAACCCGGATCGCATAAGGCGCGCCCGGCCAGCAGGGGTCTCGAGCAGGCAAAGACAGACCGGCGGCGCCGAGGCGACCGCGGGCAGCGAGGCAGAGATGGCGGAACTGGATATGGGCGCAAGCGCCGTGGTGGTCGATTCGGACGGCCTGGGCGGATTTTCGATTCTGTTCAACTGGATGGGCGCGGCCCTGTCGGTGGTTCTGGTCGCCGGGCTGGCGGTCTGGGGCTATCAACTGGCGATGCGCGATGTCTCGGGCGTGCCGGTGATCGAGGCGCTGCAGGGACCGATGCGCATCGCGCCCGAGGACCCGGGCGGCGAACAGGCCGCACATCAGGGGCTGGCGGTGAACTCTGTCGCTGCCGATGGCGGCGCCGAGGCGCCCGCCGACCGGCTGATCCTGGCGCCGGCGCCGCTGAACCTTGCCGCCGAAGACCTGCCGCGGCCGCGGCTTGACAGCACCACCAGCAGCCCCGTGCCTGTCGCGCGACCGTCCCGGGGCGATATGCTGGCGCTGGCCGAGGAACTGGCCGAGGGGGTCACGCCGCTGGCGGCCACCATCACCACGCCGACCCCGGGCACCGGCAGCGCGCCGATCCCGACCTCGGTCAGGGGCGTGTCGCGCTCTCCACTGCCACGTCCGCGCCCGCTTGGCGATCTTGCCGCCGAGGCGGTCGCCAGTTCGGTGGCGCTGGCGGCGGTGGTCCCGGCGCACGAGGTGGACCCGTCGCAGGTGCCGGTCGGCACCCGCCTGGTGCAGTTCGGCGCCTTCGACAGCCCCGACGCCGCGCGCGCCGAATGGATCAAACTGGAAGGCCGCTTCGCCGAGTTTTTGCGCGACAAGAAACGCATCGTGCAAGAGGCGGTGTCGGGCGGCAAGACCTTTTACCGGCTGCGCGCCATGGGCTTTGCCGATATCAACGACGCCCGCCGGTTCTGTTCGGCGTTGCTGGCTGATCGCCAGGCCTGCATCCCGGTCGTGGTGCGGTGATCGCCGGGTCGGCGCGGCGGGGTTTCGGACCGCTGGCGCGGTCCGACCCGGGCGAGGGGGCCAGCCCCCTCGCGCTCCCCCGAGGTATTTGCAAAGAGAAGAAGACGGCAGGTGCGGCCGCTTGCTGATGTCGGCCTGCATTCTTGGCTGCCCCGGGCCTCGGCTGACCCGCGAGGAGCGCGGGGTGCTTGCCGAGGCGCAGCCCTGGGGCTTTATCCTGTTTGCCCGCAATTGCCAGAGCCCTGGCCAGGTGCGCCGCCTGACCGGTGATCTGCGCGATGCGGTGGGGCGCGAGGCGCCGGTTCTGATCGACCAGGAGGGCGGCCGCGTGCAGCGCCTTGGGCCGCCGCATTGGCGCCAATGGCTGGCGCCGCTCGACCAGATGAGCGTCGCAGGGGCGGGGCACGCGCGTGCGATGTATCTGCGCAGTCGGATCATTGCGGACGAACTTGGCGCTCTTGGCATCAACGTGAACTGTGCGCCGATGGCCGATATCGCCGATGCCGGCACCCACGGGTTTTTGAGGAACCGATGTTACGGCAGCGATGTGGCCACGGTCACCGAGGCCGCCCGTGCGGTGACCGACGGGCTGATGGATGGCGGTGTATTGCCGGTTGTGAAACACATGCCGGGTCATGGGCGGGCCTTCGTCGACAGCCATCTGCACCTGCCGCGGGTCGACGACCCGGCAGAGCGGTTGCGGGCCCGCGATTTCGCGCCGTTCCGGGCGCTGGCCGGCCTGCCGATGGCGATGACCGCGCATATCGTCTATTCCGCATTTGACGCCGGTGCTCCGGCCACCTGTTCGCCCGCCATGATCCGGCTGATCCGCGACGAGATCGGTTTTGCCGGGCTTTTGATGACCGACGATATCTCTATGCAGGCGCTGGCGGGCGATCTGCGGACCCGCTGCCGGGCCTCCCGCGACGCGGGCTGCGATCTGGTGTTGCATTGCAATGGCGATCTGGACGAGATGCGCGTTGCTGCCGAGGCCGCAGGTGAGTTGGCGGGCGCCGGGCTGCGGCGTGCCGATGCGGCGCTGATGGCCCGAACCGCGCCCCTGCCCATTGACATCGCCGGCGCACAAGCCGAGCTTGGGGCGCTGCTGCAGGGCAAGGTGAATGGCTGACCCGATCATCGACACGGTTTCCCCGATCGACGCGCGCCGCGCCGCCGAGGCGCTGATCGTCGATGTGGACGGGTTCGAGGGCCCGCTGGACCTGCTGCTGACCCTGTCGCGCACCCAGAAGGTCGATCTGCGCGGGGTCTCTATCCTGGCGCTGTCCGAGCAGTATCTGGGGTTCATTGATCGCGCCAAGTCGCTGCGCATCGAACTGGCCGCCGATTACCTGGTGATGGCCGCCTGGCTGGCTTTCCTGAAATCCCGCCTGCTGTTGCCGTCGGAGCCGGGCGACGAGGGGCCCTCGGGCGAGGAACTGGCGGCGCATCTGGCGTTTCAGCTGGAGCGTCTGCAGGCCATGCGCGAACGCGCCGCGCAGATCATGGGCCGCGACCAGAAGGGCCGCGATTTCTTTGCCCGCGGCGTGCCGGAGAACATCGCCCGTACCCGGCGCACCACCTATACGGCGACGCTGTTGGACCTGATGCAGGGCTATGCAAGGCTTCGCACCCGCGACGATTTTCGCCCCTACGTGATGGACCGCGACCGGGTGCTGACGCTGGAGCAGGCTCTGGACCGGATGCGGCCCCTGATCGGTTTCGCCGGCGGCTGGACCGACCTTTCCAGTTACCTGCCCGAGGGCTGGGAGGCAGACCCGGGCCTGCGCCGCTCTGCCACCGCCGCCACTTTCGCGGCCTCGCTGGAGCTGGCCAGAGAGGGCCGCATCGAGCTGCGCCAGGCCGAAACCTATGCCCCGATCCAGATCCGCCGGAAAGACAGCCATGGCTGAACGTGACGACGAAGAAGAGACCCTGTTCGAAGCGCCGCCGATTGCCGAGCAGGAGCGCATGATCGAGGCGATCGTGTTCGCCAGCGCCGAGCCGGTCGGGATGGCGGAGCTGAACGCGCGCCTGCCGCTTGGCAGTGACGCGGCCGAGGCGCTGGTCTATTTGTGCAAGCGTTACGAGGGCCGGGGGGTGACGCTGGTAAAGGTCGGCGATGCCTGGGCCTTTCGCACCGCGCCCGATCTGGGCTTTGTGATGCAAAAGGAACGCGTCGAGACCCGCAAGCTGAGCCGAGCGGCCATCGAGACGCTGGCGATCATCGCCTATCACCAGCCCGTCACCCGGGCCGAGATTGAAGAGATCCGCGGCGTTTCGGTGTCGCGCGGCACGGTCGATCAGCTGCTGGAACTGGAATGGATCCGCTTCGGGCGCCGCAAGATGAGCCCCGGCCGGCCCGTGACCTTTGTGGTAACGGAAGAATTCCTCGACCATTTCGGGCTTGAGAGCGCCCGCGATCTGCCGGGTCTGAAGGAACTGCGCGCCGCCGGGCTGCTCGACAACCGTCCGCAGCCGGGCAATCTGCCTGGCGCGGCGGGTGGCGAGGATGATGGCGACGGTGATAATGGGCCCGAAGATCAAAGCGAGATGTTCGAGGAGTGACAAACAATCGCCCCAATTCGCCGGTATCAGGGCGGTTGAGGCGGAAGGAGGGGCAAATGAACGCCAATCAACTGATCAACATGGTTATAAGGCTGCTGATGCGCCGTGTCGTCGGGCGCGGCATCGACGCTGGCATCGATATGGCAAGCCGCAAGATGGGCCGGTCCAGCGACGCCCCGCAGACCGAGCGCCGCAATGACGGGCAGGACCGGGATATGGCGGACCGGGCCAAGAACACCATGAAAGCCACCCGCCGCATCTCGCGGTTCTGAGGTCGGCGAAAACCTGGCAAGACCTAAAAGAGGGTTTGCCGGCGGATATTGCCCGGGGCAACCGGTTGAGATTCTGTATGCCCTGTGGGGCTAGGTAAAGACGGCCCTGCTGGGCGCAACTCGCGCGCGAGTTACGCTCGCGCAGCATTCCATGAACACTGGTTTCAGCACGTTGTGAAGGTCGTTTTTTTTAGCGTTACGGCGAACAATCATTGACGTTATCTTGCATTGTTTCCCAAGTAGAAGCCTCCTCCGGAAACTCTTGTGTTCACTCCAGTTTTCGTTAATCTCTTGGGCTGTAACCTCGGGGGGGGAAGAAATGATCGGTCTTGCAATTCTTTTGGGTTTCGTCGGGCTGATTTTCCTGCTGGACGACGACGATGATGAATCATCTTCGGACACCGGTGATACCTTTCTCGATGAAACCGCAAACGCAGACGTAATTACTGGAACGGCCCTGGCAGATTTGATATCTGCGGGCGATGGCGATGACGTGGTTTCCGGCGGGACCGGTGACGACACTCTTGAAGGCGAAAACGGCAACGACACGCTTTTGGGAGAAGGTGGTCAGGATCTGCTCGATGGCGGGATCGGCGACGACGAGCTTAACGGAGGCGATTGGCATGACACCCTGCTGGGCGGCGCCGGTGACGATACGCTGCTTGGCGAGAACGGGCTCGACGTTCTGGACGGCGAAGAGGGCAACGATCAGCTTTCTGGCGGGGCCTGGGATGATCTTCTTTACGGCTGGACCG